>NZ_CP109487.1:7348750-7670000 GCF_036227605.1 Streptomyces sp. NBC_01439 | reverse complement strand
CGGCGGTCCCGCGGACGTGCCGGCCGCCGTCGAGGCGGGGGCGGAGGGTGTGGGTCTGTTCCGCACCGAGTTCCTCTTCCTGGACGACAGCAAGAAGGCGCCGTCCGAGGAGAAGCAGATCGAGTCCTACCGCAAGGTGCTCGAAGCCTTCCCCGAGGGCCGGGTCGTCGTACGGGTGCTCGATGCCGGCGCCGACAAGCCGCTGGACTTCCTGACGCCGGGCGACGAGCCCAACCCGGCCCTGGGTGTGCGCGGGCTGCGCTCACTGCTGGACCACCCGGACGTGCTGCGCACGCAGCTCACCGCGCTGGCCAAGGCCGCCGAGGGGCTGCCGGTCTACCTCGAGGTCATGGCGCCGATGGTCGCCGACCGGATCGATGCCAAAGCCTTCGCGGACGCCTGTCGGGAGGCCGGTCTGAAGGCGAAGTTCGGGGCGATGGTGGAGATCCCTTCCGCCGCGCTGCGGGCGCGCTCCATCCTCCAGGAAGTCGAGTTCCTGTCGCTGGGCACGAACGACCTGGCCCAGTACGCCTTCGCCGCAGACCGTCAGGTCGGCGCCGTCTCGCGGCTCCAGGACCCGTGGCAGCCGGCGCTGCTCGACCTGATCGCCCTGTCGGCGGATGCCGCCAAGGCGGAGGGCAAGAGCTGCGGCGTGTGTGGTGAGGCCGCTTCCGATCCGCTGCTGGCCTGCGTGCTGACCGGTTTGGGTGTCACCTCCCTTTCGATGGGTGCCGCTTCGATTCCCTACGTCCGGGCGACGCTCGCCAAGTACACGCTGGCCCAGTGCGAGCGTGCCGCGGCGGCGGCCCGTGCGGCGGACAGCGCCGAGGAGGCTCGTGTGGCCGCGCAGGCGGTGCTGTCCGGCGAGTAGCCGGTTGGTGCGGGTGGTGTAGAGGGGCCTTCGCCGGTGGCGAGGGCCCCTCGGTCCGTTCCGGGCCGGTCAGTGGTGCGGTCCGGGTGCGTCGACCTCGTATCCCGGGCAGTATTCGACGCCCGATTCGGGGGCGACGGGGTCTCCGGTGTCGGCGTCGGTGCAGTAGGCGTTGAAAACGGCCGCGGCCGACAGGGCGGTGAGCCGGCCGCGGTCCAGGCGCCAGCCGTGGACCCGGTCCCGGCGGCCCTCACCGGTGGTGCGGACCACCAGTCCCCCGGGGCCGCCGAGGGCGAGTCCCGCGGCGAGGACCGTCACGAAGTCGAGGCCTGCCCGGCCGTCGATGCGCGGCGGTGTGTCCGGGTCGTCGGTGGCGTCGGCGTGTAGGACGGCGACGAGCTGTTGTGCTTCGGTCGGGATGCTGCAGACGAAGTGGTGGTGGCCGGGTCCGGCGCCGGCCACGAGGCGTTTGAGCGCGTCGGTGGCGCGGTCGAAGGAGGAGTGGCCGATGTCCTCGCCGCAGTCCGCGCAGTGGCCGACCTCGGCGAGGACGCCGGTGGCGTACTCCCAGGTGGCTTGGCGGACGGCTTCGTCGACGAGGAGCGGGACGAGCTCGTCGATGGGCTGGCCGCTGTAGGGCAGGAGGGCGCCGCTGCCGGCCAGCTCTGCGGTGAAGCGGGCGCGGGTTTCGGCGGTGTCCGGGTCGAGGCCGGTCTCCCCGCAGAATTCGGCGTACTCCTCGGGATCGAAGAGGGCGACGGTGGTGTGGATGCCCTGGGCCGCGAGGGACCTGAGCAGGCCGTCCACGTGGTGGAGGTAGTCCTGGTGGTCGTCGAAGGTGAAGCTGCGGTAGCCGCGCATGGCCGCGAAGTCCCCGGCGTCGGCCAGGAGGCCGATGGTGCCGGGGACCTCGCGGCGCAGCAGTCGGCGCCGGTCGGTGGTACGGGTTCGGTGCGCGCCCGTACGCGCACCGGTGTCGTTCTTGCGTGGCATGGCTCCCCCTGAGCATCGCAATCGCTTGCTCACTCAGAGTAGCCATCGCCACTGACATTGGCCTCAGCCGCGGGTGCGGGCCAGCTCCTCGTAGAAGTGGAGGAGGTCGAGGTTGTCGACGGAGCCCGGGTTGACCGCCTTGGCCAGGGGTGCGCCCTGCAGGAGGCGCTTGACCGGGACCTCGATGCGCTTGCCGGTGAGGGTGTGCGGGATGCCGGGGACTTCGATGATCTCGTCGGGGACGTGGCGCGGGGAGAGTTCCTCGCGGATCGTCGCCTTGATCCGGGCGCGCAGGTCGTCGTCGAGGGTCGCGCCGGGGACGAGGTGGACGAAGAGCGGCATCCAGTAGCCGCCGTTGGGCTCCTCCAGGCCGATGACCAGGGATTCCTTGATCTCGGGAAGGCGTTCGACGGCTTCGTAGATGTCGGCGGAGCCCATCCGGACGCCTTGGCGGTTGAGCGTGGAGTCGGAGCGGCCGTGGATGATCACCGAGCCGTGGTCGGTGAGGGTGATCCAGTCGCCGTGGCGCCAGACGCCCGGGAACATCTCGAAGTAGCTGTCGCGGTAGCGGCTGCCGTCGGGGTCGTTCCAGAAGTGGATCGGCATGGACGGCATGGGGTTGGTGACGACGAGCTCGCCGACCTCACTGGTGACCGGCTTGCCGGAGGGGTCCCAGGCCTGGAGGTCCGTGCCGAGGCAGGCGGCCTGGAGTTCGCCGATGTGCACCGGGAGGGTGGGGACGGCGCCCGCGAAGCAGCTGCAGACGTCGGTGCCGCCGCTGACGGAGGCGATCCAGAGGTCTTCGGCGACCTCCTCGTGGAGCCAGCGGAAGCCGTCGGGCGGGAGCGGGGAGCCGGTGGTGGCCACGCACTTCACGGCGGAGAGGTTGAAGTCGCGGGCCGGGTGGACCTCGGCCTTGCGGCAGGCCATGACGTAGGCGGCGGAGGTGCCGTACAGGGTGGCGCGGGTGCGCTCGGCGATGCGCCACTGGGCGCCCGTGTCGGGGTAGCCGGGGCTGCCGTCGTAGAGGACGACGGTCGTGCCGGTGAGCAGGCCGGAGACGAGGAAGTTCCACATCATCCAGCCGGTGGAGGTGTACCAGAAGAACCGGTCCTCGGGGCCGAGGTCGCAGTGCAGGCCGAGCTGCTTGAGGTGTTCGAGGAGGATGCCGCCCTGGGACTGGACGATGGCCTTGGGGAGCCCGGTCGTACCGGAGGAGTACAGCACCCAGAGGGGGTGGTCGAAGGGGACCGGCTCGAAGGCGGGCTCGGTGTCGCCCGAGGTCAGGGCGGACCAGTCGAGGGCGCCTTCGGGGGCGGGCGTGCCGAGGAGCGGGATGTGGACGACGGCGCGCAGGGACGGGAGGTCCGCGCGGAGCTCGGCGACGGTGTCGCGGCGGTCGTGCTCCTTGCCGCCGTAGCGGTAGCCGTCCACGGTGAACAGGACGACGGGCTCGACCTGCTGGAAGCGGTCGAGGACGCTGCGGGCTCCGAAGTCGGGGGCGCAGGAGGTCCAGACCCCGCCGACGGCGGCGGTGGCGAGGAGGGCGACGACGGCCTCGGGGATGTTGGGGAGGTAGCCGCTGATCCGGTCGCCGGGGCGTACGCCGAGGGCGCGCAGTTCGGCCGCGAGCGAGCCGACCTGGCGGCGGAGCTCGGCCCAGGTGACCGGGACGGACTCGTGGGTCTCGTCCACGTACAGCAGGGCGGGGTCGTCGGCGCGGGCCGGGTCCTCGGCGGCGCGCAGGGCGTGCTCGGCGTAGTTGAGGGTGGCTCCGGTGAACCACTGCGCGCCGGGCATGGAGCGGTCGGCGAGGACTGATGCGTACGGGGTGGTGAAGCGGACGTCGAACCACTCGGCGACGGCCTGCCAGAAGGTGTCGAGCTCGTCGACGGACCAGCTGTGCAGGGCGGGGTAGCCGCCGTCGGCGGGGGCTCCGTGGCGCTCGGCGGCCCAGGCCTGGAAGGCGGTGATCCGGGCCGCGGCGATCCGGTCGGGGCCCGGCGCCCAGAGGGGTTCCGGCTGCGTGGCTGAGGTCATGGGTCGGCTCCCGGTCAAGTCTGCGGCTCGCGCTTCGTGTGCGTACGGTGCCGTCGCGCGGGGGTGTGGGCGCAGCGGCTCACAGGGACCATGCCATGTGATCGTCCGCTGCACCAGGGCCGTCCTGGCGGGTCGGATGATCGACACGGGGGTCCGCTGCCGGGTGAACGACAGTTGAACGCCGTCCCCTCGGTCGGGGGCCGGTGGCAGGGTGAGCGGCATGAACGGTCGTGATCTGGTACGTGCGGTGAAAGACATCGGTACGGAGCGCGGTCGGCGCGCCTGGCGCTCGGCCTGGCGCCACCGGCGCTCGGACGCGGTGGGGCTTCCGCGCCGGGGCGCGGAGCGGGCGCGCGTCCCCGGGCTGCTGACCGGTACGGAGGCCCGGCCGGGCGGGGGCGTGCTGCGGTTCGCGCGTTCCGAGCTGCTGGTGCGGGTGATGGTGGGCGGCGCGGTGTTCTGGAGCTGGGACGGGGCCGGGCCGACGCCCTCGTACGCGGTGGTGGGCGACGGCCCCGAGCCGGATCCGCGGGCCGTGCTGGAGCCGGACACCGGGGGCGGCTGGCGGGTGGTGTCGGAGCGGGTGACGGTGGCGGTGTCGCGGCACGGGGCTCTGGAGGTGCGCACGCCGGGCGGGACGGTGCTGCGGCGGGAGGCGCCGCCGCGGTGGTGGGAGCCGGTGGATCCGCGGATGGGTGCGGCGCGGTGGTCGCAGCGGAGCGAGGTGCCGGCGGACGCGCGGTTCTTCGGGCTGGGTGGGCGGGCCGCCGGGCCGCGGCTGCGGGACGGGGCGTACCGGCTGTGGAACACGGATCCGAAGGGGGGCTTCGGGCCGGGGGCCGATCCGCTGTACCTGACGATGCCGGTGCAGCTGGTGGTCGCGGACGCGGGGACGCACCTGGTGTTCCACGACAACTCGTGGGACGGGCGGGTGGTGCTGCGCGAGGGTGAGGAGGGCGCCGGTTCGGGGGCGGACCGGCCGGGGGCGAGCGAGCTGCGGATGGAGGGCGGGCCGCTGCGGTGCTGGGTGCTGGTGGGGACGCCGGCGCGGGTGTTGCAGGGGTGGTCGGGGCTGACGGGCGCGGCCGCGGTGCCGCCGGAGTGGGCGCTGGGGTACCAGCACGCGCGGTGGGGGTTCGGGAGCGCGGAAGAGGTGCGGCGGGTGGTGGCGGGGTACGCGTCGCGCGGGCTCGCGCTGTCGGCCGTACACCTGGACATCGACCACTACGACGGGCACCGGGTGTTCACGGTGGACCAGGGGCGGTTCCCCGATCTGCCCGGACTGGCACGCGAGTTGGGGGAGTCCGGGGTGCGGCTCGTGTCGATCGTGGACCCGGCGGTCAAGGCGGGTGACGGGGTGCACGCGTCGGGGCTGACGGTGGGGGCGGGCGGGGCCTTCGTGCGGGACGCGCGGGGCGGGGAGGTGCGCGGTGAGGTGTGGCCGGGCGAGTGCGCGTACCCGGACTTCACGGATCCGGCGGTGCGGGAGTGGTGGGGCGGGCTGTACGAGGAGCGGCTCGCGCAGGGCTTCGCCGGTTTCTGGCACGACATGAACGAGCCGGTGTCCTTTGCGCCGTTCGGGGACACGACGCTGCCGAGGTCGGCGCGGCACGCGCTGGACGGGGCGGGCGGCGACCACCGCGAGGGGCACAACGTGTACGCGCTGGGGATGGCGCGGGCGGGGTGGGAGGGGCTGGTTCGGCTGCGGCCCGCCGAGCGGCCGTTCCTGTTCTCGCGGTCGGGGTGGGCGGGGATGCAGCGGTACGGGGGCACGTGGTCGGGGGACGTGGAGTCCAGCTGGGAGGGGCTGCGGGCCTCGCTGGCGCTGGTGTTGGGGCTCGGGCTGTGCGGGGTGCCGTACTCGGGCCCGGACGTCGGGGGGTTCGGGGGTTCCCCGTCGCCGGAGTTGTACGTGCGGTGGCTGCAATTGGGGTCCTACCTGCCGCTGTTCCGGACCCACTCGGCGATCTGGGCGGGACGGCGGGAGCCGTGGGAGTTCGGGCCGGAGGTGACGGAGCAGGCCCGGGCGGTGATGGCGGAGCGGGAGCGGCTGCGGCCGTACTTCGTGACGCTGGCCCATCTGGCGCGGCGGACGGGCGCCCCGTACGTGCGGCCGGTCTGGTGGGGGACGCCGGAGGACCGGCGGCTGCGGGACTGCGAGGACGCGTTCCTGCTGGGTGACGCGCTGCTGGTGGCGCCGGTGCTGGAGTGCGGGGCGGACCGGCGGGCGGTGCGGCTGCCGCGGGGGCGCTGGTACGACACGGCGACGGGGGCGGCGTACGAGGGCCCGGGGCAGATCCTGCTGGACGCGCCGCAGGGCCGGATCCCGGTGCTGGCACGGGCGGGGGCGGTGCTGCCGGTGCGTGCCGCCTCCGGCGACGGGGTGGAGCTGGAGGTCTGGGCTCCGGCGCGGGGGCGCACGGGGGGCGGGGTGGTGATCCGGGACCCGGGGCCGGGTTTCGGGGCGGGTGAGGTGGAGCGGTACGCGGTGCGGTGGCTGGGTGACGCGGTGGTGGTGGAGGACGAGTCGGGGAACCGGGTGGAGGGGGTCACCGTGCGGGGCCTGTAGGCGCACGGGCCGGTGGCCGCGCAGGCCCGTGGTGTCGCCGCCTCCTCCGGGCCTCCCCGGGCCTCCCCCGGGCCCCCTCCATGCCTCCTCCATGCCTCCTCCATGCCTCCTCCATGCCTCCTCCATGCCTCCTCCATGCCTCCTCCATGCCTCCTCCATGCCTCCTCCGGGGCTCCTCCGGGGCTCCTCCGGTCGATACGCAACCATCGGTTGCGTATCGACCGGAGGGGGGCTAGCTTTATATGCAACCGAAGGTTGCGAAAGATGGAGACGGCCATGGAGTACGGGAGCATCGAGCGCGAGCTGCACATCGACGCCTCGCCCGAGGTGGTGTTCGAGGTGCTGAGCAGCCCCGAGCACATCCGGGAGTGGTGGAGCGCCGAGACCACCGCGTTCGAGCCGGCCGCGGGCGCGACCGCCCGTCTCACGTGGACGGATCAGGACACCGGTCGGCAGCAGTCCGCGCCGTTCACGGTCGTCGAGGCCGACCCGCCGCGGATGTTCTCGTTCCGGTGGACCTACGACGAGACGCAGACGGAAGCGGCGGGTCCTGGCAACTCGCTACTGGTGACCTTCGAGCTCCTACCCGCGGGTACGGGAACCACGGTCCGCTTCCGCGAGAGCGGCTACCGCGAGCGGGGCTGGGAGGCCGCCGTGCTCGAAGCCCACTACGACGACCACCGGCAGGGCTGGGACTTCTACCTGCCGCGCCTGGTGGCGACGGCCGATCGACTGGCGGCCGCGCGATGAGCACCGCCGTCGACGACGACCTCTGGTCCGCGATAGGCGACCCGACCCGGCGCCGGATGATCGACCTCCTGCTGGCCGACGGCCAGGGGACCGCGACCACCCTCAGCGTGCACCTGCCGGTGACCAGACAGGCCGTGACCAAACACCTGACCGTGCTCGACCGGGTCGGGCTGGTCCGGTCGACGCCGGCGGGACGGGAGAAGCGCTACCGGGTGGACGAGGCCCAGTTGGCCCGGGCCGTGGCGCAGCTGAACTCGGTCGGCGAGATGTGGGACGCCCGGCTGCGGCGCGTCAAGAGCCTCGCCGAAGCGATCCAACGGGCCAAGAACGAGAAGCAGTGACGCGGAGACGCGACATTCAGGAGTGAGGAGAGCGAGATGGTGGACATCCTGCACCGGGTAGGCATCACCGCGACCCCGGAGAAGGTGTACGAAGCGCTCACCACGGTCGAGGGACTGGCCGCCTGGTGGACGACCGACACGAGCGGGAACGGCGACGGCGTCCTGGAGTTCCGGTTCGGCGACCTCGGCGGCTTCGACATGAAGGTGCTCGAACTGCGGCCGAACACACGGGTGCTGTGGGAGGTCGCCGACGGTCCGGCCGAGTGGGTCGGGACGACGGTGAGCTTCGAACTGACCCGGGACGGCGAGTGGACGATCGTCAGGTTCGCGCACGCGGGCTGGCGCGAACCGGTCGAGTTCATGAACCACTGCAGCACCAAGTGGGCGATCTTCCTGATGAGCCTGAAGTCCCTGGTGGAGACGGGCTCCGGCGCGCCGCACCCGCGCGACGTACAGATCAGCAACTGGCACTGACGTCGCTTGCGCAGGGCCCGACGCCGTGTTCCCGACCCACGGGGTCGGGCCCACGGGGTCGGGCCCACGGGGTCGGTTCAGGCGTACTTGCCGGCGAACCAGGACGCCGCCGCCTGGGTGTGCAAGGGGAAGGCCAGCGCCGAGGGGGTGCGCAGGACGTGCCAGCCCGTGGTCTCGTCCGTCGGCTTCGAGGCGGGCAGTTCCGCGGCCGGGCGGGCCGGGAGGAGCCCGAAGAGGAGGAGGTGGCCCGCCGGGGAGCTCAGGGCGTCGGCCAGGACGACCTCCGAGGCCGGGGCCGTGATGCCGGTCTCCTCGAAGAGTTCACGGACGACCGCGTCGCGCCAGTCCTCGCCGAAGTCGATGAAGCCGCCGGGGAGGGCGACGCCGCCGAGGGCCGGTTCGATGGTGCGGGTGATGACCACGAGGCCGGTGCCGTCCGCATCCTCGACGGGCAGAAGGGTGACGGCCACCGGGAGCGGATTGCGGTAGGCGGTCGCCCCGCAGGCCGCGCAGGTGCGGGGCCACTCGGGGCTGGAGTACGGGGCTCCGCAGGTGGAGCAGTGCGAGTCCTTCAGGTGTGCCGACATCCGGCGATGGTATGCCAAGGGGTCTGTGGACGGCGGCTGTTGCGGCCCCCTGCCGGCCGGCGGCCCGTTCGGGCCCGCCCCGGCGGTGATGGCGTGCCGCGCACGGGGCCCGAGGCGGGTAGCGGTATGCATGTCGACCCTCCCCGTCGCTGTCGCCGTCGTGCGGCCGTGAGTACCTTGCCCGCATGACCTTCACCTCGTACGAGGAGTTCTGGCCCTACTACGTCGCGATGCACTCGCGCGCGGCCACCCGCTGGATCCATCTCACGGGCACCCTGACCGGGCTGGCCGTGAGCGCCTACGGGCTGGCGCGCGGCCGCCGGCGCTACCTCGCCGCCCTCCCCCTGATCGGGTACGGGACCGCCTGGTCCGCGCACTTCCTGATCGAGGGGAACAACCCGGCCTCCTTCGGTCATCCCGGATGGTCGCTGCGCGGGGACGCGCAGATGATCCGGATGATGCTGGCCGGGCGCGACGCGGAGCTGGGCGAGATCGCGCAGAAGTGGCTCGCCGAGAACCCGTGTCAGGGACGACCGCCCGTGGCAGACTCCTGACGATCCGTCAGAAGTTTGACCAGGGAGGGGCATCGTGGCACGCACACGCACACCCGTCGTGAGCGGGTGGTTCACCGAGGACGCACCGGACGGCGGCGGCTTCCGACTGCTCGGCACCCGATGCTCGGCCTGTACCGCGGTGTTCTTCCCCCGCGAGGACGCCTACTGCCGCAATCCGCGCTGCCCGGGCGGCGGCGAGCTCGCCGAGGTGCCGCTGTCCCCACGGGGCCGGGTCTGGTCCTACACCGACGGGCGCTATCGGCCGCCCGCGCCGTACGTGTCCGATCCGGCCGCGCCCTGGGAGCCGTACACGCTGGTCGCGGTGGAACTGGAGGCCGAGGCGATGGTGGTCCTGGGGCAGGCCGCGCCGGGGGTGGGGGTCGCCGACCTCGCGGTCGGGATGGAGGTCGAGGTGGTCGGGGGCGTATTGAACGAGGATGCCGGGACCGCCGGCGCCACGGGGACCACCGGGACCACCGGGACCGTCTGGACCACCTGGCAGTTCCGGCCGGTGGGAGGCGCCGAGTGAGCGCCGACATCGCCGTCCTCGGGGCCGGTATGCACCCCTGGGGCAAATGGGGCCGCAGTTTCGTCGAATACGGGCGGGTCGCCGCGCGGGCGGCACTGGCCGACGCCGGACTGGACTGGACGCAGGTGCAGTCGATCGTCGGCGCCGACACCGTGCGTTCCGGCTACCCGGGCTACGTGGCGGGCGCCACGTTCGCCCGGGCTCTCGGCTGGCAGGGCGCACGGGTGACCAGCGTGTACGCGGCCTGCGCGTCCGGCGCCCAGGCCATCGGAGCCGCCCGCGCGCAGATCCTGGCCGGCCTGGCCGACGTGGTGCTCGTGGTCGGCGCGGACGCCGCGCCCAAGGGGTTCTTCGCACCGGCCGGTGGCGATCGGCCCGACGATCCGGACTGGCTGCGGTTCCGCGTGCTCGGCGCCACCAACCCTGCCTACTTCGCGCTCTACGCCCGGCGCCGGATGGCCCTCCACGGGGACACCCCCGAGGACTTCGCCCAGGTCAAGGTGAAGAACGCGGCGGCAGGGCTGCTCAATCCGCACGCCCGCTACCGCAGGAAGGTCACCGCCGAGGAGGTGGCCGCTTCGGCGGTGGTCGCCGATCCGCTTCGGCTGCTCGACATCTGCGCCACCTCCGACGGGGGCGCGGCCCTGGTGCTCACCAGCATGGACTTCGCCCGTGCGCGCGGGGTGGCCGATCCGGTGCGGATCCGCGCCGTCTCGACGGTGACGCCCACCTATCCGCGGACGGTGCTGGACCTGCCGGACATCGCCACCGACTCGGCGGTGGCGATGGCGGTGGCGCCGGCGGCCGGGTCCTTCAGGTCCTCGATCGCGCGCGCCGCCTACGAGGAGGCGGGGCTCGGCCCGGACGACCTCTCCCTGGCCGAGGTGTACGACCTGTCCACCGCCCTGGAGCTGGAGTGGTACGAGGACATCGGGCTCTGCGGGGAAGGTGAGGGGGCGAAGCTCGTACGGGAGGGGGCGACGGCGCTGGGTGGCCGGATCCCGGTCAACGCCAGTGGCGGGCTGGCTTCCTTCGGGGAGGCGGTGCCGGCGCAGGCCATCGCGCAGGTGTGTGAGCTGACCTGGCAGTTGCGCGGTACGGCCGGGGAGCGGCAGGTGCCCGGTGCGCGGGCCGGGATCACGGCGAACCAGGGGCTGTTCGGGCACGGGTCCGCGGTCGTCGTCGTGCGCTGAACTGCTGGTGTTGTCCGAACGCTTGACGGCTCCCGGCGGCAGGTTCACACTCGCTCCACAGTCCCGCGCCGCGACCGGGGCCCCGGTCCCCCCGTGAGAGCTGCGGCCCGTACCCCAGTCGGCGGGGGTACGGGCCGCCTCCGTGTCAGGCGCCCGCCGAGAGGCTCCGGCGCCGCTCGCGTGCCAGGGACATCGCGTGTTCCACGACCCCCACCAGCACGTCCTTCACGGATTCCCGGTCCCGTGCGTCGCACAGCAGCACCGGTACCCCGGGGTCGAGGTCCAGTGCCGTCCGTACGGTCACCACGGGGTGCCGGTCGGCTCCGTCGAAGCAGTTGACCGCGACGACGAACGGGATCGCGCGCCGCTCGAAGTAGTCGATGGCGGCGAAGCAGTCGGCGAGGCGGCGGGTGTCCGCGAGGACGACGGCGCCGAGCGACCCCTGTGCGAGCTCGTCCCACAGGAACCAGAAGCGGTCCTGCCCGGGGGTGCCGAACAGGTACAGCACCAGGTCCTCGCGGAGCGTGATGCGCCCGAAGTCCATGGCCACGGTGGTGGTGCTCTTGCCTTCCACTCCCCCCGTGTCGTCGACACCGACGCCCGGCTCGGAGAGCCGTTCCTCGGTGCGGAGCGGTCTGATTTCGCTCACCGCGCTGACCAGGGTGGTCTTGCCCACCCCGAAGCCGCCCGCGACCAGGATCTTCAAGGTCAGCGGCTCGACCGGCGACACCGCGTGCATGGCACCGGTGCGGCTAAAGCGCCCGAAGGCCATCGATCACCTCACGCAGAATGGATTCATCGGGCAGTTCGGCCGGCGGTACCGGCCTGGTCACGTGGACCAGTTCCTCGTCGACCAGGTCGCCGATCAGGACGCGGACGACCCCGACCGCGAGGTCGAGATCGGCCGCGAGTTCGGCGACCGACTGCGGTCGGCCCCGGCACAGCCCGAGGATGTGGGCGTGTTCCGGGGAGAGGGTCATGTCCCAAACCGGATCGTCTGCCGCCGGTTCGGCGACGACGAGCGCGATCAGGTCGAGTCGGTGCTGGCCCGTGTGGCTGGTCCGGCCGCGGGTCATGGCGTACGGGCGGACGACGGGCCCCGCGTCGTCGTCGAACCAGTGCGCGTGGTCGGGGTCCAGTTGGTCGGGGTCGGAGTAGGACGCGTCGACGGTGAAGCCGCCGGGAATGCCGGTGGGGTGGTCCTGGCCTGAATCGCTCATGCCTTACGACTCACCCTCCGGCTGGCAGCCCAGTGCGCGGGGCGGTCGCCAGGTGGTCGCCGACGCGCTTGACCATCAGCGTCATCTCGTACGCCACCTGGCCGACGTCGGAGTCGGCGTCGGCCAGGACGGCCAGGCAGCTGCCGTCGCCCGCGGCCATGACGAAGAGGAAGGCCTCGTCGAGCTCGACCACGGTCTGGCGGACCCGGCCGGAGTCGAAGTGCCGGCCGACCCCCTTGGCCAGGCTGTGGAAGCCGGAGGCGACCGCCGCCAGGTGCTCGCTGTCTTCGCGGGTCAGGTCCTTGGAGCTGCCGGTGGGCAGGCCGTCGCCGGAGAGGACCACCGCCTTGCGGATGGATCCGACCCGGTCGACGAGCTCGTCGAGGAGCCAGTTGAGCGGGCCGGAGCCGCGGCCCCTGGTGTCGTTGCCGGTCTGCGGTGCGGTCATCGACCGTCCCCTTCGTTCTCGTTCGCGGGACCGCCGGCGGCGGATGTGCCTGCCTCGGTCTCGGACTTCTGCTGTGCGTGCTGGTTGCGGCCCGCCGTCCAGCCGCGCTGGAGTGCGGACATGCGCGTACGTACGTCTTCCGCGTCGCGGTCGGCCACCTGGTCGGGGGCGGCTTCGGCGGGTGCGGCGGACGGGGACTTCTTGAGCTGGGGCGCCAGGCTGGCCTGGCGGACCCGGCGGGGCAGCCCGCCGATGTCGGGGCCGGGTACGGCGGCCCCGGCATCGGATCCGGTCGCGGGGACCGGGGAGGGCTGCGGGACCACGGACACCGGGCGGGGCTCCACCCGGCGGCCGTGCTCTGCTACGAGGGTCGGGGTCGGGCGGCGGCGCGGCAGCGGTACGGCGCCCTGGGAGCGGGGGCCGTCCGGACGCGGGGTCTCCACGCGCTGGGTGTCCAGCCGGACCGGGCCGGTGGGTGCGTGCGGCTCGCGGTCGCCCTTGCGGGAGCCGCTGCGGTCCGCGTGCCGGTCGGTGTGCGGCCGGTCCGCCGGGCGCAGGCCCAGGAGGGCGCTGCGCGGGATGCCGTTCGGCGGGGTCTCGTCGTCGAGCGTGGCCATGACCGGGCGGGCGGCGGCGGTGCGGCTCGTGATCGCCGTGGGGGCGTCGTCGAGCGCGGCGGGGTCGTCGAGGCCGTCCAGCCGGTCCAGCCCGCCGACCGGGAGCGGTGCCTCCAGCTCGACCGGGCCGCGCAGTTCGGCGACGGGCAGCTGGCGGCCGGAGGTCGCGCGCTCCATGGCGGCGGCCGCGGGCCGCTCGGACCCGGCGCGGCCGAGGTGGCCGACCTTGTCGGACCTGAGGGGCTTGGCCGCGGCGCGGGCGCCGTCGAACCGCGCGCCCGCACCGTTGGTCTCGGGGGCCTCGGTCAGCAGGGCCGCGGGGAGGAAGAGCACCGCGGTGGTGCCCCCGTACGGGCTGGGCTGGAGGACGACCTTGACGCTGTGGCGCTGGGCGAGGCGGCTGACGACGAACAGGCCGAGCCGGTCGGTGTCGGAGAGCTCGAACTCGGGGGTCTCGGCGAGCCGGAGGTTCGCGTCGAGCAGCGCTTCCGGGGTCATGCCGAGGCCGCGGTCGTGGATCTCCAGGGTGAAGCCGTTGGCGACGCGCTCGCCGTGCACCTGGACCGCGGTGTGCGGCGGCGAGAACACGGTGGCGTTCTCCAGGAGTTCGGCGATGAGGTGGGTGACGTCGGCGACGGCCGGGCCGACGATGCCCAGGCGCGTGAGCCGGCGCACCTCGATGCGCTCGTAGTCCTCGACCTCGGCGACGGCGGCGCGTACGACGTCCATCAGCTGGACGGGCTTGCGCCACTGGCGGGAGGGCGCGGCGCCGGAGAGGATCACGAGGCCCTCGGCGTGGCGGCGCATGCGAGTGGTCATGTGGTCGAGGCGGAAGAGGTCGGCCAGTTCCTCGGTGTCCTCGGTACGGCGTTCCATCGTGTCGAGGAGGGTCAGCTGGCGGTGCAGCAGCACCTGGTTGCGGCGGGCCAGGTTGACGAACACCTCGGAGACCCCGCGGCGCAGGTCGGCTTGCTTGACGGCGGCTTCGACGGCGGCGCGCTGGAGGGTGTTGAGGGCCTGGCCGACCTGGCCGACCTCGTCCTTCTCGTATTCGAGCTGGGGCGACTCGGTCTCCACGTCGACGTGCTCGCCCGCGGCGAGGCGGCGCATCACGCTGGGCAGCCGGACGCCGGAGGCCTCGTGGGCCTCCTTGCGCAGCCGGGACAGGTCGCGGACGAGGTCGCGGCCAATGCGTACGGAGAGCACCAGGGACACGATCAGGGCGAGGAAGCCGAGGACGCCGGCGGCGGCGGCCTGGACCATGACGTCCGTGGCGACGGGCTCGATGCGCTCCTGGTAGCGGTTGCCGGCGTCGGTGTTCATCGTGGCCAGGTCGTCGAGGACCTTGGTGGAGGCCTCGTCCCACTGGGCGGCGGTGACGCTGCGCGGCTTGTTGACGGCGCCGCCGACGATGAAGCGTTCCTCGGCGTCGCGCAGGGCCTGGGTCTCGGGGTCCTTCCAGTACTTCTCGAAGCGCTCCCGGTCCTCGGCGGGGAGGGTCACGAGGTTGAACTCGTAGAGCAGGGTGCGCTTGGCGACGAAGTCGGAGACGTGGCGGACGTCGGGAGCGGTGACGTTGCGCGCGGCGAGGGCCGAGGCGATGACGGCGTCCTCGCGGGAGAGCAGTTCGCGGGCGCGGCTGATGCCGACGAGGGCGCGGCCTTCCTTGTCGACCTCCACGTTGTCCAGGCCGTGGAGGTTCATGAGGAAGTCGTAGCAGGGGTCGACCAGCCGGTTGTACAGGTCCAGGGCCTGCGTGGGGTCCAGGGCGTTCTGGTCGACGGAGCGGCGCATGGTGCCGATGCCCTGGAAGGCGGCGACGATCGAGTGCAGGCGCTGGGCGCTCTGCGGGCTCAGCTCGTCGCTGACCTTGGCGTCGCGGGCGCTGAGGCTGATCCTCTCGACGGCCAGGTCGGTTTCGGCTCGGCGCTTGGTGAGTTCAGCCGTGGCGGTGGCGGCCCGGGGGTCGCCGAGGACGACCAGGGTCTGGCGCCGTTCCTTCTGGATGACGCGGGCGACGTCTTCGACGGGGTAGCCGACCTTGTCGATGATGTAGGCCACGTCGAAGAGTTGGATGGCCTCACGGCCGGTGATGACTGTCGCGAAGCCCCAGAGGGCGGTCAGGGAGACGAGCGGCACAAGGAGCAACGCCACGATCTTCCGGCGGATGGACTTCCCGCGAAAGCGCATGGCCTCCCCAGCCTCCCCCAGGTCAACCCCGTTACCGGGGGTCGGTGTTCCGTCATTTAAACGGCGTGAGCCTACTACTGCTGGGAGGCAGCTTCGAAGGCGTGTCCGGACGTTTTCGGCCTGACCCCGGGAGGAAGATCACCAGTTGTCCGACACTTCCGGTCAACAGCAGCCCGATATGTGGCAGATGACACTCGGTGGGGCGTCAGTTCCCGCAACCGGATGGATGGCTGGAATTACTCGTTCCGCGATCGTTCCGGCCGGGCAGGGGCATCCGCGATCCGGGAATCTCTCGGCGCCGCCGAACGTCTGTCTGTTCGAGGGGGCGCGTCGGAACGGACGTGGGAGGCGGCCGTGGTGGGCAGACGTGGCAAGTAGGCAGGACGAGCAGGCATGACGGACCGCGCGGTGGGGAGTGAGCGGACCATGAGCAGTGACGAGGGCGTCGGCGTGCGTGCGGGCCTGGGGGCCGGCGGGGCCGGGCGGGGACTGTGGGTCGAAGAGCCGGCCCGGCGGCGCCGGATGCCGGATTCGGTACGGACCTCCGCGGTGCGGGCGGTGTTGATCGTGGCCGTGACCCTGACGCAGGCGACGATCACGTTCTTCCTGACCTTGACGGGGTCCTGGCTGGCCCTTCCGATGGGACTCGGGGCGATCGCGGGGACGATCGTGGCCACCTGGGGCGTGCTGGACGTGTGGATCACCCGACAGACCTGGAACCAGCGGTACGGGGTCCTGTCGGAGCCGAGCAGCACGGCACGCAGCCGCCGCCGGGAGGCCCGACGTGCCTCCCGGGCGGCCCGGGAGGCACGGAAGGCCGCCGTGGGCCGAATACCCCGCGAGG
Organism: Streptomyces sp. NBC_01439; assembly: GCF_036227605.1. Lineage (GTDB taxonomy): Bacteria > Actinomycetota > Actinomycetes > Streptomycetales > Streptomycetaceae > Streptomyces. The sequence goes on along the minus strand of NZ_CP109487.1, from coordinate 7,653,780 downwards.
ACGGCCCCCTGGCGGCTCCTGGCCGCTATTCCACGCGCTGACGCCCCCACGCCCGCATCGCCGCGCGTCGGGAAGCGTCGAGCGTCAGGAAACGCCGCTGCGCCGGAACATGCGGGTCGCCGTGATCTCGCCGTGGATGGTCTCCGCCTCGGCGGACTGCTGCGGCAGGCCCGGGCGCAGGTGCTCCTCGACGCTGATGTACTTCAGGCCGGCCCGCAGGTCCGCGTCGTTGCGCAGGCGGATCACCAGCGGGAACTCGGCGAGGGCCGTGGTGTCGAACAGGCCGGTCGTGTAGAGCAGCTGGACGCCCAGCGCGTCGGAAACGGCCCGCTGGAGCTCCAGCAGGTACGTGGCGTTGGCGCGGCCGATCGGGTTGTCCAGGAACAGCGTTCCCGCGTGCCGGTGCTTGTCGCGGCCGCGGTCGTTGCTGCGCAGCGCCGCCATCGTGCAGTACAGCGCGATCGCGGCGGTCAGCAGCTGCCCGCCGGAGAACACGTCGCCCATCTGCCCCACCGGCACCCGCTCGGCGCGCAGCACCGCGTCCGGCTTGAGGATCTCCACGGAGATGCCCTTGGGCTCCAGGGCCGCCTGGACACCCCTCAGCAGCAAGGACATGCCGTCACGCCGGCCCTCGCCGAAGGAGGCGCTGCTGTTCTTCTTCACGGCCGAGCGGGTCGCCTCGTCGATGACCTCGCCGAGCCGCTCGGTGAGCGTGGCCTGGTCCGGCTCATCGAAGCGGATCCGCAGGAACTCCTGGCCCGACCATTCACCGAGGCCCTCCGGGAGCTGGGAGAGCCGCTGCGCGGAGCGGAGCGTGGCCAGGGCCGATTCGACGAGGCCGCGCAGGCGGTCGACGATGCTGTCGCGGTTGCGCTCCAGCTGGGCCAGTTCGTCGGTGAGGACGCGCAGCCGGGGCGCGAAGGCCGCGGCCCAGGCCGCCGCGTGCTCGGGCAGGGCGGAGGCGGGCAGTTCGCGGATCTGCTGGCGCGCCGGGGTGCGTACCTGCTCGTAGCGGGTGGCGTTGGCGTGCCGGACCAGGATGTCGCTCGCCTCGCGCACCGCGGACTCGGCGGCCGAGAGCTCGCCCGCGCAGCCGCGCAGGGAGCGGCGGGCCTCGGCGGCGGACTGGCGGGCCTCCTCCAGGGTGCCCGCGTGGGGCACCGGCTCCTGCTCGTCGTCCTGGTGGGTGTGGTCGCGCAGCAGGTCCCGGAGCATGGCTGCGGTCTCGTCGAAGCCGCCGGCGCCGTCCTCGGCGGTGCGGTGTGCGCGCAGCAGGTCCGCGTGGGCGGCCCGAGCGCTCTCCACCGCCGCGGTGTGGGCGGCGAGCTGGGCGGTGGCCGTGCGCAGCAGGGCCTGAGCCTGCTCGACGTCCTCGGGGACGAGTTCCTCGGGAAGTTCGGTGTGCGCCTCCCCCTCGGTGGGAGCGTGCCGTTCCGCCTCGCCGCGCAGCCGGCCGAGCTGCTCGCTGGCGGTGGACGCGCGGGTCTCCAGCATCTGGACGAGGGACTCGGCGCGGGCGGCCGCGGCCTGCCGGGAGGGGCCGTCGGCGCCGTCGGTGCCTTCGAGGAGCTGGGCGGCCCGGGTACGGACCTTGTTGGTGAGGCGGTCGAGCTCGGCCAGGGCGGCGCTCTCGTCGCTCTCGGCGCGGGCCTGTTCGGCGCGCAGGTCGGCGCCGACGCCGACCTTCTCGTACAGCTGGGAGGCCGCGCGGTAGGCCTCGCGCAGGTCGGGCAGCGGCGCCCGGGGGCCGTCGCCCTCTCCGTCGGGAAGCTGGTCGGGGGCGCCGGCGATCTCGGCGCGTTCGGCGCGCAGGGCGCGGGCGGTGCGGCGGGCGTCGTCGGCGGCGCGCTGGGCGGCGCGGCGGTCCTCGTCAGCGGCGCGGGCCCGGTCCAGGCAGACCTCGGCGCGGGCCTCGGACTCGGCGGCGTCGTCGGCGAGTTCGCGGAGCTTGGCCTGCCAGCCGGCGCGCTCGCGCAGCCGGAACGCGAGCCCGGCGAGGGCGTCGGCGACGCGGCGGGCGCGCTGGGCGGTGTCCTGGCGCTCCTCGCGGACGCGGGCCGCGTCCGCGGCGGCCTCGTCGGCCTCGGCGCGGACGGTACGGGCCTCCGCGAGCTCGGCGTCGGTCTCCTCGGCGAACATCCGGGCGGCGGCGGCCGCCTCCGCGAGCTCGGTGAGGCGACCGGGCGGGCAGCCGGTGCGCCAGGAGCCGAGGCGGGCGGCGAGCTCGCGGTCACCGCCGAGGCGGGCGGCGAGGTCGCGGATCTCGGTGTCGCGGACGGCGGTGCGGGCGCGCAGGGCCTGGCGCTCCTCGTCGGCGGCGTGCTCGTCGTGCATGGCCGGGTTCGGCGGTACGAGGAACACCCCGGAGTCGACCGCGTCGCCGGCCGGCGGCAGCGGGGCCAGCAGGGCGGCGGCGGTGCCGACGGCGACGGTGGAGCGGGGCAGCAGGGCGGCGCCGGAGAGCACCTCGCGGGCCCGGCCGTGGGTGTCGGGGTCGGTGATGACGACGCCGTCGACGAGCTCGGGGCGGGCGGCGAGGACGGCGGCGTGGTCGGCGGGGTCCACGGACTGGGCGAGGTAGCGCCAGCCGGGGAGGGCGGGAATGCCGTGCTCGCCGAGGTACTCGACGGTGGCCAGGACGTCCGGGCCGGGCGGCAGCAGGCCGCCGTCGCCGAGGGCGCCGAGGATGCGGGCGTCGTCGGCTGCCGTGGTGCGCAGCTCGAAGAGCTGGCGCTCGGCGGCTGCGACCGCGTCGGTGAGCAGTTGGCGGAGGTCGTCGGCGTTCCGGTCGAGGTCGGCGACCGTGAGCCCGCCGGCTCCGGCTGCGTCGGGGCGGCCGGCGGGTCCCGCTGGGGCCGCCGGCCCGGGTCCGCCGGAGCCGTGCGCGGCGTGCGCGGTTCCCGCCGACGCGGCCTGCGCGCCGGATCCCGCGAAGGCGCCGGCGGCGCCGCTCTGCGTGCGCGGGTGGGGAAGGAAGGAGGCGGGCACCGACGGGAGGCCCAGCAGCTCCGCCAGGCGCGGGGCGGTGGCGAGGGAGGCCGCGGCCCGGTGCTCCGCGTCGTGGGCGGCCTCGGCCGCGTCGGCGGCGTCCGCCGCACGGGCGGCGGTGAGCTCGGCACGGGATTCCGTGGCGGCGGCCTCGCGGGCGGCCTCGGCGGCGGCGCGGGCGGCCTCCCGGGACTCGTCCCAGGCGGCCACCGCGGTCTTCTCGGCATCGGTGGCGGCGAGGGCGGCACGGGCCGGGTCGGCGTCGGGGGCGGTGTCGTCGAGCCAGCCGGCACGGACGGCCTCGGCGGTCTCCTGCTGGACCTCGGCCAGCCGCGAGCGCAGGTGCTCGGCCTCGCTGCGGGCCCGCTGGGCGGCCGTGGCGGCGGCGGTTGCGTCGCGGTGGGCGGCTTCGCCGGTGGCCTGGAGGGCGGCGGAGCGCTCCTCCTCCTCGTTGGCGAGCAGCTCGCCGTGCTCGGAGGCGGTGTGCAGGGCCCGGACGAGCTCGCCGGCCGCCGTGGCGCGGGCGGCCAGCGCCGGGGCGGCGTCCCGCTCGGCCTCCAGGATCGCGGCGGCGACGCGGGCGGAGCGGTCGGCGGCGGCCCGGTGGCGCAGCACGTTCTCGGCGGCCTGCCACGCGGCGTGCAGCGTCCGGGCTTCGAGGAGTTCGCGGCGCTGGGCCGCGGCGGCCTTGTCGGCGACGGTCAGGGCCAGCGAGGCGTGCCGGTAGGCGAGTTCGGCGGAGACGGCGGCGCTGCGGGTGCGCGCGGACTCGGCGGCGGTCACCTGGTGGGCGGCGCCGGTGACCCGCTGGGCCAGGTCGGCGGCCCGGCCGCGCTCCTGGGCGGCGCGGGCGGACAGCCGCCGGGCGAGGGTGCGCGTACGGCGTTCCGCGCCCGCATGCACGTCGCGCAGCCGGGAGCGGGCTCCGGCGGCCTCGACGATGCGGGTGAGCAGGTCCACCGAGCCTGCGGTGAAGTCCCGTTCGGCCATGAGCTCGGCGCGGCGGCCGAGCTTGTTGCCGAAGCCGTGGACGAGGTCGGCGAGGCCCTCCGTGTCGCGGGTGTCGGTGACGGCGCGCAGCAGGAGGTCGGTGAAGTCGGAGTCCTTCTTGACCGCGAAGAGGCCGGCCGCCTCGCCCTCGTCCGCGTTCATTTCGCGCTGGTAGCGGAAGAGTTCGGGGTCCAGGCCGAGCTCGGTGAGGTGCTCGTTCCAGCGGTCGTGGATTTCCTCGAAGTACACCTCGAGGTGCGGGTACGCCTTGCCCGCCTCGGTGAGGGAGTCGCGGAAGCCCTTCATCGTGCGGCGGCGGCCCTGGGCCCCGGAGGCGCCTTCGACGGTCGGGCGCACGGAGGTGGCTTCGGCGACGGGCAGGCTGTCGAGGCTCAGGCCGGGGCCGGGGCGGAAGGAGTACCAGGCCTCGGCGAACTTGCGCGGGTCGTTGGAGACCTGGCGGCCGCGCCATTCGCTGACCTTGCCGACGACCACGCACTCGCCGGTCTGGGTGTGCTGCCACTCCAGGGCGACGTGACCGCAGTCGTCGGCGAGCAGGAACTTGCGCAGGACGCCGGAGCTGGCGCCGCCGAGGGTGTTGCGGTGGCCGGGGAGCATCACCGAGAAGATCAGCTTGAGGAGGACGGACTTGCCGCCGCCGTTCTCCAGGAAGAGCACACCGGCGGGCGCGGGCCGGCGCGGCGGGCCGGTGGGCTCGTCCTCGAAGAACTCCGCCTGGGTCGGCGCCGGGTGGGGCACCGGTTCGCCGACTCCGCGCAGGTCGAGCACGGTGTCGGCGTAGCGCGCACCGGCGGGCCCGATGGAGTAGAGGCGGATCCGGGACAGCTCGTACATGGCGGCGGACTCTCGTGGTGTCTTGGTGAGGCGGGACGTACGGGGATCGGGGCGCGGGCCGCGGGGGGCCCGGGGCTCATGCGTGGAACGGGAGCCCGGCGTCGGCGGCGAGTTCCAGGTCGTCGCCCTCGGGCGGCGGCAGCAGGGTGGCGGAGCCGTCGCTGACGCAGACCACGCCGAGTTCCAGGAGCTCGGCCATCGCCGCGCTGCCCGCCATGTCACGGACCTGGAGCTGGTAGCGGGGGGTCGTGCGGTAGGTGCCTCCGGCCTCGTCCCCGGTGCGCTGGAGGAAACCGGAGTCAGTGAGGAAGGCGGCCGCCTTGCCGACGATGCCGGTGGTGGATCCCGCGAGGCGGCGGGCGTCCTTGGTGGCGCCGGTCGCGCTGCGGCGGGCGTAGACGCGCCAGGCGGCCTCCAGGCCGGGGGCGTCGGAGGCCGGGTCGGTGTTCTCGCCGAGCTCCTCGGCGCGCTCCTCCAGGCGGCGACAGGTCTGCCGGACGAAGGCGTCGACGCCGTTGACGGTGATGCGGCCGATGTAGCCGTCGTCGGCGAGGTCTTCGGGGCGCGGGAAGGCCAGGGCGGCCACGGCGAGGTGCGCGAGGCCGTGCAGGAAGCGGTCGGCGGAGTCGGCGGCGGTGCGGCGGGCGTAGTCGCCCATCCGGACGGCGAAGACGGAGTCCTCGCCGGCGGCCACGGCCATGCCGGCGCGCGGGGACACCTCCAGGACCACGAGGCCGAGGCCGGTGGCGACGGCGTCGGCGAGCCGGCCGAAGGCGGGGTCCTCCCGGTAGCGGCGGAGCAGCTCCGCGTACTCGGCGTCCCGGGCGGGGAGCAGCTTGGGCTGCAGCCCGAAGGCGACGAGCCGGGCCGCGTCGGCGGCGTCCGCCGGGGTCACGGACCCTCCGGTGGCGGGCGCGACGGGAGCCGACGGCGCGTCGGGCTCGCTCCACGCGGGGTGCTCGGCGTGGTGGTCGCTCACGGGCGGGTCTCCTCGGCGGTGCGGGTCGTACGGGTGATACGGACGGTATGGGTGGTACCGCGTGGCGGTGCGGCGGCGGTCGGCCGATCCAGCCCCGCCGGCGTTTGAGCGGGGGGCACCTCCCAGCGGTAGCTGGGGGAGGGTCCGAGCAGAGCCCGGTGCCCGGCGGAGCCGGGTTTCCTGGGGCGCCGCCCCGGACCCCGCGCCTCAAACGCCGGCGAGGCTGGATGTGGCCCGGCCGGGGCGAGGGCGCGGCGGGTCACGAGGCCTCCGCGCGGTCGGCGGCCATGCCGGCGGCGTCCAGCAGGGCGGTGCCGACGATGAGGTCGGCGCCGCCGAACTCGTGGTCGTCGAGCTGCGTGCCGTCGTCCACCGCGAAGAGGAGCCGCTCCTCCCCCTGCCGGTAGGCCGTGCCGACGGCCGGGCTCGCCGCGTGGACGGCCAGCAGGGCCACCAGGTACGGCAGTTCCGGATCGCTGCGGCGGGCCTCCGCGAGGAGCCCGGACAGCCGCCGCGGGGCGTCGTGCGGCAGGTCGAGGAGCTCCATCGCGGCGGCGAGCTGCTCCTCGCTGAAGCGGCTGTCGTCCGGGGTGGCGATGAGGTCCGGCTCGGGCATCTCCGCGCCGAGGTGCTCGCGCTCGACGGGCGGGGTCAGCAGGATCTCGACGAGGTCGGCCACCCGCACCGAAACGGGCGTGCGCAGCCCGGCGCCGGAGGCGAAGAAGGCGGTGGTCACCCGGCTCGCCTGCTCCAGGGGGAGCGGCAGCAGCGGGGCGACGAGCTGGCCGTACAGGTCGATGCCGGAGCGGGGTGCCGGGGCGGCGAAGGCCTGGCGGTCCTGTTCGGCGCGGAACAGCGGGCCGGCGTCCAGCAGCCGGGACTGGAGCTGGGTGTGCCGGCGGATGCAGTCCTTGACGATGTCGACGAGCTCGGCCGCGCGCCGCTTGTTCTCCGGCTCCTCCGCCTCGTCGCGCGCCTTGCGGATGTTGGTCAGGATCGCGTTCTCGTGGCGGTAGCGGTCGGCGACGTGGTCCAGCGCCTCGGCGATCATGTCGGGCACGGCCCGCAGCCAGTCCACCGCCCGGACGTTGCGGCGCGTGGCGTCCAGCGTGCGGCGCAGGGTCTCGGCGTACTGGACCGTGCGGTAGCGGGCCTGCTCGGCGGCGAGCTGGGCGTCCGCCAGCCGGCCGCGGCTGATCAGCACCTCCAGCTTGACCTCGGCGGCGATCTGGGCGCTGGTGACGTCCGTGTCGAGGGCGCCGACGAGGACGTTGACGGCCTCGTCGGTGGTGCGCAGGTAGACCACGCCGCCGTAGCCGGGGACCTCTTCGATCAGCTTGAAGTCGTAGTCCCGGCGCACGTAGACGCCGTCAGGGCCGAAGGTGCCGTAGATCGCGCGGAAGCCGCGGTCCACGCTGCCGACGTTGATCAGGTTCTCCAGCACCCAGCGGGCCACCCGCTCGTGCTCGGCCGCCGGGCGGGCGGGGGCCTGGGCCGCGACGCGCGGCAGCAGCCTGGCCACTATCTGTTCGTGGTCGGCGCCCGTGTCGAAGTCCATGTTGAGCGTGACCAGGTCGATCGCGGCCAGGGCGACCTCCGCCATCGCGTAGACCCCGTACTCGCCGGCCAGATTGGCTTTGCGGACGTCGAGGTCGTGCAGCGGGGCGGTGCAGGCGAGGGCGCGCAGCCGCCGGGCCAGGCCCTCGTCGGCGGCCGGGCCCGGCGCCGGGGACGGAAGGGTCTTCGCCGGGGCAGGGAGAGTCACGGACAAAGACTAGGTCCTGTTGCTGACAACATCCCAAACGGCATGGTTCGGCCGGATCGTCCCGGCATCCGCCACGGCCGCCTGCTCTACGCTCGGCGCATGGCTTCCATGATCGCATCCGCTCGCGTGATCGACCTCAACGCCGACCTCGGCGAGGGCTTCGGGCGCTGGACGCTCACCGACGACGAGGCCCTGCTCTCCGTCGTCACGAGCGCCAATGTGGCCTGCGGCTTCCACGCCGGTGACCCGTCCATCATGCGCCGGGTCTGCGAACGGGCCGCGGAGCGGGGGGTGCGGATCGGCGCGCAGGTGTCCTACCGCGATCTGGCCGGCTTCGGGCGGCGCTCCATGGACGTGCCGCCGGGCGAGCTCGCCGACGAGGTGGCCTACCAGATCGGGGCGCTGGAGGTGTTCGCGCGGGCGGCCGGCTCCCGGGTGTCGTACATGAAGCCGCACGGCGCGCTCTACAACCGCACCGTGCACGACGCGGGCCAGGCCGCCGCCGTCGTCGCGGGCGTCCGGCTGGCGGCCGGGTCCGGTGCCACCGGGGGCCTGCCGGTGCTGGGGCTGCCCGGGTCGCTGCTGCTCGCCGCCGCCGAGGAGGCCGGCCTGACCCCCGTACCGGAAGCCTTCGCCGACCGCGCCTACACGCCGGCCGGGACGCTGGTCCCGCGCGGCGAGCCGGACGCCGTGCTGCACGACCCGGACGCGGTCGTGGCGCGGGCCGTCCGGATGGCGGCCGAGGGGGCGGTGACGGCGGCCGACGGGTCGCCGGTCCCGGTGGCCGCGCGCTCGCTGTGCCTGCACGGGGACACCCCCGGGGCGGCCGGGCTCGCCCTCCGGGTCCGGGAGGCGCTGGGCGCGGCCGGGGTCCGGGTGGAGGCCTTCGCGTGAGGCCCCTCGTGGTGGGGGGCGGGGCGCTGCTGATCGAACTGGACTCGGCGGACGAGGTCGCAGCCCTCCACGCCGAGCTGCTGCGCCGCCGGGACGCGGGCGGGCTGGGTCCCGTACGGGACCTCGTGCCGGCCGCGCGGACCGTACTGCTGGACGGCGTGAGGGATCCGGCGGCGCTCGGTGCCGAGATCGCACGGTGGGAGGTGCCGCCGCTCGCGCCGACGCAGGGGCCGCAGGTCACCGTCCCGGTGCGGTACGACGGCCCGGACCTGGTGGAGGTGGCCCGGCTGTGGGGGGTCGCCCCGCGGGAGGTCCCGGGGATCGTCGGCAGGGCCGTCTTCCGGGTGGCCTTCTGCGGTTTCGCGCCGGGCTTCGGCTACCTGACGGGGCTGCCGGAGCGGTTCCGCGTCCCCCGCCGCGGGACGCCCCGTACGGCCGTCCCGGCGGGCTCGCTGGCGCTGGCCGGGGAGTACGCGGGCGTGTACCCGCGCTCCTCCCCCGGCGGCTGGCAGCTGATCGGCTCCACGGACGCGGTGCTCTGGGATCCGCAGCGGGAACCGGCGGCGCTCCTCGCGCCCGGGGTGCGGGTGCGGTTCATCGAGGAGGACGGCCGTGGCTGAGGGGCTGCTGGTGGTGCGGCCGGGGGCGCTGACGACGGTCCAGGACCGGGGCCGCCCGGGCTACGCGCACCTGGGGGTCCCGCGCTCGGGAGCCCTCGACACGGCGGCGTACGCGCTGGCCAACCGGCTCGTCGGGAACGCGCCGGGCGCGGCGGCGCTGGAGACGACCCTGGACGGGGTCGGGCTGCGGGCCCTGGCTGCGACCACCGTGGCGGTCACGGGCGCGCCCTGTCCGGTACGGGTCTGCGGTCGCCCGGTGGCCTGGGGGGCGCCGGTCCGGCTCCCGGCCGGGGCGGAGCTGGAGGTGGGCCGCGCGGAGTCGGGAGTGCGCGGCTACGTCGCGGTGCGGGGAGGCCTGGTCGGCCCGCCGGTCCTGGGCAGCCGCTCCACGGACCTGCTGTCCGGGCTGGGGCCGCCGGTCCTGTCGGCCGGGACGCTGCTGCCGGTGGGCCCGCCGGGCCCGGATCCGTCCCCCGGGGCGGATGCCTGCGGCCTGCCCGGGCCGCCTGCGGTGCTGCTGCTCCCGCTGCGGCTGGGGCCGCGGGCGGACTGGTTCACCGGGGCTTCCCTCGCCGGGCTGTGGCGCTCGGAGTTCCGCGTATCGGCGGCGTCCAACCGCATCGGCGTGCGCACGGAGGCGGGCACCCCGCTGGCCCGCGCCCGGACGGGCGAGCTGCCCAGCGAGGGCATGGTGCTGGGCGCGGTCCAGGTGCCGCCGGACGGGATGCCGGTGGTGTTCCTGGCCGATCACCCGGTGACGGGCGGCTACCCGGTGGTGGGCGTGGTCCCGCCGGGCCCGGCCCTGGACGCGGCGGCGCAGGCCCGGCCGGGGATCCCAGTCAGGTTCGTGAGGTCCCGGTGAAACGTTTTCGGGGGCTGCGGCCAAGTACGGAGTGAGGGGACCGACCGGGTCCCCGCGCAGGGGAGGAACCGGGTGCGCAGCCCACGACACGAGACCGGGCCGCCGGATCTCAGCACGCCCGAAGGGTTCGGGGCGTTCTACGAGGAGCACATCGACGCCGTGCTCGGGTTCGTCACCCGCCGGGTCGCCGACCCGCACCTGGCGGCGGATCTGACGGCGGACATCTTCCTCGCGGCGATGGGATCGGCCTCCGGCTACCGGCCCCACAGGGGAGCACCGATCGCCTGGCTGTTCGGCATAGCCCGCAACGTCCTGTCGGGCCACGCCCGCGGGCTCGCCCGCGAGAGCGGCGCCCTGGCGCGGCTGAGCGGCCGCCGCCTCCTGGAGGACGAGGACGTAGCGGCCCTGGAGGAACGGATCGACGCCCAGCGGGCCTTCAGGGCCCTGGCGGAGCGTCACTCCGCCCTTTCCGAGCCGTTGCGCGCGGCCCTCGACCTCGTGGTCATCGACGAACTCACCCCGGCCGAGGCCGCCCAGGCCCTCGGCGTCACCCAGGCGACCGTCCGCGTCCGCCTCCACCGGGCCCGCCGCGCGCTGCGCGGGACCGGGACCGCCGTCACCGAAACGCAGTTGGAGGCAGCCCGATGAGCACCAGGCCCGGCGGGTTCGAGGACCGGCTCAAGGCGGCGCTGCTGGCCCGTCTCCCGCAGGAGGCTCCGGCCCCGGCTCCCGCCCGCTCCCTGACCCGCCGCTACGGCATCCCGCTCGCGGTGGGCATCGCGACGGCCGTCGTCCTCGCCGTGATGGCCCTGCCCGGCAGTACCCGCAACGGCTCGCTGCCGTCGGTCGGTCCCACCGGCTCGCCGAGCCCTTCGACCACGGACGCGCCCGAGATCAAGAAGGACCCGGACGGCTCGCTCCGGTTCAAGATGCCCGAGCAGCAGCAGGTCCCGGCCCTGGCCGACCGGCTCAAGGAACTGGGGGTCGAGGTCGCGCTGGTCCCGAAGCGGCCGCTGTCCCAGTGCACCTCCGAGCTCATACGCGGGGGCTTCGACCCGATGGGCGACCCCGAGGCCGTGGTCCTGCAGCAGGGCGATGACGGGTGGTTCTTCAAGGTCAACGCGAAGACGGTCCCGCCGGGCTACAAGCTCGCGTTCTCGTCGGCGGAGCACTACCCGCTGGGCGATCGGAGGACCGACTTCAACGTGGTGGAGCCGGCCAGGATCCCGTCCTGCACGCTCGACTACTCGGAGGGCCTGGAGGAAGCACTGAAAGCGCGCTCCGAGCCCCCGAAGGACCCCGGCAGGACCATCGAGATCCCCGCGCCCGGGCTCGCCGATCTGCCGGAGGTGGTCCGGAGCCTGCAGGAACAGGGGGTCAGCGTCGCGGTGACCCAGTTGAAGCCCCGGTCGGAGTGCACGCACCTGGGCCGCGGGTACCGCCACGCCGGTAGGCAGGCCGACCCCGAGACCGAACTGACCCGGGGGCGGGAGGAGGGCACGTTGAGGATCAACTCCAAGACGGTGCCTCCGGGGTACACCCTCGTCCTCAAGAAGCCGGTGAGCGGGTCCGACCCCGGCGCCACGGTCGGTTACGGCGTGCAGAAGACGTCCGAGGTCACCGCCTGCGAGATCGACCCCCTCTTGCTGGGCGGGTGACACCCTCTTCGCGATGAGCCCCGGACGCCCCGGACGCCCCGGCCTTCCTCAGGCCGGGGCGTCCGCGCGCCTGCGACCCGCTACACGGCGGACTCCGGGGCGATGCGGCTGCGGACGGCCGACTGGACGTCCTCCTCCTCCGCGGGATCGGCGGCCAGGCGGCGCAGCCGGGGCGCCACGCGGGCGTCGGCCGTCTCGGCGTGGTGGGCCGCCACCTCGCGGGTGGTCTCCTCGCAGTCCCACAGGCACTCGACGGCGAAGCCCGCCGCGAAGGAGGGGTCGGTGCTGGCCAGGGCCTTGGCGGCCCGGCCGCGCAGGTGGGACGAGGCGGTCTCGCGGTAGATGTGGCGCAGCACGGGGGCCGCGCAGCCGACGGCGAGCCGGCCGGCCCCGTCCACCAGGGCGAACAGGCGCCGGGTGTCGGGGCCCGCTCCGCGCACGGTGGAGCGCAGGGCGCCCAGTACCAGGCCCGCGTCCTCGGCTCCGCCGCGGGCGGCCAGGATGGCCGCGGCGGCCTCGCCGAGCGCGTCGGGGCGGTGGACCCAGCGTCGGGCCCGTTCGACGGCCTCCGGACCGCACATGCGCTCGTAGGCGGCCACGGCGGGCTCGTCGGCGGCGGCTTCGATGAGGTCCAGCACGGCCGGGTTCTCCGGCTCGGCGAGGACCAGGTGGTGCAGGGCGGTGGCCCGGGCGGCCTCGCCATCGGCGCCGGCGGCGGCCGCGAGGATGGCGGAGCGGTCCTCGGGCTGGGCCACGGCGGCGAGGCAGCGGGCCGCGGGGACGTGCAGCGGGGTACCGCGGCGCAGTCCGTCGGCGGCCCAGTCGAAGACGGCCTGGACGCCCCAGCCGGGCCGGGGCCCGCTCGGGGTCATCTGGCGCTGCCAGCGGTCGAAGGAGCCCTGCTGACGGGCGGCGCGCAGGCGCTCCCCGTACTGGGGGGTCTCCTCCCACAGGCACCACGGGCGGGGCTCGTAGGCGTCACGGACGGCGGCGGCCAGCCGCGCCTCGCCCTCCACCGTGGCGGGGAAGCGGGCGAGGACGGCCGGGGCCAGGGACCGCAGGCCCTCGTCGTCGTCGCGCAGGGCCAGCTCGTCGAGCGCCCAGGCCCAGTTCGCCCCGGAGGCGGCGTAGCGGCGCAGCAGCATGAGCGCGTCGTCGCGGCCGTAGGAGGCCAGGTGCCCCAGGACGGACAGGGCGAGGCCCGTGCGGTGGTCCTCTTCGTCGACGAGGTCGTCGGCGCTGAAGAGGTGGGCCTCGATCTCGCCCAGCGGACCGGCGAGGTCCAGGTACAACCGGGCGTAGTACAAGGAGCGGTTCTCGACCTGCCAGTCCTGGCGCGGGTCGCGGAGCACGCACTGGTTGAGGGCCTCGAGGGCCTCCGCCCTGGGTGCCGCGAGTGCGTGCAGCGTGCCGTCGCCGCGGCCTCGCTGAAGGAGACCGAGCAGGGTACCGCTCGGTGCTATGACTGGTTCGAACATGGGAATGGCCTCAAATCAAGCTGGGGACGCAACCGGGAATCGGGATTCACAGGGCCGCGTAACAGCATGTGAGGACGTCCGCCGTCATGTTCCGCTCGATGTAGACCATTGCCTTCTCACTCTCGTCGGTGCTTCGTGACCATGGAGGCCGGGCCGGCCGGTGCACGCTTCGTGTCTCGCCCGCTTCTGCCCGTCCCCCGTGCTCGCGAATCGAATCCGACGCCATGATGACCCAGCCGGTTTGTGCGCCGCGACCACATTTATGGCCGCCGTGACCAACCTGTGAGGTCGGGACGTGTCCGGGCCCGGCCAGATCCTAGGTAAAACCGGACTACTCGGCTCCGAAAAGTTCCAGCAGGTCGGCCTTGGCGAAGATGCGCGCCGTGTCCACGGCGGAGGGGGTTCCGGCCTTCGGGTCGGCCCCACCGGCGAGCAGGGCGCGGATGACGGCCTCCTCGCCCTTGAAGACCGCACCGGCGAGCGGGGTCTGGCCGCGGTCGTTGGCGCGGTCGGCCTCGGCGCCGCGGGCCAGCAGGACCGACACGGCTCCGGCGTGGCCGTGGTAGGCGGCGAGCATGACCAGGGTGTCGCCGCGGTCGTTGGTGAGGTTCGCCGGGACCCCGGCGTCCAGGTAGGCGGTGAGCGCCTCGGTCTCGCCCTGGCGGGCGAGGTCGAAGATCTTGGTGGCCAGCTCGATGACGTCCTCGTCGGGGACGTCCTGGGAACCGGAACCCTCGGCTGCGCGCTCGCTCATGGTCCGTACCGCCTTTCACTCGTTGCTGACATGGTCCGCCCGCCCGTCACGACGTGGAAGACCCGGTCGGGGGCCGGGCGGGCAGGGGGGTGCACGGCGCTGCGTCCGTACGGGTGAATCGTCAGAGTAGCGCCCTGGCCTGCACATGTCCGGGTCGGGCCGAGGCAATGATCACCTTCGACCCCCTGCGCGCCGGGCGTGCCGACCGGACGGGGCCGGTCAAGTGAAAAACCATTGAATTCACCCATATGCACCTTTTGTCGCATTGATACTTCCTGTGAGCCTGGAAGAACTGATGGTGACTGTCCCCACCAACCGGGAGAAAACGTCATGGTCCTGTCCATCTCAGGCGTGGTCCTGCTCGGCATCATCTGCTTCCTCTTCTTCAAGAAGGACGGGATGAAGCTGACGCACGCGTTCGTCTGCGCGCTCTTCGGCTTCTTCCTCGCCGGCTCCGCCATCGCCCCGAGCATCACGGCGAGCACGGCGAGCCTCGCGAGCCTGCTCGGCGGGATCAAGCTCTAGCCCGGCCATCGCGCAGCGACACCAGCACCACCCGGAACACCGTCACACCACAACTCCAGGAGACGCCCGTGGCCCGGCGCCCACTTCCCCGCATCCTCAGCAGCGGCAGCACGTCGCTGGCCCGGGGCCGCGACCTCGCTCGCACGGTCGCCGACAGTGCCACGGACGTCCTCCATCCTCTCCTCGTGATCGGACGCGGCCTGCGCATCCTGGCCGCGGCCGGGCGGCGCCGTTGGTCCCAGACCCCCAAGGACAAGCGTGGTCCCGCGCTGTTCCTGGGAGCCGCCTGCGTCCTCGTGGTCGCACTCCTCCCCTACGGTCCCCTGCTCGCCCTGCTCACCCTCATGGCGGCGGCGGCCTGGCACGGACGCGAGCGCACCCCGACGAAGACCGGACCCAGCGATGCCGAGACCGAACGGCTCGGCTCCCTCTACGAAGCCCTCGTGCCGTACTTCTCCATCCCGGAAGACCCGAGTCCGCTCTTCGCCCACGGCGGGGACTGGGACAAGGCCTTCAGCGACTACGGGTTCGACGGGGCGGGCCGCATCACCCGGCTCCGCATCCGCTACCCGGCCTACTTCACCGACGGCGAGGCCACCTCACGGGCCCGGATCGAGGCACTGCTGCACGCCAAGTCCGGGCGGGGACGGGAGTACCTCTTCGACTGGGACGAGGAGGGCAACCAGCTCGACCTGAGGGTGCTGGAGGCGCTTCCGACGGGCATCGCCGCCCAGCCGTTCGTCACCTCCCCCGGCGAGACCGTGCTCGGCTTCACCGACGCCGGCGGCGTGCGGCGCACCCTGCCCGTCCTGGAGGACGACGAGCCCCGCGACGTGCCGCCGGTGATCTGGCGCACCGGGCCCCGCTCCGCCGAGCCCCACCTGCTGGCCGTCGGCCAGCCCGGCAGCGGCGCCTCCACCCTGCTGCGCTCCGTCGCCCTGCAGGCCCTGCGGCACGGGGGCGACGTACTGATCGTCGACGGCGGCGGCAACGGCGACTACTCCTGCCTCTCCGGCCGCAGTGGCGTCCTCGCCGTGGAATGCGGACCGGTCGGGGCACAGGCCACGCTGGAATGGGCAGCGCAGGAGACCGAACGGCGGCTCATCGCCACCCACCGGGCCCGGGAGGTCGGACGGCCCGCACCGGAGGACACCGGCCGGCCCTTGTGGATCCTGCTGGACCAGCCGAGCGTGCTGGCCCACCTCTCCGTCGCCGGCGGCGGCCCCGACCCGCTGGCCCAACTCCAGGTGCCGCTGCGGCACGGACGGCCCGCGCACGTCACCGTGGTGGTGGCCGAGCAGTTCGGGCACCTGGAACTGCTGCACGACGCGGTCTGGCAGCACACCCGGGCCCGCGTCGTCCTCGGGCCCGCCACGGTCCACCAGGTCGCCGACGTACTAGGGCTGGCGCCGCACACCACCCCGACGGCACAGGTGCCGCCGGGGCGCGGGTACGCCCGGCTCGGCACCGGGCCCGTGCACCGGCTCCAGGTGCCCGCCACCCCGGACCCGTACGACGAGGCCGCGCACCCCGCGTACCGCCAGGCCGTGCTCGAGCTACTGCCTGATCGCCTCGCGCCCGGCGGGAGCGGTGGGCGGGACCAGGGCACGCCGACCAAGCCGCTCCAGGGGCAGCCGCCGGCGCAGGGGCCGGCTCTGAACGCCCCGGAGGTGCCGGAAGTGCCGGCCGAGGCTTCGTAGGCCGGTCGTGGCGGGCTACGCCACGAACGTGCGCGGCGGCTCCGCCCCGCTGCCGCCCGCGCCCGTGCCGACCAGCCGGGCCGCCGCCGCCAGCCGGGAGGCCGCTTCCTCGGCCACCGGCCCGCCCACGGTGAACGGCAGCCGGACGTAGCCCTCGAAGGCCCCGTCCACGCCGAACCGCGGCCCCGAGGGGACCCGGACCCCGACCCGCTCCCCCACTTCGGCCAGCCGGGAGCCGGAGAGCCCGCCCGCGCGGGCCCACAGGGTCAGCCCGCCCTGCGGGACCTCGAACTCCCAGTCCGGCAACTCCCGGCGGACCGCCGCGACCAGCGCGTCGCGGTTCTCCCGGGCCTGCTCGCGGCGGATCTCGACGGCCTCCTGCCAGCCCCCGGTGCGCATCAGCCAGTTCACCGCGAGCTGCTCCAGCACCGGGGTGCCCAGGTCGGCGTAGGCGCGGGCGGCGACCAGGCTGCGGATCACGTCGGGAGCCGCGCGGACCCAGCCGATCCGCATGCCCGCCCAGAACGCCTTGCTGGCCGAGCCGACCGTGATGACCGTGCTGCCGGCCGGGTCGAAGGAGCACACCGGGCGGGGCATCGCCAGGCCCGGGTCCAGCCGGAGCTCCAGCATGGTCTCGTCGGCCACTAGGACGGTGCCGGCCGAGCGGGCGGCCTCCACCATCGCGCGGCGCTGCTCCTCGGAGGCCAGGGCCCCGGTCGGGTTGTGGAAGTCGGCGACCACGTAGGCGAGGCGGGGGGCCGAATCGCGCAGCACCTGCCGCCACACGTCCATGTCCCAGCCGCGCAGGCCGTCGGCCATGGCGACGGGCACGAGGCGGACCCCGGCGGCGCGCATCAGCTGGAGGATGTTGGCGTAGGAGGGGGACTCGACGGCGATCCGCTCCCCCCGCCCGGCGAAGAGACTGCAGATGGCGTCGATGGCACCCATCGCACCGGTGGTGACCATGATCTGCTCGGGCATCGTGGGGATGCCCTGCTCGGTGTAGCGGTCGGCGAGCATCCGGCGCAGCGCGGGCAGGCCCGCCGGGTAGTCCCCGTGGGTGTGCGCGTACGGCGGCAGCTCCTCCAGGGCGCCCTGGACCGCCTTGGTGAGCCAGGGCTCGGGGGCCGGGAGCGCGGCGCAGCCGAGGTCGATCATCGAACCGAGGGACTCGGGCGGCAGTGGTTCGAGGCCCCGGGCGGGCAGCGGGTTCCCGGCGGGTACGGAGGTCCAGCTGCCGGCACCGCGTCGGGACTCCAGGAACCCCTCGCCCCGCAGGGCCTCGTAGGCGGCGGCGACGGTGGTGCGGCTGAGGGAGAGGGCGACGGCCAGTTCCCGCTCGGCGGGCAGTCGGGCGGCGACGGGGACGCGGCCTTCGAGGACGAGCAGGCGGATGCCGTCGGCGAGGGTCCGGTAGGCGGGCGGCTTGCGAGCCCCGGGGGCGCCGGGCCGCTCCTGCTGGGAGGTGATGAGGCGGGCGAGCTGTGCGGCACCGACCGCTGAGGTCCATTCGGCCATGCTGTCCGGTCCACCTTCGTCGAATTGGCCCCGCCCGACCCCGGGCGCGGCCGGTATTGGATTGCTTCCGCCCCCACACCCTGCCACGTCGGGGTCCACCGGGACCAGGGGCGGGGGGTACGCGAACGCCCGGCGGTGGGGGCCGCACGGCTGCGGCGGCGCGCCGTTCACCGCGCAGCCACCGGGCCGCACCCTCCCCACGGGTAACAAGAGGCATACTGCCGCCGTGACGCACGTACGCCTTCGCCATCCATATCTGGACCACCCGGCTCCGATCCCCTTCGCGCACCGGGGCGGTGCCGCGGACGGGCTGGAGAACACAGCCGCCGCCTTCCGGCGGGCCGCCGAAGCGGGCTACCGGTACTTCGAGACCGATGTGCACGCCACGGTGGACGGGAAACTCGTCGCCTTCCACGACTCCACGCTGGACCGGGTCACCGACGGGCAGGGCCGGATCGCCGAACTGCCCTGGAAGAAGATCCGCGAGGCCCGGGTGGGGGGCACCGAGCCGCTGCCGCTCCTCGAGGAGCTGCTGGAGGAGTTCCCGGACGCCCGCTGGAACATCGACATCAAGGCCGAGTCGGCGCTGCACCCGCTGGTCAACCTGATCGCCCGGGCCGGGATCTGGGACCGGGTCTGCGTGAGCTCCTTCTCCGAGAGCCGGGTGGCCCGCGCCCAGAAGATCGCCGGGCCCCGGCTGGCGACCTCCTACGGCGTGCGCGGGGTGCTCGGCCTGCGGCTGCGCTCGTACGCCATTCCCGCGGCCCTGCGCGTGGGCGCGGTGGCGGCGCAGGTTCCGGAGACCCAGGCCGGCATCCGCGTGGTCGACCGCCGGTTCGTACGGACCGCGCACGAGCGGGGACTCCAGGTGCACGTCTGGACCGTGAACGAACCGGAACGTATGGAGGCGCTCCTCGACCTGGGTGTCGATGGCATCATGACCGACCGGATCGACATCTTGCGCACGGTGCTGGACCGGCGTGGGGCCTGGGCCTGACGCGCCCTTCGCCCTCCCGCCCGGGCCGGAACGCCGCTGCGGAAACGGAACCAGCGAGGGGGACACCGCATGAGTGCGGAAGAGCGCAGCAGGACCGAGGAAGCGGAACCCGGGGCGGAGGACGGCAGAGCCGCAGCCGCCCCGGCGGCGGACGCGACCGCCACGACCGCCGCGTCCGCCGAGCGCAAGCGCGAGCAGCGGGGCTGGTACTTCTACGACTTCGCCGTCTCGGTCTACTCGGCGAGCGTGCTGACCGTGTTCCTCGGGCCCTACCTGACGGCCGTGGCCAAGGCCGCCGCGGACGCCGAGGGCTTCGTGCACCCGCTGGGCATCCCGGTGCGCGCCGGGTCCTTCTTCGCCTACTCGGTCTCGGCCTCGGTGATCCTCGCCGTCCTGCTGATGCCGCTGGTGGGCGCCGTGGCCGACCGGACCGGGCGCAAGAAGCCGCTGCTGGCGGCCGCCGCGTACACGGGCGCCGCGGCGACCACCGGAATGTTCTTCCTCGGCGGTGAGCGCTACCTGCTGGGCGGTCTGCTGCTGGTCGTGGCGAACGCCGCCCTGTCCGTTTCGATGGTGCTCTACAACGCCTACCTGCCGCAGATCTCCACCCCCGACGAACGGGACACCGTCTCCTCGCGGGGCTGGGCCTTCGGCTACACCGCCGGGTCCGTGATGCTGGTGGTGAACCTGGTGCTCTACATGGGGCACGACTCCTTCGGCCTCTCCGAGGGCATGGCGATCCGGATCTGCCTGGCTTCCGCGGGCCTGTGGTGGGGGGCCTTCGCGCTGATCCCGCTGCGCCGACTGCGGGACCGGGCCGTGGTCCGGGAGCCGGGGGCGGCTCCGGCCGTCAGCGGTTGGAAGCAACTCGTCGCCACCCTGAAGGACATGCGGCGCTACCCGCTGACCCTGTCGTTCCTGCTGGCGTACCTGATCTACAACGACGGCGTGCAGACCGTGATCTCCCAGGCCTCCATCTACGGCTCGGAGGAGCTGGAGCTGGAGCAGTCCACCCTCATCGGGGCGGTGCTGCTGGTACAGGTCCTGGCGGTCGGCGGCGCGCTGGGCATGGGCCGCCTCGCCCGGACCTACGGAGCCAAGCGGACGATCCTCGGCTCGCTGGCCGCGTGGGCGGTGACCCTGGGGGTCGGCTACTTCCTGCCGGCCCGGACCCCGGTCTGGTTCTTCGCGCTCGCCGCGATGATCGGGCTGGTACTGGGAGGCAGCCAGGCGCTGTCGCGCTCCCTGTTCTCGCACCTGGTACCGGCGGGCAAGGAGGCCGAGTACTTCTCGGCGTACGAGATGAGCGACCGGGGCCTCAGCTGGGTGGGGCCGCTGGTGTTCGGCCTGACGTACCAGCTCACGGGCAGCTACCGGGACGCGATCATCTCTCTGGTGGTCTTCTTCGCACTGGGATTCGTGCTCCTGGCGCGAGTGCCGCTGCGGCGCGCGGTGGAGGCGGCAGGCAATCCTGTACCGGAGCGGATCTGAGCCCGGGTCCGCGAGCGCGCTCCGCCCGGATCTACGAACGAATTCCGAACGAATTTAGACGTTGAAGCAAAGGGGCGGTAGTGTACGCCTTTGACCTGCCAGGCGGACCGTTACTGCGCGCTCAAGAAGCGTGGACGTTGGGTGACATCTGCTGCCAGATGTGACAAAACGGGCACTGGTGGGTACAACAAGGGGCGGCACGACGGGCGACGCACGACCCGGAGCGGGAATCTATACCGCCGACCGGACGTTGACCGGATGACGACGACAGCGACACCTGTCCTGTGGGCGACAAGCCCGGGAGGCACGATTCATGAGTGAGCGAGCTCTCCGCGGTACGCGCCTCGTGGTTACCAGCTACGAGACGGACCGCGGCATCGATCTGGCCCCGCGCCAGGCGGTGGAGTACGCATGCCAGAACGGACATCGATTTGAGATGCCGTTCTCGGTTGAGGCAGAAATTCCGCCGGAGTGGGAGTGCAAGGCGTGCGGCGCCATGGCACTCCTGGTGGACGGGGATGGGCCCGAAGAGAAGAAGGGCAAGCCCGCGCGAACGCACTGGGACATGCTCATGGAGCGACGCACCCGCGAGGAGCTCGAGGAAGTGCTGGCCGAGAGGCTTGCAGTCCTGCGTTCCGGCGCCATGAACATTGCCGTGCATCCGCGGGACAGCCGCAAGTCCGCCTGACAGCCGGACGGATGCACAAAGCCGAGGGGCCCCGCCACATGCTGTGTGGCGGGGCCCCTCGGCTTGTCCGTTTGCTCGGCGTTACTCGGCGGCTTGTCCCCTTACGGGACCCTTTCCCCTGTTACGGGGCCAGCGGCGGGCGGTACGCGGCGTCCGGGCCGTCCTGCCGGCCGGGCCGCTCCTCGCGGATGACCTCGCCCTGGACGACCTTGCCGTCGGGGTAGTGGATACGGGCCTGCTGGAAGGCGTCACCGAAGCTGCCGGCCGGGGCGGAGGCCATCTTCCGCTCCAGCGAACGGGCCGCCCTGCGGCCGATCCAGGCCCGGACGGGCGGCAGCAGCAGGACCAGACCCGCCACGTCGGAGATCAGACCCGGCAGCATCAGGAGCAGGCCCGCCAGCATCGTGAGGCCGTTGCCCTGGCCGGGCTGCTGCGGAGCCGGCTGCTGCCCCTGCTGGGCCTGCTGGAAGGTGCTCGCCAGGTTCTTGAAGGCACGCCGCCCGGCCCGCTTGATGACCACCGCGCCCAGGACGATGCCGCCCGCGAGCAGCGCGGCCACGGCGAGCCCGCCGGCCACGTCCGCGACCACGGTGAGCAGCCAGATCTCCAGGATCAGCCAGGCGGCGATCGCCAGGGGGAGGAAGGTACGGGCGGGCGAGCGCCGCCGGGGGGCCGTGGAAATGCCGGTCGTCATACCATCCAGTGTGCCTGGAGCCGCATAAAAGCGGCCTCAGCCGGAGGTACCGGACATCCCCTAGGGGTGCCCGGGTCCGGCCGGCCCGTCAGGCTCCGCTTCCCGGCTTGCCGGTCTGCGTGCCGCTGCCCGTACCACTGCCCGTACCGCTGTCCGTAGCGCTGTCCTTGCCCAGCAGCTTGGAGGCCTGGGCCTTGATGCCCCACTGGGTGACCCGCCACAGGGCCTCGACCAGGATGTCCTTGCTCATCTTGCTGTCGCCGAACTCGCGCTCGACGAACGTGATCGGGACCTCCACCACGCGGAAGCCCTTCTGCACGGCCCTGCGCGCCAGGTCGACCTGGAAGCAGTAGCCCGCCGAGGCCACCTCGTCCAGCCCCAGCCCCTCCAGGGTCTCCCGGCGGAAGGCCCGGTAGCCGCCGGTCACGTCCCGCATCGGGAGGTTCAGCATCAGCCGGGAGTACGTCGAACCGCCGCGCGAGATGAACTCACGGCTCTTGGGCCAGTTCACCACCCGTCCGCCCGGCACCCAGCGGGAGCCCAGGACCAGGTCCGCGCCGGCCAGCGCGGTCAGCAGGCGGGGCAGCTCCTCGGGCTGGTGGGAGCCGTCGGCGTCCATTTCGACGATCACCCCGTACCCCTGCTCCAGGGCCCAGACGAAGCCCGCCAGGTAGGCTGCGCCCAGCCCCTCCTTGCCCTTGCGGTGCAGCACGTGGACGTGGTCGTCGCCCGCCGCCAGCTCGTCGGCGAGCTTGCCGGTGCCGTCCGGGCTGTTGTCGTCCGCGACGAGGATGTGGGCCTCGGGCACGGCCGCGCGCACACGCCCGACGATCAGCCCGATGTTCTCCGCCTCGTTGTAGGTCGGAATGATCACCAAGGCTGTACCGAGCGGTCCGTAGGTCCGCTGTCCGCCGTCGCTCACTGAGTCCCCTTTTGTGCTCGTGCACGTCCTGTACGTCTGGTCGCAGAGGATGACTTTAGAACAGTGGCCGGGGCCCGCGGTCCTTCGGGCCGGTCAGACACCCGCTGGCTGCGGGCCGCCGTGACCGTTGTCTACTGGACCGCGGACCCCGACCCGGGCCACCGCCGCCCGGCGAAACCTTCCCTCGCCCCCGAGGCGCGGGCGCGCTGCGCAGACGGAGTCGTCCGGCACGGATTTCCTAGTGGTGGACCCGGCCGAACCTATCCGGGTCCGACCGCCCGTACCGAACCGAGGCCGACCGGATCACCCCTGTGGGCGTACGAATACCTCCCGCCCGCCGACGACGGTGGCGAGGCACACCGGCAGCGTCGATCCGGGGGTCAGGTCGGGCAGTCCGGGGGTGCCCGAGCGGGGGTCGGTGGACCAGCGGGCGACCCGGTCGTCGGGGGCCTGGACGACCAGGTCACCCGTCTGCCAGACCGCGTAGTCGGCCGGGGCGCCGGGAACGAGGACGCCCGCGTCGTCGCGGCCCAGCGCCCGCCAGCCGCCCCGCGTGTGGGCGGTGAAGGCGGCCCGTACGGAGATCCGGTGCTCGGGGGTCCGGTGGAAGGCGGCCGCTCGGACGGTGCCCCACGGGTCGAGCGGGGTGACGGGCGCGTCCGAGCCGAAGGCCAGCGGGACGCCGGCCTTGAGCATGGCCGCGTACGGGTTGAGGGTGCGGGCCCGCCCGGCACCGAGCCGGTCCGCGTACATCCCGTCCTCGCCGCCCCAGGCCGCGTCGAACGCGGGCTGCACCGAGGCGGTCAGCCCCAGCTCCGCGAAGGCCGCGATGGTGGCGGGGGTCATCATCTCCGCGTGCTCCACCCGGTGGCGGGCGGCGCGGACCCGGGCCAGCCCGACCTTCTCGGCGGCCGCCCGGACGCCCTCGACGACGGCGGTGATCGCAGCGTCCCCGATGGCGTGGAATCCGGCCTGGAGACCCTCTTCGGTACAGGCGGCCACGTGCTCGGCGACGGCGTGCACGTCGAGGTATTCGGTGCCGGTGTGCGGGGCGTCCGCGTACGGGGCGTGCAGACAGGCCGTGTGCGAGCCGAGGGCACCGTCCACGAACAGGTCCCCGGCGGCTCCGACCGCCCCGAGCTCCTTGGCCAGTCCGAGGTCCCGGTCGGCCCAGTACCCGAAGACGCGCGGCCCCGGCCGCTCGGCAGCCAGGGCCAGCAGACCGGTGAAGTCCTCGGCGGAGGAGATCTCGGGCCCGCCGCACTCGTGGACGGAACCGATGCCGAGGGAGGCGGCCCGGTCGAGTGCGGCCCGCTGCGCCTCGGCGCGCTGGGCGGGGGTGACGGCGGCCAGCGCGGCCCGCCGCACGGCGTGGTGGTCGTCACCGGTCAGCGGCCGGTCGTCGTCGGGCCGTACCCCCGGGACGAGGGCGAGCAGGGCGGTGGTGACCACGGCCGAGTGCACGTCGACGCGGCTGAGGTAGAGCGGGCGGCCGCCGGTGGCCTCGTCCAGCTCGACGCGGTGCGGGGCCCGGCGCTCGGGCCAGCGGGCGGCGTCCCAGCCGTGCCCGAGGAGCACCCGGTCGGCCGGGCGGCTCGCCGCGTGGGCGCGTACGAGGTCCAGCGCGGCGGACAGCGTGCGCGCCCCGGTGAGGTCCAGCCCGGTGAGGGCCAGGCCCGCTGAGGTGGTGTGGACGTGGGCGTCGGTGAACGCCGGCGTGACGAGCGCGCCGCCGAGGTCGACGACCTCGTCCACGCCCTGCGCGAAGGCGTCGGCGGCGCCCTCAGAGCCGACCCAGGCGACGCGGCCGCGCTCGACGACCATCGCGGTGGCGAAGGGGTCGGCGGGGCTGTGCACCTCGCCCCCACGGAGGAGGACGGTCCTGGTCGGTGCTCCGGCGGCGTCGGCGGAGTGGGCGGTGCGGTCAGTCATGCCGACCAGTGTCCCGCGTCGCCCACTCCGGCCCGACCACCGGGTCCCCGCTCGGGCGCGGGTCAGACGCGGGGCGGGCGCGCCTCGTAGGGGGTGGACAGGACGACCGTCGTGCGCGTCGAGACGTGGGCGAGGGCGCGCAGCCGACCCAGGAGGTCTTCCAGCTCCAGCGGGGTGGCGACGCGCACCTTCAGGATGTAGTTCTCGTCGCCCGCGACGCTGTGGCAGGCCTCGATCTCGGGAACGCCGGCCAGCCGGTCGGCGATGTCGTCCGGGGCGCTCGGGTCGAAGGGCTTGACCGAGATGAACGCGGTCAGCGGCAGGCCGACGGCCTCCGGATCGACCACGGCCGCATAGCCTCGGATGACCCCGCGCTGCTCCAGACGTCGTACTCGCTGATGGACTGCCGACGTCGACAGTCCCGTGGCCTTGCCCAGATCCGTGTAGCTCATCCGCCCGTCCCGCACGAGCAGATCAACGATCTGGCGGTCCAGCTCCTCCATTGCGCTCATAGCCGCTCAACTTACGGCCCAAGGGCGCTCCAGGCCCAGTGCTGTCCGCCCACTGGAGGCATCTGCAGCAGGCATGTGACCAAGGCCACAGGGGTATGCAGGTGGAGGCCTGTCTGTTGTGGTTACTCGTGACGCTCGACGGGAATTGGTTGCTGTGGCCGAGGCCGAAGAACCTGCCCGCCCGGCCCACCCAAGGGGGAGTACATCCATGCTGAACACCAAGCGCGCCGGTCGCACCGAACCGGAGCCCCTGGAACCGCTCGATTCCGAGGACGGTACGTACCCGGACGACGGCGGGGACGGCGATTACCTCGACGAGATCGAGAGGTTCGAGATCCACCACGCGATCTGCCCCGACTGCGGCCAGTCGATCGCCCTCGTCGCGGACGAGGAGTTCCTCCCGCAGCACGCCCTCTGCCTGACCCCCTGGAACCCCTTCGGCCTCACCGTGTGCGCGGGCACCGGCCGGCCCGCGAGCGACGCCCTGCCCACCGTCGGCATGATCCAGCCGGTGGAGGCTCAGGAGCGCGAATCCGTCGTCCTGTCGACCCTGCCCCAGGGGCTGGACTGGCGGACCCAGCCCTTCTCCCACGTCGGCGGTCCGGGCTCGCGCCCGATCCGCGTGGTGAGCCCCGTGCTGCCGCGGCCGCAGGCGCAGACGCGGCAGCAGCACGCGCAGGCGGCCTGACGGCCGCTCCGCCCGCCTACCAGTACGTCCCCTGCACCATGGCGGCCAGGCTGGCGTGGTGCAGGATCAAGCCGTCCGGGTCCGCCGGAACCTCCGCCTCCCCGAAGTGGGCCTGCCGGTAGGCGATGCGCAGCATCACGATCGCGTGCCGCAGGGCCGCGTAGAGGGTGTGGAACTCCATGTCCCGCGGGGTGTGGCCGGTGAGCTCGGCGTACCGGCGCTCCAGGTCCTCGCGGCGCAGGAATTCCGGCAGGCCGGGCTGGCCGGAGCCGACCGTGAGGTCCTGGAAGAACCGGTGCAGGTAGACGATCCAGCCGAGGTCCACCTCGCGCGGGGCGTACGCCGCCATTTCCCAGTCCAGTACGGCCACCGGCGTGAAGCCGTCGTAGACGACGTTGCCGATGCGGGCGTCGCCCCAGTTCAGGACGGCGGGGCCCTCGTCCCGCGGCCACAGCTCCTCCAGGCGGGCGAACGCCCGCTCGATGAGCGGGGACGGCGCGAGACCGCCCACCACCCATTCGTAGTAGGCGCGTTGGGCGTCCACGTGCCGGCGCAGCGGCGTGCCCTCACCGTCGGGGAGGAGGAACTCGGCCTCCTTGGCGGGGAACTGGTCGTGCAGTCGGGCGAGCAGCGAGATGCTCGCCTCCTGGAGGGCGGCGCGCTCGGCGTCGGTGGCGGCGTGCAGCCAGTTGCCCTCGTAGGTGTAGGGCATGACGTCGGGCGGGACCCGGCCCTCCGCACGGGCCATCACGAAGAACGGCGCACCCAGCGGCACCGGGTCCTCCTCCAGCCACTGCACGCGCGGGACGGGCAGGTCCGTGTGCCGGGCGACCAGGCTCATCACGCGGTGCTGGCGCGGCATGTCGTACGTCGGGAAGACGGTGTAGGCGGCCGGGTCGGCGGCGAGCCGCAGCGCGCAGGCGCGCAGCGGGGTGTCGGGGTGCTCTATGTCGAAGAGCAGGGTCTCGCTGGACATCCCGTTGGACCCGGGGACCGAGACGCCCGTGACCCGCGCGCCGGGGAGCCTGGTGTCCAACCAGGCGGCGAGGCGGCGGGCGAGCTCCTCGGGCTCCCGGGTGGAGGTGCGCGGTCGTGGCGCGGTGGCCATGGTGGATCCCCTTTCCTACTGGGCGACGGAGGAGTGGTCGGCGAAACCGCTCGGGTCGTGGCGCCCGAAGCTGCCGTGTTCGAAGATGCCGTGGCCGATCCGCCCGTCGAGGGTGAAGCGGGCCGAGTGGTCGGTCACTCCGAAGGCGGCCATCGGGTGGGCCGCGGGGTCGGAGAGGTCGTAGACGCGGCGGTCGCTCCAGCCGCGGCCCTGCCAGGTGCCGTGCTGCCAGTCAGCGGCGGGCGGGTATCCGGCGCCGACGGCGAGCGGGGACGAGTTGAGGATCTCCACGCCCAGTTCGAGGGGCTTGCGGGAGGGGTCGGTGAGGTGGACGACGGCCCGCTCGGGGTGCCGACTGCCGGGCCGGTAGCGGATCTCGGTGTGCGGCCAGCCGAGTTGGACGTCGTGGCGTCCGCGGTCCTCCGGGAAGACCTGCACGGCCTCGTTCAGGGTGCGGTGGCCGTCGGCGTCCTCCTGGGCGATGACCATGACGAAGCGGTCCTCGAAGCGGACCGGGATCCACAGCCAGTGGAAGCCCTCGGGGCGGTACTCGTCGGCCGCGCGCCCCCCTTCCTCCCCGGGGATCGGCCGCACGCCCCAACTCCGGTCGCGGGTGCCGGTCCACTCCCCCGGCGTGAGGATGAGCTCCTCCCCCTTGGCCCGGATGGTTCCGGTGACCTGGCCGGCCTGCACGAAGCGGCGGCCTTCGAGCATGAGGCGGTCGCCGCGCCGCTGGACGTGGTGCGGCTCCCAGACGGCGGGGAACTCGGCGGTCCAGGTGATGTCGTACGAGAGCCCGTGCGGGTCCGCCGGATCGGCGGCGCAGCGCAGCGTGAGCCGCTTGAGCGGTACGTCGACGGTGATGGACAGAGGTCCCACCGAGAGGTTCGTCCGGTCGTCACCGAGGGCGTCGGAGGCCCGGACGGCGAGCAGCTCGTCGCCGATGCGGAGGGTGGCGTAGGCGTCGATGACCCCTGCGTTGGGGTAGACGCCGAGGCCGAGTATCAGGACGGCGCGGCCGGCGTGGTCGAAGACGTGGAAGATGCACCGGTCGTAGGCGTTGCGGTCACCGCTGACGACGTGCTTCATCGACAAGGGCGCCTGGTGGATCGGGTATTCGTCGAGCGCGACGGGCCGGTCGGCGGGCATGGCGAACCTCCTGGACGGGCGGCTTCGAAACGGCTGGGAGTACGTGGAGCGGCGGCTCGAGCAAATATGACGGTACGTCAGAAACAAGCCCCGGGGCCACCCTTCTGGCACGCTCTGACAGACCGGCGCGATATGCCGGGAGCTCCCGGTGGGGTGAGGTGGGGGGCGGGGGCTTCGGGGGCGGGAAGTCTGTCGGGCGGGGTCGGGTGGCACGGTGGTGGCTTCGGTGGGCGGGGGTCACCCGGCCGGATACTCGGTGCTCCTGACGGACGACCCGGCCGTGCAACGGCTGTCGGACCTACCGAAGGCGAGGCGGTTGGCCTTCTTGTCCGACATGGATCGGCTGGGGGAAGCGGTCGAGCGAGCCTGCAGGCGTCTGGACCCGGCCTTCCGCCGGGTGAACCTGGAGATCCTCGGCAACACCGACGGCTTCTTGCACGCGCACGTGTGGCCGCGTTTCGAATGGGAGCCGGCCGATCTCGTGGGCATGCCCGTCTGGCTGTATCCGCGCGAGAGGTGGAGCGACAGCACGTTCGCACTCGGTCCGCACCATGACGCACTGCGCGGAGCGATCGGCGCGGAGCTGGACCAGCTGTCAGACGCCCGTTGAGGGTGCGGGTCCGCCGACCGGAGGTCGACGGACCCGTTGATCGGTGACGGTCAGCGGCCGACGCCGAAAGCGCCGTCCGGCCGCCACACCACCCCCCGCCGCGCCGCCCCCGCCCCGCACCCGGCGACGCCTCGAACGGATGGGCGCACCTCGGGGGCGATTACCCGGCCCTTCGGTTCTGCGTTGGCGAGGTATGACCATGCTTCAGTCTTCAACGGGCCGAAGGCGTCGACTGGTGGCGCCGGGATTCGAAGAATCGGTTCAGCGGCCGCGTGAGCAGGCCCCGCAGGCATCGCAGGTGACGGATCCGCCGATCTACCTGGACCTGCTGACGCGGTGGGCGGATGCCGGCCGGACGTTGCCCGGCCGGCGCGACCCGGAGTGGTCGCGGCTCACGTCCTCCCCGGTCTGGCCCACGACCAGCAGCGGGCTGTACTGACCGCGGTCAGCGCGTCTCCGGGCCCGCCAGGTGGCGGGCGATGACCATGCGCTGGATCTGATTGGTGCCCTCCACGATCTGGAGCACCTTCGCCTCCCGCATCAGCCGTTCGACGGGGAAGTCCGCCGTGTAGCCGTACCCGCCGAGGACCTGCACCGCGTCCGTGGTGACGGCCATCGCCGCGTCCGTGCAGAACAGCTTGGCCATGGCCGCCTGGCGGGAGAACGGCTTGCCGGCGTCGCGCAGCCGCGCCGCCGCGAGGTAGAGCGCCCGACCGGCCTCGATCTTGGTGGCCATGTCGGCCAGCATGAAGCGCAGCCCCTGGAAGTCCGCGATCGGGTGCCCGAACTGCTTGCGGTCCAGTGCGTACGTCAGGGCCTCGTCCAGTGCGGCCTGGGCGACGCCGATGGCGCAGGCGGCGATGCCCAGGCGCCCGGCGTCCAGTGCGGCCAGGGCGATGCTGAAGCCCTGCCCCTCCTCGCCGATGCGGCGGGCGTCGGGGACCCGTACGCCGTCGAAGTGCAGCTGGGCGGTGGGCGAGCCCTTCATGCCCATCTTCTTCTCGGGCACGGCCGCGGTCAGGCCCTCCGCGTCCCCGGGGACCAGGAAGGCCGTGATGCCCTTGGGCCCCTCGACGCCGGTGCGCGCGAGGACGGTGTAGAAGTCGGCGACCCCGCCGTGGGTGATCCAGGCCTTGGTGCCGGTGATGATCCAGTCGTCGCCGTCCCGTACCGCCTTGGTGGTGAGCGAGGCGGCGTCGGAGCCGGCGGCCGGCTCGGAGAGGCAGTAGGCGCCGAGCAGGCCGCCGCCGAGCATCGCGGGGAGGTGCGCGCTCTGCTGCTCCTTGGTGCCGTAGCCGCCGAGGCCGTGGCAGGCCAGGGAGTGCACGCTGACGCCGAGGCCGACGGTCAGGCGGGCCGCGGCCAGCTCCTCGAGGACCTGGAGGTAGACCTCGTACGGCTGCTCGCCGCCGCCGAATTCACCGGGGTAGGGAAGGCCGAGCAGGCCTGCCTCGGAGAGCAGGGTGAAGACCTCCCGCGGGAACCGGCCGGAGTCTTCCTCCTCGGCCGCCTTGGGACGGATCTCCCGCTGCGCGATCTCGCGTACGAGGGCGAGGAGGTCCCGGGACTCCTCGGTGGGCAGCTGTCGGTCCACCGGCTGCGGGGCGCGGTCAGTCATGGCGGCGCTCTCCTCCCTGGTCGGGCACGGCGGCGACGCGTGAGGTGTGGGACGCGCCACCGGGTCTCGGTAATTCCACAGCCGATGCTGCCCTCCCGGGTCACGGAAGGGGCTGTTCAGAGGCTGCGGCGGCTTGAGTATGCCCGATCAGGGGCTTCCCGTCACCGGGGCAAGATCACCGAGCGGATCGAACGGCTCTTCGTGGCCGGGAGGTGCCGGACACTCCGGGACGAACTCCTCGATCACCTCCAGTGTCGCGCGTAGCTGGCGCACCAGCAGGGCCCCGAGCTCGGTGCGATCGGGCTGGTCAGGGGCGCCGAGTGCCCCGATCCAGTCCAGGGTGGCTCCTTCGACCCCGGAGAGCCAGCCCACGAGGGCGAGGCGGGCGATCGGCGGGAGGGTGCGGCGTCCGTACGCGGCTTCGGCGATGGTGGCGACGAGCTCCTCGCGGACGGTGTCGCGGATGGCCAGGACCTCGGCGTCGGATCCGACGCCGCCGGTGACGATGGTGCGGTAGGCGGCGCGGTGGTGCTCGGCGTAGTGCAGGTAGCCGTCGACGGTGCGACGGACGCGCTCCGCGCCGGGGAGGTCGGTGTCGCCGCCGGCCCGGGCGATGAGCTCGGCCACGGAGTCCTCGACGATGGCGAGGTAGTAGCCGCGCTTGCTGTCGAAGTAGTAGTAGATCAACCCCTTGGCGGCGCCCGCGTGTTTGGCGATGTCGTCCATGGAGAGCGCGTCGTACGAAGTGTCTGCGAACAACTTGCGTCCGGTGGCTATGAGTTCGGCCCTGCGCGCCTGCGATCGGCCCGTCGTTCCCCGCTGTTGACCACTACTCAAATTCAGCCCTAGCCTCGAACCGCCACAGGACGCCCACCTTAGGACAGACCTGTGCGCCGAGCTCTTTTCGCACTTCCTGTGCATCGGACGGCCTTCCGCGGGCCGCTGCCCGAGCACTGCGGCGCGGCCGATCACGCCGCCGCTCGTCTTCGTGACCCGGGTCGACGCCGGGCAGGCGCCCGTGATCTCGGGCGCGATCGTCACGGGCGCGCTGCGACCGGCGGCCTCGTGATCCCGGACCGGGAGGGGGTCAGAGCCAGCCGATCTGGGTGACGAACATGGCGACGACGACCACGAGGGTCCAGCCGAGCACGTGCTCCAGCCAGGTGGAGTCGTCCTTGGGACCCCCGGTCCGGACGAGGTCCCGGGGAGCGGCGATGGGGGCGGCGCTGTCGGCAGTCATGGCGTCCAATGTGCCAGTGTTCGCGGCTTTCGCGGTAGGGACGTCACGGGTGGCATGCATCACGCAAACACTGACATACACCGACAGGGTCGCGGGCGAAGAGATGGGCGGGGGGAGACGGGCTGGGAGATGGACGGGGCCGATCGGGGTCGGGTCCCGGCGGCAGACGGCCGGGCCCCGACCTCGTCGATCGGGACCCGGCGCGTGCATTCATCGGGCGCTCCCTCCGGCGCCCCCGTCAGGCGCGGGACTCGCGGTCGCGGCTCGCCATGCCCGCCATCGCGAGGCCAAGGCACAGGGCGACACCTCCGGCGATCACGTTGCTGACCACCGTTCGCGTCGTGTCCATCTCACCGGCGATGGCCCACGGGGCGATGATCGTCCACGCGCCGAGGGCGACCGCCGTCCACGCCATCGCGTGGGTGCGCTCGTAGGCGGAGCCCAGACCGCTCATGCACAGGCAGAAGGCCAGGCCGGCGATCAGGTTGTTGATGGCCAGCGGGGTGAGGCCGCTGAACCCCACGATCCACGGCGAGGCGGCCAGGTACAGGCCGGTGATCAGGGCCAGCGCTTCGACGGCCTGCGCCCGGGGAGTGGTGGTCACCCGCTCGAACCGAGTGCGCATCTCGGCGAGATCGGGGTGGTGCTCGATGCTGGGATGGGTGGTCATGGCCGGCCGCCTCCTACCGAGAAGCCTTTATGTGCCATTTACCCCATCATGTTCCGCCTATCCATGGCCCTTGGTCAACGGGCAAATTCGCGCCTTCCTCACAACACCCCCACCGCCCGCAGCGCCCGGAACTGCGCCCGGCTCAGGCGGGCCGGCGCATAGAGGTAGCAGATGCCGCCCGAGCCCGAGGTGACCTTGCCGGATACCCCCGTGCGCTTCGTACGGAGCCAGATGTTCTCCCACTCGGCACGCTTGTAGACGCGGCGCACGGCGGGGTTGTCCCGCGAGTTGGGGTCGTTCGCGATCACGTCGCCGGCGGCGGTGAAACCGATGACGGTCATCAGGTGGCCGGCGGTGCCGTAGCCCGCGCCCGTGAGTTCGTCGGGGCGGAAGGATTGGGAGGTGATGGCCGGGATGCCGGACCGGACGAGGGTTTCCAGGTCGGTCAGGGAGGTGAGGCGGGTGACGACTCCGGCCAGCCCGCGGTAGGTGGCGGCGTAGGCGGCGTTGAAGGGCCAGTTGCCGCAGCCCTTGTAGGCGGCGTCGTAGGTGGAGCGGGCCGCGTGGCAGATCTGCGGGTCGGAGTACTTCGGGTCGACCCAGGTCAGGTCGGAGGGGGCGGTCCTGCCGCCCCAGTACTCGATGATCATCTGCGAGGAGGTGGGGCTGCACCAGGCCTCGCCGCCGTTGTCGTACTCGGGGTACCGGCCGGCGTGGACCTCCTGCGAGTAGCGCGGGACCTCCAGCTCGTGGGCCGTGCGGGAGGGGACAGAGGCCGGGACGGTGAAGCGGTCCGGGACGTCGGAGACCATGGCTCCCGCGAGCCGCACGGTGGGACCGCGCTCGGCGCCGGGCCTGCGGTACAGGGTGAGGCGCAGCTGCCAGGCCGCGATCCGCAGGCCGGCGGTGGCGGCCGGGGGGTCGAGGGCGAGGGTGTCGGTCCAGACGGTGGACCTGCCGTCGCTCTGGCCGTCCACCGAGGTGCGGCGGATGTCTGCGTCGCCGGAGGCCCAGCGGCCCATCACGTACCAGGGGGTGGCGGTGCCGTCGGTGTAGGTGCCGCGCAGTTCGATCTGGATCCAGGTCCCGGCCGGGGTGCGGGCGTTCCAGGAGGCGATGGCCTCGGTGGCGGGCACGGTGGAGCGGTGCACGGGGGAGGTCCAGGTGGCGTACTCCCAGGTGCTCTTGCGGCCGGTGTGCGGGTCGGCGTACTCGGTGCGGCCGACAGCCGTTGCGATCTCCAGGCCGGGGCGGGCGCCGCCGACGGCTGTGGTGCCCTGGTGGGTGCCCGCGAGCCAGTGGCCGTAGGAGTACCAGAAGCGGTTGTCGACGGTGGGGCCCGGGGCCCGCGGGGCGGGAGGAACGTCAGGGGTGGGAGGAGCGGGAGGGGCCGCCGAGGCGCTGCCGCCGGAGACGGTGGCGGCGGTGGCCGCGGTGGCGACCGCGAGCGCGGCGACGAGTACGGTCCTGCGCGGCGTGGATTCGGTCATCGCGTGTTCCCCCAGGGCGGGTCGGCGGTTCGG
Source organism: Streptomyces sp. NBC_01439 (assembly GCF_036227605.1). Lineage (GTDB taxonomy): Bacteria > Actinomycetota > Actinomycetes > Streptomycetales > Streptomycetaceae > Streptomyces. The sequence continues at coordinate 7,620,352 of NZ_CP109487.1, read as the reverse complement.
CAGCTCTCCAGTGGCGTCCGGCATCACCCTTGCAGTTCCCGGCCGCGGCGGCCCGAAGCCACGGGCCGTGTCGGGCCTGTCTACGCTGGTCGGGTGGAGCCACACCAGTCACTTGAGTCACTCGCCCGGGAGCTCGCCGCCCTGCCGCCCTCCCTCGGCCCGGTGCGCCTGATCGGGATCGACGGGCACGCCGGGTCCGGGAAGAGCACCTTCGCGGGGCGGCTCGCCGAGGCGCTGGGAGCGCCCGTGCTGCACCTGGACGACGTGGCCACCCACGAGGAGCTGTTCGACTGGCAGGAGCGGTTGCGCACGCAGGTGCTGGAGCCGCTCGCCGCCGGGCGGCCCGCTCACTGGGCCCCGTACGACTGGGTGGAGCGCCGGTTCGGTCCGGAGCGGGTGCTGGAGCCGGCGCCGGTGCTCCTGGTCGAGGGGGTCGGCGCGGGGCGGGCAGCGCTGCGGCCGCGGCTGGCGCGGCTGCTGTGGATGGAAACGCCGCGCGAGCAGTCCTGGCAGCGGGGCCGAAACCGGGACGGGCGCGAACTTTCCGACTTCTGGGACGGATGGGAGCGCGCGGAGCGCGCGCACTTCTCCCACGACCCTTCGCGCCCCTTCGCCGACACCCTGGTACGCCAGAGCGGTACGGGATACGAGTGGTCTTCCGGGGCCCGTGCGACCGCAGGAGCCTCCACTTCCGTCACCGGGAGTAACGAACTCCCCCGGGCCTGAACGGCCTCGGAAGTCCGCCCCGCCGGGCCCTCGCCGACCCGCTTGACCTGGGTACCGCGACGGCCTTACGTTCTCAATGCGCGGCCATACAGGCTGCCGCGGACACGAAGCCCCCGATTGTTCCCCCGTGATCGGGGGCTTCGTTCTGCCGACGAACGCCCTCCACGACGGCGTCACACCCGGCCGATCCGCCCCGATCCTTCACCCTGAGTCACCATTCACCCCAGGGGCGCACGCCGGAACCGGGCCCGTCGCGCCCTACGTAAGGTGCGTCACCGCAGGTACGATGCAGCCCTGATTTCATCGGCGCAGTGGGCAACTCATGTGCTCGTCACGGAGGTTGCCGCGCACCACGGGGGCAGGCTTGTGGGGGACGTGATGGATTTCGGCACGCCGGGCAGCATGCACGCCCCGGCCGAACTGGCCTGGCTGCGCGGGGTCGACGCCTGCACCGTGGGCGCCTATCCGCAGGCCGAGGAAGAGTTCCGGGCGGCGGTACGGCTCGACCCCTCCATGGCGGACGCATGGCTGGGCCTGCACGCGCTCCGGGTCGACACCGGCAACGCGTTACTCCGCATGTACGCCCACCGGGACCGGTTCGGCGAGCAGCGCGCCCGGCACCGTCGGACGCTCAACTCCTGGTACTGGCTGGGCTGGTGGGTGCAGCCGGTGCTGGAGAGCCGGCGCGATCTGCTCCTCGCCCATGCCTCGCACTGGCTGGACGGCCGCCACGTGCCCGAACTGGACCAGGCCCTGGCCGCGCTGCCGCCGGTGGACACCGACGCGCAGGTGCGGTTCCTGCACGCGTGCCGGGCCTATCTGGTCAAGGACTGGGAGCAGCTGGTCCGGCACACCGAGCCGCTGGTCAACGATCCGCTGCTGGGCATCGAGGCCGGGCTGTTCGGCGGGATGGCGCGGGTCCGGCTGGAGATGTACGGGCAGGCGGAGCCGATGCTGGCGGCGGCGCTGATGCGGTGCCGCAGCGAGCAGCCCCAGCGCAAGGAGTTGCGGTACTGGCTGGCCCGGGCGCGGGAGGGAACCGGGCGCAGTGCGGCGGCGCTGCCGCTGTACCGGGCGGTGCACCGGGTGGACCCCTCGTTCATGGACACGGCGGCCCGGCTGACGGCCATCGAGGACGGTGACGACACCGACGGCGTGGCCGATCTGGCGGGCCTGGCGGGGTACGCCGCGTACGGGGGCTACAGCGGGCACGGCCCGTCCCCGGCGGGCGGGGACTTCGCGGCGGTCGCGCTGGGCGGCGGGCCCGTCCAGGACATCGCGGCGGACGGTCAGGTGGAGCCCGATCCGCTGGGTCCGCCCGCTCCCCCGGCGGGACGCGTGGAGGGTGCGCGGCGCAAGGCGCCGGTGCCGCCACGGGGCACGCCCGAGGGGCTGCCGGCCGGGCCGGCGGACCCGGCGGCGCTCGCCGAGGCGCTGGCGGAGCTGGAGCGGATGGTGGGCCTGGAGCCGGTCAAGCGGCAGGTGAAGGCCCTCTCGGCACAGCTTCACATGGCGCGGCTCCGGGCGGGTCAGGGGCTGCCGGTGCAGCCGCCGAAGCGGCACTTCGTGTTCTCCGGGCCCTCCGGTACGGGCAAGACGACCGTGGCCCGGATCCTGGGCCGGGTGTTCTACGCGCTGGGGCTGCTCGGCGGTGACCATCTGGTGGAGGCCCAGCGGGCCGACCTCGTGGGCGAGTTCCTGGGGCAGACGGCGGTGAAGGCGAACGAGCTGATCGATTCGGCGATCGGCGGGGTGCTGTTCGTGGACGAGGCCTATTCGCTGTCCAACTCGGGCTACAGCAAGGGCGACGCGTACGGCGACGAGGCCCTGCAGGTGCTCCTGAAGCGGGCCGAGGACAACCGGGACCACCTGGTGGTGATACTGGCGGGCTATCCGGCCGGGATGGACCGGCTGCTGGCCGCCAATCCGGGGCTGTCCTCGCGGTTCACCACCCGGGTGGACTTCCCCAGCTACCGGCCGCTGGAACTGACCGCGATCGGCGGGGTGCTGGCCGACGCGAACGGGGACCACTGGGACGAGGAGGCGCTGGAGGAGCTGCGCAGCATCAGCGCGCACGTGGTGGAACAGGGCTGGATCGACGAGCTCGGCAACGGCCGCTTCCTGCGGACCCTGTACGAGAAGAGCTGCGCGTACCGGGACCTGCGGCTGGCCGGCTTCGCAGGTGAGCCGTCGCGGGACGACCTGGCGACGCTGCGGCTGCCCGACCTGATGCAGGCGTACGGGGAGGTGCTGTCGGGCCGCGGCCCCCAGGAACGGCCGGAGCCCCCGGCCTTCTGAGGATGTCGCGCGGCGGACGGGTGCTGCCGTTCGGGCAGCGGCCCCCGCACGGGTCGGGCCGTTGTGGATCGCGGACGGCACGGCAGTCCCGGCTGGTGGCCGGAACGCCCGGTCAGCAGCACGCCGCCGGAGCCCGTCGTGACGGGCCCCGGCGGCGTGCGGACCTGAGCGGTCAGTTCTTCGGCTGGCGACCGCAGACGAGGTCGTGGTTCTCGGCGGTCGTGTTGGCGCACCAGAGGCTGGGCCGCGCCGGCGGCACGAAGACGTACTCGGACAGCTTCATGTTGACCGGGACGCACTCCTGCTTGCCCTTGTAGGGCGAGTACTTGGGGCACTTCCCGTTCGGCAGCTGCTGCTGGTGGGCGCGGAGCGCGTCCAGGCCGAGGTCCTCGACGCTCGGGTTGGTGGACGGCATGAAGCGGTTGGCCGACCAGGAGGCGCCCATGGTGGCGAACAGGGCGGTCACGCAGATCAGGCCGGCGGCCAGCTGGGACAGCAGGCGCGGGGAGATCCGGGCGGCCCGGGCCGGGGCGACCTCCTGGAGCGTGCCGCGGATCCAGCCGAAGCCGCGCTCGTAGGTGAGCATCAGGCCGAGGACGGCCAGGATGATCAGGCAGTAGAAGATGATCCAGGTGGTGCGCGGGTACAGCTGGACGGCCTGGTTGTGCGCCATGTGGGAGGCGAACCAGAAGCGCAGCAGCCAGGCGCCGGCGAGGACGAAGCCGGCGGTGCGGACCACGGTGTTGCGCAGGCCGAGGCCCACGCCGATGCCCACGCCCAGGAGCAGCAGGATGCCGAAGCCGGTCTGGCCGGCCAGCTCGCCGGACACCGGGAAGTTGTAGTAGGTCTGCTCGCCGGCGCGGTCGGACGCCCAGCCCATCACGTAGGCCGGGTCGAGGTAGGTGTTGATGTAGGCGTAGCGGTCCACCGTCGAGGCGCCCAGGCGGGCCAGCTGGTACAGCAGCGGCGCGCCGATGACCGCGGCAGTGGCCAGCATGGCGCCGAGGAAGATCAGAGCACGCTTGACGGCGATCCGGCCGCGGCGCCACGGGAACAGCAGCAGGCCGAGGACGAACCCGCCCGGAGCGGCCCACAGGTACCAACCGGAGTACCAGAGGAACATGACGCCGAACACGATGCCGAAGCCGAGGCCGCGCAGTACTGCGGAGCGCGTCGTGAGCTGGTCGGCCCGGCGGATCTCGCGGAAGGCGGCGGCCAGCAGCGGCAGCAGGACGAGCATGGAGCCGTGGCTGTAGGGGCGGATCGGGTCGAGGAAGACGATCGAGGCCGGTACGGCGATGGCCATCGCCCAGAACGGACGCAGCATCAGTCGCCACGCGACGTAGGCCATCGGGCCGACCAGTGCGCTGAGGATCAGCTGCAGGTCCTTGAGGGCGTGGCCCACATCGGCGATGCCGTTGTGGAAGGCCTTGGCCCAGAGCGCGAGCAGGGCGGGGAACAGGGGCGGGTAGACCCCGGGCAGGCCCTTGTGGCGCATCATGTCGTTGGCCATGCCCATGAGGTTGCCGGGGTCGCCCTCCTGGCCGCCCAGGCCCCACGGCGTGCCGTTCAGGGCGACAGCGATGCCGCCCGCGACGATGCCGGTGGCCAGGCCCGCGAGGGCCGCGCACACCAGCCGCTGTGCGACCCGGTAGTAGCGCAGGGTGCCCCGGTAGGCGAGGAACAGCAGCGCCGCGAGGACGGGTATGCCGATCAGGGCCGCGTACTGCTGGACCTTGGCGAGGCCGCTGACCTGACCGATCCGGGTGACGGGGTTGACGCTGATGTGCGTACACAGCAGCATGAAGCCGAGGGCGACGACGACACTGACCACGACCTCCGCCAGCGGGAGGAACCAGCGCTTCTGCGTCCAGCGGTCGAAGCGGCCGCCCGACCGGGCCGTCGACTTCCCGTCGGACGGGGCGCCTTTGGCGCTGTCCGGCGTGCTGGAGGGGGCGCCGATGATGTTCGGTGCCAAATCCGTCATGTCACATCGCTTCCGTGAAGCGGCACTCTGCCGCAGGTCGGGCCGGCTCGGCAGGGCGAGCGAGGTCAGCGGGCATCGGCCGGGGACTCCCCGGCGACACGCGTCCCCGGCATGACCGACGGGACTCCACGTCCGACACGCTAGCAAACCGGCGTCTTGCCCCCGTCGGCTACTGGCTAAACGGGGATCGGTCGGTCAATCGCGAGGCGGCCGACGTACGGTGACCGGACCCCCGTGCATCCCGGAGGTCCCACGGCCGGAGCCGGACCGGGACGCCGGAAGATCGCTGGCATCGTAGTGTTCCGCGTCGCAGACCGTGAAGTCCAGCCCGGATACCCGAACCGACGATCCGGCCATCAAGACGGCCGGGACCCGGTCGAGGTTCACCGGAACGCACCCGAACCGACCTTGTGTGACTGACCTCACACCGACTTCGTCCGCACCGGCTTCGTCCACACCGGCTTCGTCCACGTCGCCCGCGATCTGGACGCCTCCTCCCACGAGCTCTGCCCCCGGACCCGCGAGGGCCCGGGGGCGGAACGACCGGTCGACGGCCTAGCGGCGGGCGGGCGCCACCCGGTGGGCCGGGTCGCGGACCTCGCCGACCAGCATTTCGAGGACGTCCTCCAGGGCGACCAGGCCGAGGACCCGGCCCCCCGGATCCGCCACCTGCGCGAGGTGCGTGGCGTCCCGGCGCATGACGCCGAGGGCGTCGTCCAGCGGGACGGTGGCGCACAGCGTGGTCATCCGGCGCCAGACCCGCTGCGGGACGGCCCGCTCCCTGTCCTCCAGGTCCAGTACGTCCTTGACGTGCAGGTAGCCCATGAAGGCGCCGCTGTCGGCACGGACGGGGAAACGGGAGTAGCCGGTGCGGACGGTCAACTGCTCGATCTGCCGCGGGGTCACCGCCGGGCCGACCGTGACCAGTCGGTCCGGTCCGAGGAGGACGTCGGTGACGGGGCGGCTGCCCAGTTCCAGCGCGTCCTCCAGCCGCTCCTGCTCGACCGGCTCCAGGAGCCCGGCCTGCCGGGAGTCCTTGAGGAGCCGGCCCAGCTGGGCGGAGGTGTAGACGGCCTCGACCTCGTCCTTGGGCTCCACCTTGAAGAGCTTCAGGACGAGCGCGGCGCAGGCACCGAGCGCGGTGGTGACCGGCCCGCACAGGCGGGCGAAGGCCACCAGGCCGGGACTGAACCACAGGGCGGTCTTCTCCGGGGCCGCCATGGCCAGGTTCTTCGGCACCATTTCGCCGATCACCAGGTGCAGGAAGACCACGGCGGCGAGCGCGAACGCGTAGCCGAGGGGGTGGATCAGGCCCTGCGGTACGTGGACGGCGTGGAAGAAGGGCTCCAGCAGCCGGGCCACGGTGGGCTCGGCGACCGCGCCGAGGGTGAGCGAGCAGACGGTGATGCCGAACTGTGCGGCGGCCATCATGCGGGGCAGGTTCTCCAAGCCGTGGAGCACCTGGCGGGCCCGCTTGGAACCGGCCGCGAGGGGCTCGATCTGGCTGCGCCGTACGGAGACGAGCGCGAACTCGGCGCCGACGAAGAAGCCGTTGGCGAGGACCAGCAACAGGGCGAAGAGGAGTTGGAGCGCGTTCATCGGGCGGCGCCTTCCAGCTCGGCCCGCTTCGGTTCGGGCACGGCCGCGCCGTCGGCCGCGGGCCGGTACGCACCGGCCGCGGGCACCGCCGCCAGCCGGACCAGCCGGACCCGCTCGGCGCGGTTGCGGCCGACGCGGCGGACGGACAGCTTCCAGCCGGGGAGTTCCGCGCGGTCCCCGGGGGCGGGGATCCGGCCGAGCAGGTCGGCGACGAGGCCGGCGACGGTCTCGTACGGGCCTTCGGGCACTTCCAGGCCTATGCGGCGCAGGGTCTGCACCCGGCAGCTGCCGTCGGCCTCCCAGGAGGGGCGGCCGTCCTCGGACGGTACGGCGGCCAGTTCGGGGGCCTCGTCCTCGGCGAGGTCGTGCTCGTCGCGGACCTCGCCGACGAGTTCCTCCACGATGTCCTCCAGCGTGACGACGCCGGCGGTACCGCCGTACTCGTCGACGACCACGGCCATCGGCTGCTCGCTGCGCAGCCGCTCCAGCAGCGGCTGCACCGGCAGGGAGCCGGGCACCAGCAGCGGGGCGACGCAGATCCGGCTCACGCTCGTGCGGTCGCGTTCGGTTTCGCGCACGGCGAGCGCGTCCTTGAGGTGGACGACGCCGGTGATCTCGTCGATGCGGTCGCGGTAGACGGGGAAGCGGGACAGGCCCGTGGCGCGGGTCAGGTTGAGCACGTCGGCCGCGGTCGCCGTGTGCATCAGGGCGCTGACCTTCACCCGGGGGGTCATGACGTGCTGGGCCGTGAGCTCGCCCAGCGAGAGGGTCCGGACGAAGAGGTCGGCGGTGTCCTGTTCGAGGGCGCCGGCCTGCGCCGAATGGCGGACCAGGGAGAGCAGCTCGCCGGGGGTCCGGGCGGACGCCATCTCCTCGGTCGGTTCCACGCCGAGCGCCCGCACGAGGCGGTTGGCCACGGCGTTGAGGCCGGCGATGACCGGACGGAAGGCGCGGGAGAAGACCTGCTGGGGGCCGGCGACGAAGCGGGCCACCTGGAGCGGTCGGGAGACCGCCCAGTTCTTCGGGACGAGCTCGCCGACGACCATCTGGACGGCGGAGGCGAGCAGCATGCCGATGACGACGGCGACACCGGAGACGGCTCCCTTCGGCAGGCCGGTCGCGGCGAGCGGCCCGGCCAGCAGTGCGGCGAGGGCGGGCTCGGCGAGCATGCCGACCACGAGGGAGGTGATGGTGATGCCGAGTTGGGTGCCGGAGAGCTGGAAGGACAGCTCCCGTAGGGCCTTGACCACCGTGCGGGCACGGCGGTCTCCGTCGGCTGCGGCGCGTTCGGCGTCGGGTCGCTCCACGGTCACGAGGCCGAACTCGGCGGCCACGAAGAAACCGTTGGCGAGGATCAGGGCGAAGGCCGCCGCAAGAAGAAGTAGCGGGATGGTCATGCCGCCGCCTCCGAGGGGAGGGCGGCGCGGGTACTACCGGACGATCCGTCCATTGCTGGAGGGAGTCACTCCTCAAGTCGCAGGTGCCCACGGGCCACGAGGTCCCGGGGCCGATGGGAGGGCGCACGGCTGCGCCCCGCCACCAGGGTAGTCATTGAGATCCCGGCCGCAACGGTACGCAGCCGTGGGGATCGGCCGACTCAGTGGTCGCCGGTGCCCGTTCCGTGGGTTTCGGCCAGGGTGCGCAGGGCTCGGGCGTCGCCGATCGCCTGCTGCTTGGCGATGCCCGGCTGGATGCCGAGGGCGGGCAGGCTGGTGCCGTCGCTGAGGTCGAGGAACACCCACGGGTCGCCCGGGCGGAGGTTGACCCGCAGGATCTGGGCCCACTCCAGGCGGCGGGTGTTGGTCAGGTTGACGACCGTGACGCCGGTCTCGTCCGCGACCACCTTGGGGCGGCTGAGCAGGACGAGTACGGAGCTCATCAGGACGGCGGTGAAGACGAAGCTGATCCGCTCGCCCGGGCTGAGGTTCTCCAGCAGCAGGGCGATCGCCGTGATGGTGACGAACATGGCGAGGCCGACGCCCAGCAGGACGACCCGGGTGCGGGTCGGCCGGAAGGTGACCGGCAGGGTGGGTGCGGCGGGCTGGGCGGCGGACTCGGCCATTGGTGCGGTGCCTTCTGGAGGTGGCGTGCGGGTCGGTGGGCGGCGTGCCGGGTTGCACGCCGGGCCCGAGGGACGGGCTAGAGGCGGCAGGCGTGGATCGAGGTGGTGAGGATCGCGCGCGCGCCGAGCTCGTACAGGTCGTCCATGATCCGCTGCGCTTCCTTGGCGGGGACCATCGCGCGGACGGCGACCCAGCCCTCGTTGTGCAGCGGGGAGACGGTCGGCGACTCCAGGCCGGGGGTGAGGGCGACCGCGCGCTCCAGGTGCTCGGCGCGGCAGTCGTAGTCCATCATCACGTAGCTGCGGGCCACCAGGACGCCCTGCAGGCGGCGCAGGAACTGCTGGACCTGCGGGTCGTCGGCGTCGGCGCCGTTGCCGCGGATGACGACGGCCTCGGAGGTGAGGATCGGCTCGCCGATGACCTCCAGTCCGGCGTTGCGCAGGCTGGTGCCGGTCTCGACGACGTCCGCGATGATCTGGGCGACGCCGAGCTGGATGGCGGTCTCGACCGCACCGTCGAGGTGCACGACGGAGGCGTCGATGCCCTTCTCGGCGAGGTGCTTGGCGACGATCCCCTCGTACGAGGTCGCGATCGTCATCCCGCCGAAGTCCTCGGGGCCCTTCGCCGTGCCGGGGGTGGTGGCGTAGCGGAAGGTGGAGCGGCCGAAGTTCAGCGGCAGGATCTCCTCGGCGCTGGCGCCGGAGTCGAGCAGCAGGTCGCGGCCGGTGATGCCGATGTCGAGCTTGCCCGAGGAGACGTAGATCGCGATGTCCTTGGGGCGGAGGTAGAAGAACTCCACCTCGTTCTCGGGGTCGACGACCACGAGCTCCTTGGACTCCTTGCGCATCCGGTAACCGGCCTCATGGAGCATCGCCGACGCCGGTCCGGAGAGTGAACCCTTGTTGGGGACGGCGATGCGCAGCATGGGGCTTCCTTTGGGGCGTGGATTACGGGTTTGCGGGCGGGTGTGCGTGCCGGGGTTCAGAGGTGCGCGTAGACGTCGTCGAGGGAGATCCCCCGCGCCACCATCATCACCTGGACGTGGTAGAGCAGCTGGGAGATCTCCTCGGCGGCGGCTTCCTTGCCCTCGTACTCGGCGGCCATCCAGACCTCGGCGGCCTCCTCGACGACCTTCTTGCCGATGGCATGGACGCCCTTGTGGACGAGCTCGGCGGTGCGGGAGGTGCTGGGGTCGCCTTCGGCGGCCTTGCGCTGGAGCTCGGCGAAGAGCTCCTCGAAGGTCTTGGGGGTCTTGTCAGCCATGATGCCCTTAGAGTACGGGCTCACCCGGGTGCCCCGGTGCCGGGGTTCACTCCTTGGACTAGCGCCAGGGCTCGCTCACGGTGCGCAGGGTCATGGCGGTGGCGACCGCGGCGGTGACCGCTTCGTGCCCCTTGTCCTCGTTCGACCCCTCGAGCCCGGCGCGGTCCAGCGCCTGCTCGTCGTTGTCGCAGGTCAGTACTCCGAAGCCGACGGGGACTCCGGTGTCGATCGAGACCTGTACCAGGCCCTGGGTGACGCCCTGGCAGACGTAGTCGAAGTGCGGGGTGCCGCCGCGGATGACCACGCCGAGGGCGACGATGGCGTCGTAGCCGCGACCGGCCAGCACCTTCGCCACGACCGGGAGCTCGAAGCTGCCGGGGACCCGGAGCAGGGTGGGCTCGTCGATGCCCAGCTCGTGCAGGGCCCGCAGGGCTCCGTCGACCAGTCCGTCCATGACCTTCTCGTGCCACTGGGCCGCGATCACGGCGACTCGGAGGTCTCCGCAGTTCTTCACGCTCAGTTCGGGTGCGCCCTTGCCGCTCACAGCTCTGCTCCTTGGTGGTTCGTGATGGGTGGGGTGGATGTGCGTACGGGTGGTGGTGCGTGCTTACTGGTTGCCGCAGGCGGAGGTGGTCACGGGCCCGTCCAGCCAGGGCAGGTCGTGACCCATCCGGTCCCGCTTGGTGCGCAGGTACCGCAGATTGTGCTCGCCGGCCTCCACCGGCATCGACTCCCGGCTGGTGACCGTGATGCCGTGCCGGACCAGGGCGTCGGACTTCTCGGGGTTGTTGGTCATCAGCCGGACGCCGTGCACGCCGAGGTCGGCGAGGATCTGGGCGCCGGCGCCGTAGTCGCGGGCGTCGGCGGGCAGGCCGAGTTCCAGATTGGCGTCGAGGGTGTCGCGGCCGCGCTCCTGGAGCTCGTACGCGCGCAGCTTGGACAGGAGCCCGATGCCGCGGCCCTCGTGGCCGCGCAGGTAGACGACGATGCCGCGGCCCTCGGCCTTGATGCGTTCCATGGAGGCGTGCAGCTGGGGGCCGCAGTCGCAGCGCTGGGAGGCGAAGATGTCGCCGGTCAGGCACTCGGAGTGGATCCGGACGAGGATGTCGGATCCGTCGCCGACCTCGCCGTGGACGAGGGCGACGTGCTCGACGCCGTCGACGGTGGAGCGGTAGCCGTACGCCGTGAACTCGCCGAAGGCGGTCGGCAGGCTGACCTCGGCCTCGCGGCGCACGGTGGGCTCGGCGGAGCGGCGGTAGGCGATCAGGTCCTCGATGGAGATGATCGTCAGGCCATGCTTGCGGGCGAAGGGGATCAGCTCGGGCAGGCGCAGCATGACGCCGTCCTCGCCGGCGATCTCCACGATGGCGCCGGCAGGGCGCAGGCCCGCGAGGCGGGCGAGGTCCACGGCGGCCTCGGTGTGGCCGTTGCGGACCAGGACGCCGCCGGGCTTGGCGCGCAGCGGGAAGACGTGGCCGGGGCGGACGAAGTCACCGGGCTCGGAGACCCCGTCGGCGAGGAGTCGCAGGGTGGTGGCGCGGTCGGCGGCCGAGATGCCGGTGGAGACGCCGTGGGCGGCGCTCGCGTCCACGGAGACGGTGAAGGCGGTCTTCATCGACTCGGTGTTGTTCGTGACCATCTGGGGGAGCTCGAGCCGGTCCAGCTCGGCGCCCTCCATCGGGGCGCAGATCAGGCCGCGGCACTCGCTCATCATGAACGCGATGATCTCGGGGGTGGCCTTCTCGGCGGCGATGACGAGGTCGCCCTCGTTCTCGCGGTCCTCGTCGTCGACGACGACGACGGGGCGGCCCGCCGCGATGTCGCGGATGGCCTGCTCGACGGGGTCGAGGCGGAAGGTCTCTTCGGGGATGTCGGGCACGGGCTTGAGGCTGGTCATGCCGTTGCTCCTTCCAGGGCCGGGGCGGGGTTGGTGCGGGAACGCTGGTACCAGTCGTAGGCGCCCCACAGCACGAGGGCGAAGTACACGACGTAGACGAGGCCGGAGAAGGCCAGCCCGTTGCTGAAGGCGAGCGGGACGCCGACCAGGTCGACGAGGAGCCAGGCGAACCAGAACTCGACGAGGCCGCGGGCCTGGGCGACCATCGCGACGATGGTGCCGACGAAGATGTACGCGTCGGCCCACGGGCTCCACGAGAGGTTCGGGAAGAGCGTGAAGAGGCCGCCGACGGCGAGGGTGCCGAGCGCCGCACCGGCCAGGAGGAGCCCGCGCTCCTTCCAGGTGGCGGTGCGCACGGCGATGGAGCCGTCCTGGGCCTGCTGGCGGCCGCGCTGCCAGGCGCGCCAGCCGAAGACGGCCACGCCGATGACGAGGAGCTGCTTGCCGACGCCGCCCGCGAGGTGGGCGGAGGCGTAGGCGGCGATGAGGATCAGGCCGGAGAGGAGCTGGGCGGGCCAGGTCCAGATGGAGCGGCGCCAGCCGAGCGCGAGCGCGGCCAGGCCCATCAGGTTGCCGATCATGTCGGACCAGATGACCTTCTGGCCGAAGACGGTGAAGGCCTCCGCGTTGAGCCAGTTCAGGGCGGTCACTGCTCGTCTCCCGCCGCGTGCAGGGGGTTCACGCCGGCGGCCAGCAGGCGCTCGACGTACTTGGCGAGGACGTCGACCTCGAGGTTGACGGGGTCGCCGCTCTGCTTGATGCCGAGGGTGGTCAGCGCGAGGGTGGTGGGGATGAGGCTGATGGTGAACCAGTCGGCCGCGGCCTCGACCACGGTGAGGCTGACGCCGTCGACCGTGATGGAGCCCTTCTCGACGACGTAGCGGGAGAGGTTCTTCGGGAGGGCGACCTTGACGATCTCCCAGTGCTCGGAGGGGGTCCGGGAGATGATCTCGCCGGTTCCGTCTACGTGCCCCTGGACCAGGTGGCCGCCGAGCCGTCCGCCGAGGGCCATCGGACGCTCCAGGTTGACCCGGGAGCCCTGGGTCAGGGCGCCGAGGCTGGAGCGGTTCAGGGTCTCCTGCATGACGTCGGCGGTGAACTCGCCGTCCGCGGTCTCCACGACCGTGAGGCAGACGCCGTTGACCGCGATGGAGTCACCGTGCTTGGCGCCTTCGGTGACGAGGGGGCCGCGCAGCCGGAAGCGGGAGGCTTCCTCGAGCTGCTCGACAGCGGTGACCTCGCCCAGTTCTTCGACGATTCCGGTGAACACTCAGTGCTCCTTGGTGGCGGTGGCGGTGGCGGTGGGTGCGGGGACGGGGACTGCGGTGATGCGGAGATCGGGGCCGATGTGGACGGCCTCGGTGATGTCGAGGCGCTGCGCGGCGGAGATGTTCTTGATCCCGGCGTCGGCGAGGGCCGCGGGGCCGGCGCCGAGCAGGGCCGGGGCGATGTAGCCGACGACGCGGTCGACGGCGCCGCCTTCGAAGAAGGCGCCGGCCAGGGTGGGCCCGCCTTCCAGCAGGACGGAGCGCAGGCCGCGCTGGAAGAGTCGGGTGAGCAGGTCGTGGACTGCGATGCGGCCGTCGTGCAGGGGCAGCCGGAGCAGTTCGACACCGGGCAGGTGCCGGGTGTCGGCGTCCTCGCCGACGACGAGCAGGGTGGGTGCGGCGTCGTCGAGGATGCGGGCGGTCGGCCGGAGCTCGGCGCGGGCGTCGAGGGCGATCCGCAGCGGCTGCACGGCGCCTTCCACGCCGCGGACGGCGAGGTGCGGGTCGTCGGCGCGCAGGGTGCCGCCGCCGACGAGGACGGCGTCGCTCTCGGCGCGCAGCCGGTGGACGTCGGCCCGGGACTCGGCGGAGCTGATCCAGCGGCTGCTGCCGTCCGCGGCGGCGCTGCGGCCGTCGAGGGTGGCGGCGTACTTCCAGGTGACGTGCGGCCGGCCCAGGCGCACGGAGGTCAGCCAGGCGGCGTTGCCCGCCTCGGCCTCGTCCGCGAGGAGCCCGGCCGTGGTGTCGATCCCGGCGGCGCGCAGGGTGGCGCCGCCGCCGCTGGCCTGCGGGTTCGGGTCGGATACGGCGTAGACCACGCGGGTGATGCCGGCGCCTGCGAGGGCCTGGGCGCAGGGCCCCGTACGGCCGGTGTGGTTGCAGGGTTCGAGGGTGACGTAGGCGGTGCCGCCGCGGGCGGCCTCGCCTGCCGCGCGCAGGGCGTGGACCTCGGCGTGCGGGCCGCCGGCCCGCTCGTGCCAGCCCTCGCCGACGATCGCGCCCGAAGCGTCGGTGATGACGCAGCCGACGACCGGGTTGGGGCTGGTGGAGCCGAGTCCGCGGGCCGCGAGCTCGATGGCTCGGCGCATGGCACGGGTGTCCGCGTCGGGTGCTGCGTGCGCGGCGTGTGTCGCCACCGGGTCCTCCTGCCTCATCGGGCACGGACTCCGGGGCCTGTCGGGATACGACAGATGAAGCGGTACAGCACACAGGGGACGCCGAGGCCGGAGAAACGGTTCGACCGGGCACATCCGCAGGGATGTGCCGATGAACCGCCGACGGCGGCGTACCGGTGACTGGCCCGCCGCGCACTGCCTCCCATCCGGACTTTAACCGTCGGTCCAGGAATCTCACCTGGTCAACCGGCCGCTGGCTGCGGACGGGTCGCGGACTATAACCGCCGGTTCGGAATTACACCGACCCCGGAGTGCGCTGCTACTGGTACTCCAGCCAGTCTGCCATGTCCGATCGGGCGCGATGCGGGTGATGCGGTGTGGCCTGGCTCACAGGGGGTCGGCACCGATGCGGACTTTGTCAAGTCGGACGGGATTGGTCCAGACCTATTGACGGGTTGGTCTAGTCCTCTTAACGTTCCCTTCAACTTCCCGGGAACGGCCCGTCAGATGTGCGCACGTCACGGGCCAACACGCTTCTGCACCACTCCTGTTGCTTCATGTTGTGTCCAGTTGTGTCCTGCATCCTCCCCTCCCCAGGAGGCACAATGCTGTCCCCCACACGTACGAGAGCGATGCTCCTGGCATCCGGCGCAGCGATCGCCGGACTCCTGGTGGGCGGGCTCTCGGCGGGCGTCTCGCACGCGGCCGACAACGAAGGCTGTCGCCCAGACGGGTTGTACAAGACCGCCGGCGTCGACGTCCCGTACTGCTCGGTCTACGACACCGAAGGCCGCGAGAAGATGGGCGCCGACCACCAGCGCCGCGTCATCGGATACTTCACCGGCTGGCGCACCGGCAAGGACGGCGCCCCCGCCTACCTCGCCAACAACATCCCGTGGTCCAAGGTCACCCACCTGAACTACGCCTTCGCCCACGTGGGCTCCGACAACAAGATCTCCGTCGGCGCGGACGGCGCGAACAACGCCGCCACCGGGATGACCTGGCCCGGTGTCGCCGGCGCCGAGATGGACCCGGCCCTCCCCTACAAGGGCCACTTCAACCAGCTGACGAAGTTCAAGAAGCAGTACCCGAACGTCAAGACGCTGATCTCGGTCGGCGGCTGGGCGGAGACCGGAGGCTACTTCGGCGACGACGGCAACCGGGTCGCCTCCGGCGGCTTCTACTCGATGGCCACGAACGCCGACGGCTCCGTCAACCAGGTCGGCATCGACACCTTCGCCGACTCCTCGGTCGAGTTCATCCGCACGTACGGGTTCAACGGCGTCGACATCGACTACGAGTACCCGACCACCATGAAGGACGCCGGCAACCCGCTGGACTGGCAACTGGCCAACGCCCGCCGCGCCGGCCTCGTACAGGGCTACGCGGCCCTGATGAAGTCCCTGCGCGAGAAGCTCGACCGCGCGGGCGCCGCCGACGGCAAGCACTACCTGCTCTCCGTCGCCGCCCCCTCCTCCGGCTACCTGCTGCGCGGCATGGAGACGTTCCAGGTCCAGAAGTACCTGGACTACGTCAACATCATGTCCTACGACCTGCACGGCGCCTGGAACGAGTACGTCGGCCCCAACGCCTCGCTCTTCGACGACGGCAAGGACGGCGAACTCGCGGCCGCCGGCGTCTACTCCACCTCCCAGTACGGCGGCATCGGCTACCTCAACACCGACTGGGCCTACCACTACTTCCGCGGCTCGATGCCGGGCGGCCGGATCAACATCGGCCTGCCCTACTACACCCGCGGCTTCAAGAACGTGCAGGGCGGCACCGACGGCCTGTGGGGCAAGGCGCCCGCGACCACCTGCCCGGCCGGCGCGGGCCTGACCAAGTGCGGCGACGGCGCGGTCGGCATCGACAACCTGTGGCACGACAAGGACACCAACGGGGTCGAGTCCCCGGCGGGCTCCAACCCGATGTGGCACGCCAAGAACCTGGAGAAGGGCGTCGTAGGCGACTACGTCACCAAGTACGGCTTCCCGGCGAACACCACGCTGACCGGCGCATACGTCCGCAAGTACGACTCCACCTTGGTGGCGCCGTGGCTGTGGAACGCGCAGAAGAAGGTCTTCCTCTCCACGGAGGACGAGCAGTCGGTGGCCGCCAAGGCCGACTACGTGATCAACAAGGGCATCGGCGGCACGATGGTCTGGGAGCTCGCGGGCGACTACGCGTACAACGCGGCCAAGGGCCAGTACGAGATGGGCGACACGCTCACCGACACGATGTACCAGAAGTTCAAGTCGGCCTCCCCCTACGGCGCGAAGAAGGCGGGCGCGACCGCGCTGCCCACCCAGGCCGTGGACATCAAGACGGAGTTCACCGAGTTCAAGCTGGGCGACTCCAACTACCCGCTCACCCCGAAGCTGAAGATCACCAACAACACGAACGCCACGCTGCCCGGCGGCACCGAGTTCCAGTTCGACTACGGCACCTCGGCCCCCAACAACGCCTCCGACCAGTCCGGCTTCGGCACGACCGTGATCAGCAGCGGCCACACCGGCACCAACGTCGGCGGCCTGAAGGGCGACTTCCAGCGGGTCTCCCTGAAGCTCCCGGCCTGGCAGACCCTGGCCCCCGGCGCCTCCGTCGACCTGGCCTTCAACTACTACCTGCCGGTGTCCACGCCCTCCAACTGGACGGTGAAGATCTCCGGCACCACCTACGCCCTCGCCGGCGACCTGGCCCGCGGTACGACGACGGTCCAGCCCGGCGGCGGCACCCAGCCCCCCACCACTCCCCCGACCACCCCGCCCACCACTCCTCCCACGACCCCGCCGACCACGCCTCCGGGCGGGACCTGCACCAACCCGGCGTACGCGGCGGGCACGGTCTACAACAGCGGCAACCTCGTCTCCCACAAGGGCCGCACCTGGAAGGCCCAGTGGTGGACGCAGAACGAAGAGCCCGGCACCACCGGTGAATGGGGTGTCTGGAAGGACCAGGGCGCCTGCTGACCCCCGCACCCTGATCCACGGACGAACGTGAGGACCCGGTGGCCCGGCGGCCACCGGGTCCTCGCTCGTTCCGCACGGACCCGGCCTCGTACGCTGCACCGGTGATCACACACATCCCCGCGTCCGACGCGGACTTCGAGGAAAACCGTCCCCGGATGTTCGGCATCGCCTACCGCATGCTCGGCTCCGCCGCGGAGGCCGAGGACACCGTGCAGGAGGCGTACCTGCGCTGGGCGTCGGCGGACCGCGAGGCGATCGAGCACCCCGGCGCCTGGCTCGCCAAGGTCGTCACGAACCTGTGCCTCAACACCCTCACCTCGGCACGGGTCCGGCGCGAGGCGTACGTAGGCCCCTGGCTCCCGGAACCCGTCCTCACCGGGGACGGCACGCTCGGCCCGCTGGAGTCCGCGGAGCAGCGGGACAGCGTGTCCATGGCCCTGCTGGTGCTGCTGGAGCAGCTGACGCCGGTGGAACGGGCCGCCTACGTGCTGCGCGAGGCCTTCACCTACAGCCACCGGGAGATCGCCGGACTCCTCGACCTCACCGAGGCCAACTGCCGCCAGCTCTACCGGCGGGCGGCCGGCCGGGTGGCCACGGAGCGGCCGACCGCGCCGGAGCCGCGCTTCGCACCGGACCCCGAGCGGTGGCAGAGCCTCGTGGAAACCTTCATGACGGCGGCGCGCAGCGGGGACCTGACCCGGCTGGAGGGGCTGCTGACGGCCGACGCCCGCTTCGTCTCGGACGGCGGCGGCGTGGTCAATGCGGCACTGCGGCCGATCCTGGGGCGGGAGAAGGTGGCCCGGTTCGCGATCGGGGTGCTCAAGAAGTTCGCCGGGGACCTGCCGGTCAGCGTCGCGGAGGTCAACGGGGTACCGGCGCTGCTCTTCGGCGAGACGGGCGTTCTTCTGGTGGAATTCGAGAACGGGCTGGTCAGCGGGCTCAGCACGGTGGTCAATCCGGAGAAGCTGGAATTCCTCCATCGGCAGCTGTCACATTCCTGAGGGCCGTCCGGTCTCCGCTGCTGAAGGAACGACATCGGCGAAAGGCGGAACCCGTGAGCACCATCCTCGTCACCGGCGGCACCGGCACCCTCGGCGTGCTGGTCGTGGACCGGCTCCGGAGCGCGGGCCACGAGGTCCGTGCGCTGAGCCGGCACGCCCCGGACCACCAGGTCGACCTGGCGGACGGCAGCGGGCTGGACGAGGCGACGGCGGGCGCGGAGGTGATCGTGCACTGCGCGAGCAACACGCGCCGCGGGGGCAAGGACGACGAAGCCGCCGCCCGGCACCTCATCGACGCGGCCCGGCGGGCGGGGACCGTCACCAACATCGTCTACATCTCGATCGTCGGGGTCGACGTGGTGCCGCTCGGCTACTACCGGACGAAGCTGAGGGTCGAGCGGCTGCTGGAGGAGTCCGGGCTGGGCCTGACCATCCTGCGCACGACCCAGTTCCACGATCTGGTGGCGCAGCTGGTGGACACGGCGGCGAAGCTTCCGCTGGTGCCGGTGCCGAGCGGGGTACGGGTCCAGCCGATCGCCGTCGGTGAGGTCGCGGACCGCCTGGTGGAACTGGCCGTCCCGACCCCGTCGGGCCGGGTCCCGGACATGGGCGGTCCGGAGGTCCACACCCTGCCGGACCTGGCCCGCACCTACCTGACCGCGACGGGCCGCCACCGCCGGGTGCTCCCCTTCCCCCTGGCGGGCAAGGCCTACGCGGGCTTCAAGCGCGGCGGCAACCTGACCCCGTCCCACGCGGTGGGCCGTCTGACGTTCGCCGACTTCGCGGCGGAGCGAGGACGGTAGGCGGGGGCGGGGGCTTCGGTAAGGCGGGGGTCACCCGGCCGGCATCAGAGTTGTGTATGGGGTTTTCCCGTCAGTCCGATCGTCTCCGTGTCGGGCCGGTCCCTCAAGGGCGCTCCTTCGTCGCGTCGCTTCGCGATGTCGCTGCGCTCCACCCTTGACCGACCGTCCCGCCACGGAGAACCGAAGACTGCCGGGAAACCCCCAAAAGAACGGGCCGGGACTTCTCTTTCAGGGACGGGCGTCGGACATGCCCGGCCTGGTCGGGCGCGAAGAGCCACGACCGAGAGACGGGGCCCATGACAGCCACCTGCCGGGTCGGGGGAAGCGCGTCCGATCGCTACGCGCTCCTCATCCCTTAGCGTCTCCACACCGTCTTGGGTCGGGCATAAGCCGCCCACGACCTCGGACCGACGCTCGACACGCGTCCGACGACCGTCCGAGGTCGGACATAGGCCGACTCTGACGCCCCCTGGCGGTGCCCAACGCTGCCCGCCGTTTCAGGGCGCGGCTACCGCGCCTGCTCTACTGCGGTAGCCGCCCGCCACTCATCCAGCAATCGGAAGAACGCCGACAGCGGCGGCTCGTCCTGGACGTTCAGCTCGATGGCAGTGGCCCACCCACACGACATCGACCATCCACGGCTCCGACACAGCCAGTCCGCGAACGGCCCAACCGGAGCGAGGTCGAAATGCTCACCCACATCGTGCACGTGCAGCGCGGTGCCATAGCCAGCGAGGATCAGCGCCAGCTCCTGCAAAGAGCCGTCGCGAACGAACATCCCAGGACGCAGCCGCACGTGCTCCAGGACGTCATAGACATCCCGCATCTCATCGGACGGCTTGGGCCGGTCTCCCAATTCAGCTGACACCCGCCCACCCTACGTTGACGAGCCTGAGCGAGTGACTACTTGTCACACCACTCAGGGAGATCAAATGTCCGCCGACCGACGGCTGTCAGTAGCTGATGCGTCGGCCGCTCGGCGGCGTCGGTAGTACGCGACGGTGAGGATCGCCAGGAGCGGGCCCCAGGCGAGGAGGGGGGCGTACGCCGCCCACAGTGCCCAGGCGGCCGGACCGCTGGTAGGGCCTCCGTCGCCGTTCTCGTTCATCGGCTCCACGAAGCCGAAGATCGCGTTCAGGAAGGCGTACGCCCACAACAGCGTGATCAGCGTTGCCCCGAGTGCGGCCGGAATGACCGCCGCCGGGATCGGGATCCGTCTACCGCGCAGCCCCGGCACCCAACGCGGGACGACTTCGCCCCACGGCCGCACCAGCCCGAGGGCGAGCAGCGCGAGTCCTTCGCTGACCACGGACAGGCCGAGCACGTACGGGCGTTCCCACGCCGCCCACTCGTAGTCCGGGTTGTAGCCCGCCAGGCCCAGCACCAGCGCAACACGCCATAACCCGGACGGTAAGACACACAGCGGAATGGCATGGGCCACCCGGACCGCCCAGCGGGGAACGGGCTCGGCTGGCTTGCGGCCGGTTGGCGTACCGCCTGACGTCCCGGCTGCCCCTGGTGCCGTGCCCCTGGCGTGCATGGTCATCTATGCCCTCCCCCACGAGATCTGACGTTGTCAATCCTCGGTCGCGGGGCGGGCGTTCAGCGTCCGCCGCCGGGTTGAGCCGACGGGCTACCACGGGATGACGCCGCCGGCGCGCGAGGCGTCCCATGACTCACGTGCACCGACCCGCATCCACGACGAAATGGCCGCTGTCCCACGCTTCTCCGTCCCGGACAGCCGTCAGACGCCTCCAGAGAGGAGCGGCCAAGGGTCGTGGGCGGCCTATGTCCGACCTCGGACGGTCGTCGGACGCGTGTCGAGCGTCGGACCGAGACCGTGGGCGGCTTGTGGCCAACTGCAGCCGGCCGTCGGGCGCCATCAGTGAGAGCACTTGGGGCCGTGGGCGGCCTATGTCCAGCCCAAGACGGCCGTTGGACGCTGAGAGATGGGGAGCGCGTAGCGATCGGGGGCGCTTCCCCCGACGCGGGCCCGGGTCGGGATGGGCCCCGTCTCTCGGTCGTCGCTCTTCGCGCCCGACAGGGAGGGGTGTCTCCGACTGCCCGTCCTGGCCCTTGAGTGCCCGGCCCATTCTTTTGGGGGTTTCTCGGCAGTCTTCGGTTCTCCGTGGCGGGACGGTCGGTCAAGGGTGGCCGAAGGCCATCACGCAGTGACGCGACGAAGGAGCGCCCTTGAGGGACCGGCCCGACACGGAGACGATCGGACTGACGGGAAAACCCCATACGCATCCCTGATGCCGGCCGAGCGGCCCCCGCCCACCGAAGCCCCCGCCCGCCCCCTACCCCCCGAACAGCACCGCCTGCGCGGCCTCCCGCGCCGCCAGTTCGGCTCCCGCCAGGACCGCCGGGTCGCCCAGGGTCGTGGCGCGGATCTCCGTCGGGACCGGGGTCAGTTTCGCCACGCGGTGGGCAACCCGGGCGGCCAAGGCGGGGCCGCCCGCGCGGCCCAGCTCGCCCCCCAGGACCACGCAGCCCGGGTCCAGGATCGCCGCGGCCGCCGCCGCGCCGAGCGCGAGCCGTTCGGCCAGGGCTTCGAGGAAGGCCTCCCCCGCGGCTCCGGCCACGGCCTCCTCCGCCGGGCCCGCGAAGCCGTGTGCGCGGGCCAGCGCGGTCACGGCTTCGCGGCCCACCAGGGCGTGGAATCCGCCCGCGCAGTCCTCGGCCGACGGCAGTCCGGCGGTGCCCGGTACGGGGAGGAAGCCGATCTCGCCCGCCCCGCCGGAGGCGCCGCGGCGCAGCCGGCCGTCCAGGACGACGGCCGCGCCCACGCCCGCGCCGAGCCACAGCAGGACGAAGGAGTCCAGGTCGCGGGCCACACCAAGGCGCTGCTCGGCGAGGGCGGCCAGGTTGGTCTCGTTCTCTACGACGACCACGGCGGGCAGGCTCCGCTGCAGGGCGGTGACGAGGTCCCGGTGCCAGGCCGGGAGGCCGCTGGTGTCGCGGAGTTCGCCGGTGGCGGGGGCGACCAGGCCCGGGGCGCCCATGACGACGGTGTGCAGCTCGGCGGCGCCGGCCTCGCGTGCGGTGCGCAGCAGGGCGGCCACGGCGTCCTCGGGGGCGCCGACGGGCAGGGCGGCTTCGGCGAGGGGGCGGCCGAGGAGGTCGGTGACGACGGCGGTGACCCGGTCGGTGCGCACGTCGAGGGCGGCCAGGTGGGCGCGGTCGGCGACGATCCCGTACAGCTTGGCGTTGGGGCCGCGGCGCTGTTCGCCGGATTCGCCGGCGACTTCGATGAGTCCGGCTTCGGTGAGCCGGTCGACGAGGTCGGCGACCGAGGGGCGGGAGAGGCCGGTCATGGTTTTGAGCTGGGTGGCCGTCAGCGGCCCGGATTCCTGGAGGAGTTGCAGGGCGAGGCGGTCGTTGATGGCCCGGGCCGTGCTGGGCGAGGCGGGCGACGGTGCCGGGGCTGTGGTGGGGGCAGGAGTCACGGAGCCCATCCTAGGGAGTCGAACCCATTATCTATCAGGAAGGGTCCCTGATAGTTTAGTCCTCATGACCGGGGACACCGACCTCAGCCCGGCGCGCCTGCGCCATGCCCGCTACGCCATCGCCGCCGTCTTCTGCACCCACGGCGCCGTCACCGGCTCCTTCGCCACCCGCATCCCCTGGATCCAGGAGCACGCCCAGCTCAGCCCGGGCACCCTGGGCCTGGCCCTCGCCGCCCCCGCCGTGGGCGCGGCGCTCGCGATGCCGCTGGCGGGCCGGATCAACCACTGGCTCGGCGCGCGCGCCGCGCTGCGGGCCCTGCTCTCGCTCTGGACCCTCTCGCTGATCCTGCCGAGCCTCGCCCCGAACCTGCCCGCCCTCTGCTTCGTGCTGTTCGTCTACGGAGCCACCGCCGGGATGTCGGACGTGGCGATGAACGCGCTGGGCGTGGAGACGGAGAACCGGCTGGGTCGCTCGATCATGTCCTCGCTGCACGGCATGTGGAGCGTGGGGGCGCTGCTCGGGTCGGCCGCGGGTGCCGTCGCCGCCCACGCCGGGGCCGACGCCCGGCTGCACCACCTGGTCGCCGCGCTGGTCCTGACGGCGGTCGGGCTGTTCGCCGTACAGGGCGTGCTGGACCTGAGGGCCGACCAGGATGCGCAGGCGCCGCCGCACTTCGCGCTGCCGCCGAAGTCGGCGCTGCTGATCGGGGCCGTCGGGTTCTGCGCGGTCTTCGCCGAGGGCGCGAGCCTGGACTGGTCGGCGGTCTACCTGCGGGACGTCCTGCACACGGACGCGGGTCTGGCGGCGGCCTCCACCACTGCCTTCGCGCTCACCATGGCCGTGGCCCGGCTGGTCGGGGACCGGGTGGTGGACCGGTTCGGGGCGGTGCGGACGGTCCGGGCGGGCGGGGCGGTGGCCACGCTGGGCGGGCTGCTCGTGGTCGGGGTCCGGCATCCGGCCGGTGCGCTGGCCGGGTTCGGGTTGATCGGGCTCGGGATCGCGGTGGTGGTCCCGCTGGCCTTCGCGGCGGCGGGGCGCAGCGGTCCGGCCCCGGCGCAGGCCATCGCCGGTGTCGCGACGATCACGTACACGTCGGGGTTGATCGCCCCGTCGGCGATCGGTGCGGTGGCGAACGCGACGTCGCTGGTGGTGTCCTTCGGGCTGGTCACCCTGCTGGCGTTCGCGCTGGTCGCCGGTGCCGCGGTACTGCGCCAAGGGCCGCCGGTGGGGCAGGCTGGGGGCGATCTCGGCGGGGTGGCGGCGAAGTCCGGCCCCGCCGACCTCGACGAACCCGCCCATACCCGGCCGTAATATGTCGACTGGCCGCAGCGGCACGTACCACGTGCGCTGCGGCCTCGACGTGTGAGCAGCCGGATCGGTGACCGTCCGGAGAAGAGGAGTGGAACATGGGCCTCGGCGTGGGCTGGACCCTGCACGGAGACGGGCGGACTCCCGCCCCCGGGGCGGTGGTCCGGCCGGAGGAGCGGCTGTCGTGGCCGCGGACCGCCGGGCTGGGCGCGCAGCACGTCGTGGCGATGTTCGGCGCGAGTTTCGTCGCTCCGGTCCTGATGGGCCTGGACCCGAACCTGGCCATCATGATGTCGGGCGTCGCGACGGTGATCTTCCTCCTCGCGACGCGCGGGCGGGTCCCGTCGTACCTGGGCTGCTCGCTGTCGTTCGTCGGTGTCGCGGCGGCGATCCGGGCCGCAGGCGGTGACAGTGCGGTGGTCACGGGCGCCGTCTTCGTCGTCGGCGTGGCACTGTTCCTGGCGGGACTGGTGGTCCAGCGGTTCGGCGCCCGCGTCATCCACACGGCGATGCCGCCCATCGTGACGGGCGCGGTGGTGATGCTGATCGGCTTCAACCTGGCGCCGGTGACGGCGAGCACGTACTGGCCGCAGGACCAGTGGACGGCGTTGCTGACGATGCTGTTCACGGGGGCGGCCGTGGTCTGTCTGCGCGGCTTCTGGTCGCGCATCGCGATCTTCCTCGGTCTGCTCTTCGGGTACGGGATCTCCTGGCTCTCCGACCTGCTCTTCGGGAAGATCCACTCGACGTTGGGCGGGGAGGCCGCCGTCGACCACTGGCGGCTCGACCTCTCCGCGGTCGCCAAGGCGGACTGGATCGGGCTGCCGTCCTTCCACGCGCCCGCCTTCGAGTGGTCGGCGATCCTGATCGCCCTGCCGGTGGTGATCGCTCTGATCGCCGAGAACGCGGGCCACATCAAGGCCGTGGGCGAGATGACCGGCGATCCGCTCGACGACAAGCTGGGCACGGCGATCGCGGCGGACGGCGCCGCGTCCATGCTGTCCACGGCGGTCGGCGGCCCGCCGAACACCACCTACTCCGAGAACATCGGTGTCATGGCAGCCACCCGCGTCTACTCCACGGCGGCCTACTGGGCGGCCGCGGGCTTCGCGCTGCTCTTCGGGCTCTGCCCCAAGTTCGGTGCGATCGTCGCCGCGATCCCGGGCGGAGTGCTCGGCGGCATCACGGTCATCCTCTACGGGATGATCGGCCTGCTCGGCGCGCAGATCTGGATCAACGGCGGGGTGGACCTGCGCAATCCGCTGAACCTGGTGCCGGCGGCGGCGGGCATCATCATCGGCATCGGCGGTGTGAAGCTGCAGATCACCGACAGCTTCGAGCTGGGCGGCATCGCTCTGGGCACGATCGTGGTGATCACCGGCTACCACGCGCTGCGCTACCTCGCGCCCGCGCACCTCAAGCAGGAGCCCCTGCTCGACGCGGGCACCTCCGGCTACGACGAGGGCTCCGGGGACGGCCGGGACAAGCCCCGTTGACGGTGTTTCGCCCGAACCGGGGAAGCGTACGGCCAAGTTCCCCGGATCCGCGTCGGCGCCTGGCACCCTGCCCCCATGGATGCGGTGCTGGCGCGGATGCGCGCCCTGGAGGAGCGGCTCCCGCCGCAGGACGGCGTCGCCGTCTTCAACCGGGTCTACCTGACGGTGACGGAGACCCTGCACCGGCGGATCGAGCACGGCGGGTTCCCGGCGCCCCGGCGGGCGCAGACGCTCAGCGTGCGGTTCGCGGAGCGGTACCTGACGGCGGTCGAGGCGGACCGGGCCCCGGCCTGCTGGCGCCCCCTGCTGCAGTACCGCCGCCACCCCGGGATCCGCCCGCTCCAGCACGCGCTGGCCGGGATCAACGCGCACATCGGCCATGACCTGGCGCTGGCGGTGGTGACCACCTGCGGTGAGCTGGGCTGTGAACCACAGGCCCTGGAGGCGGATTTCGACCGGGTCGGCGACACGTTGGTCTCGCTGGAGGAGCACATCCGGGAGGACCTGATGCCGGGCCCGGACCTGTTGGAGATCGCCGATCCGCTGACCCACCTGGTCGGCTCGTGGAGCCTGGAGCGCGCCCGCGCCGCGGCCTGGTCGGCGGCCCGCTTGCTGTGGACGTTGCGCCGGGTGCCGGAACTGGCCGAGGAGTTCACGGACTCCCTCGACGCGGGCGTGGGCCTGGTCGGCCGCTGCCTGCTGACCCCGCGGGGCTGAAACCCCGCTGCGGGCCGGGCGGGGCCGCCTTACGCTCCCGGAATGACCAGCTTCGCCACGCACCGGCTCCGGGTGCACGACGTCTCGCTGGCGCCGGTGCAGAGGTTCTGCGGGTTCCGGACCTGCGTGGCCGAGTTCGCGCCGTACGGCGTCCGCGCGACCTACCACCACTTGGTCCACAGCGCCCGGATCCCGGCGGACCTGGAGGAGGATCCGGACGCGCTGGTGAGGGCGGTGGAGGAGCTGCACGCCGCCCGGGAGATCTGGCAGGCCGCACACGCGACCTGGGTGGTCGCGCGACGCGCGCAGAAGGCGGCCGGGGTCCGGATCCCGGATCCGCCCGAGCCGACGCGCCGGCTCTGGTGCCCCGACCCGGAGTTCCACCCCGTGGAGCCGCTCACGGCCACGATGCCGCGCATCCTGCGCGCCCTGCCCGGGGAGTGGGCGAGCTGCCCCGTCTGCGACGTGGACCGCGGCACGACGCCGTACCACAGCGGTCACGGCGTCCACCGGCTGTGCGCCGGGTGCGGGGTGAGCCTGGGGTACCGCCCCACCGGACCGGAGGACGACGTACCGGCAGCGCGCGCCGCGATGGCCGCGCGCTGGAGGCTGGTCTGGAGGCGTACGGCCCCGCCGTGGCGCGGGCATTGAGAACGGGCCGTCCCCGCGCTGCTCGCGCGGGGACGGCCCGTGGCCTTGGGTGCCCGGAGGATCAGTCCTCGGGGAGTTCGACCGGGGCGATCTCGTCGTAGACGTCGCCCGGGCCCGGGTTGGTGGAGTCCGTGGACCCGCCGAGGTGGTGCATGACGCCCCAGACGGCGTTGAGGGCGGTCTGGACCGCGCCCTCGGCCCAGCCTGCCGTCCAGGAGATGTCGTCGCCCGCGAGGAAGATGCCGCGCTTGTCCTCGGGGAGGCGGTCCTGCATGAAGTGGGTGAACAGGCGCCGCTGGTAGCGGTAGTGGCCCGGGAGGTTGGCCTTGAACGCGCCCATGAAGTAGGGCTCGTCCTCCCAGGAGACGGTGACCGGGTTGCCGATGATGTGACGGCGGATGTCGACCTTGGGGTAGATCTCGCCGAGGGACTTCAGCATGACCTCCATCCGCTCGTTCGCGGACAGCGGCAGCCACTTGAGGCTGTCGTCGCACCAGGTGTACGAGAGGCAGATGACGGCGGGCTTGTCCGGACCGTTGTCCAGCAGGTACGTGCCGCGGGTCATGCGGTCGGTCAGCGTCATCGACATGACGTCGCGGCCGGTCTCCTCGTCCTTGTCCAGCCAGAACGGCCGGTCCACGGGGACGAACAGCTTCGACGACTCCATGTAGTGGGTGCGCTCGATCGCCGTCCAGTGGTCGATCGGGAACAACGTGTCGTCGCACTCGATCTTCGACAGGAGCATCCAGGACTGGGCCGTGAAGATCGCGGCGCGGTACGTGCGGATGTCGCCGGAGGAGTCGGTGACCGTGATGCGGTTGCCGGCCGTGCGGTGCAGGCGGGTGACCGCCGGGCGCGGGGTGCCGTCGTGCAGGGTGGCCAGGGAGGTGCCCTGGGCCCAGTGGACGATCTTCTCCGGCTCGCGCTCCCACAGGCGCAGCGGCAGCTGCTGCGAGCCGCCCACGATGCCGCGGTGGTGGTCGTCTGCCTCGGTGTAGACGACGCGCAGGATCTCCAGGATGGAGTTCGGGAAGTCGGTGTCCCAGCCGCCGGTGCCGAAGCCGACCTGGCCGAAGATCTCGCGCTTGCGGAAGGACTTGAAGGCCTCCGACTTGCAGAGGAAGCCGTAGAAGGTCTCGTCGTCGAGCTTCTCGACGAGCTTGGCCCAGATCTCGCGGATGCGCGGGACGTCCCGCTCGCGCATCGCGGTGTTCATGTCGGAGAAGTCGGCGCCCTCGTCGAGGCAGGCGTTCCACGCGGCGGACACGTCGCGGTAGATCTGCGGGAGGTCCGCGATCGTCTCGGCGTAGTGGGTCTCGCCCTTGAGGTCGACGACCGTCGAGGGGGTGGACTCGGCGAGCGGGTTCGGGAAGGGCTCCGTGACCAGGCCGACGAGGTCGATGTAGTGCTGCAGGGCCGTGGAGGAGGGCGGGAAGCGCATGGCGCCCATCTCCGCCGTGAGGCCCTCGGTCTCGGCGCCCTCGAAGCCGACGGTGCGCAGGCGGCCGCCGATCTGGTCGGCCTCGTAGACGACGGGCTTGAGGCCCATCTTCATCAGCTCGTAGGCCGAGATGATGCCGGACAGCCCGCCGCCGATGACGGCGACCTCGGTGCCGAGCTCGGTCGCCGGTATCTGGCCGAGGCCCGCCGGGTGGGCGAGGAAGTCGTCGTACGCGTACGGGAAGTCCGGGCCGAACATGGTGATCGGCGGCTGTCCGTCGCTGTGCGGGACGGCGGTGGTGGGCACCGTGGACGTCATGGGGGTACGTCTCCTTGCGGCAGGGCTGGGGGAAGAAGAGGGCTTAGACGAGGGAGGCGTAGAGCCCGGGTCGGCGGTCGCGCAGGTACGGGTTGTTCTCGCGCGAGGCCGACAGCAGCTCGGGGTCGGCCTCGCCGAACACCAGCTCCTCGCCGCGGCCGGCCCGGGTCCGGGTGACCCCGTCGGGGCTCGCCAGGCAGCTGAGTCCGACGAACTCGAACTCGCCTTCCGGACCGGTGCGGTTGACGTACGCGATGTACATCTGGTTCTCGAAGGCCCTTACGGGGACGAGCTGTTCGGCGACGAACTGGAACGGGTGCATCTGCGCGGTCGGCACCAGGAGGAGGTCGGTGCCGGCGAGCGCGTGCGCCCGGACGTTCTCGGGGAACTCCACGTCGTAGCAGATCATGATGCCGATGCGGAGGCCGTTCAGGTCCGCCTGGACGACGGGGGTGTCGCCGGGGGTGAAGGCGTCCTGTTCGAAGCAGCCGAAGAGGTGGGTCTTG
The DNA here is from genome assembly GCF_036227605.1 of Streptomyces sp. NBC_01439. Taxonomy (GTDB): domain Bacteria; phylum Actinomycetota; class Actinomycetes; order Streptomycetales; family Streptomycetaceae; genus Streptomyces. The sequence goes on along the minus strand of NZ_CP109487.1, from coordinate 7,591,476 downwards.
CGGTAGTTCGCCAGCGCCGCGCCGTCGGGGCCGATGAGCTGGGCGGCGTTGTAGACGACGCCGTCCGCGCTCTCCGGGTAGCCGTACAGGACGGCGATCCCGTGGCGCCGGGCGATCTCGCCGATGGCCCGGGCGGAGGCGCCGTCGGCGGCTTCGGCGAGGCCGGGGATGTCCTGGAGGTCCAGCGCGTAGCCGGTCAGGAACATCTCCGAGGTCACGAGGAGCCCGGCCCCACTCTGTGCGGCGCGCGCCGCTGCCTCGTCGAGCGCCTTGAGGTTCTCGGCGGTGTCGCCGAGAACGCCGGAGCTCTGGAGGAGGGCGGTGCGCAGCGGGGGCATGGGCTACCTCTGTGACAGGCGGGGAGGGGGTCATAAAACGGTACGTTCGCGCGTTCGACCCGGACAAGCCGTGAGCGTTGCGCTCCGCGCATCGATTCGTTGCGTGTTCCCTGGCCTACGCGGCGATTCGTTGCGCGGGCGCCCCGGGCCGCCCCGTGGACCCCGTACGGCCCCTGTTGCGGCGCCTGCTGTGCCCCTTGCTACGAACCCGCGCGGAAGGCGGGGTGGGCGGCCAGGAAGCGCAGGTCGTCGAGGATGTCGGGGGTGTGGTCGGAGACTACGCGGCCGCTCCAGGAGTCGACGAGGGCCGGGACGGTCAGGGCGCCGTCGAAGTGGTGGCCGGTGGCCTCGTAGGCCAGCCGCAGCGCGGTGTACCCGGCCGCCCCGGGCTCCGTACCGAGGACGGTGACGGCGATGGAGCGGGTCAGGCCCAGCGCGGCGAGGGCGGCGGTGACCTGCTGCGAGGGGAGACAGTCGGCGCGGAGGTAGAGGTGGTAGCGGTGCGGTACGGGGGAGAAACCGGCTCCGATGCGGCCCCGCGGGGCGGGCGCCGGGCCGGTGCGGGGCAGCGGGGTGAGGGGCAGCGGAGTGCGGGGCAGGACGGTGTGCGACATGACTCTCCTGGCGTGGAGGACAACACGGCTGGGCCCCGGGCGGCGCGGGGCGCGCGCCCGGTCCGGGTCACTCGTCTCTGAGGGGGTCAGCCGAGCGGGCCGAAAGCGCTGCACACCCGCAGGAGGTCGATGTGCAGGCGTCGGGTGAGCCAGCAGCGCCGGAGGGTCCGGGCCCGCGTGTCCGTGTCCGCCGTCCGGGCCGTGTCCACCGCCGCCCACCCCCGTCCTCGTCCTCGGTCGCCCGCGTCCGGTGCTGGTTAGGCTTCCGGTGGCGGGCGTTGTCCGTCATGGCCGTCCCCCGAGTCTCGTGGCGGCGCCCGGGGCCGTCAAGAAGGCGGTCACCAGCCGGACGCCGTCGCCCCGCTGAAGGAGTCCTGCACCCATGTCCCCCGAGAGCGGCACGCTGTGCGGCAGTGAAGTGCTCGACGAGGTACTCGACAATCCGGTCTGGGCCGCGCTGACCGGGCCGCACCGCGGTTTCGCCGAGTTCGGTCCCGCTGGTCTGGCGGCCCGCTACGCGCCGGACACGTCCCCGTTCTCGGCGCTCGCCGATCCCGGGGACCCGCGGGCGTGGGCGGATCTGGCCGTACTGGCCGGCCCCGGGCAGGAGGTCTGGGTGACGGGGTTGCTGACCCCGCCGCCGGGGTGGCACACGCTGGTGACGGTTCCGGGGGTGCAGCTGGACGGGCGGACGGTACGGGCCGGGGCGGCGCCGGAGGCGGTCGTGCTGGGGCTCGATGACGTACCGGAGATGCTGGAGCTGGTGGCGCTGACCAAGCCGGGCCCGCTCCTGGACCGGACGGTCGAGCTGGGCACGTACCTCGGGATACGTCACGAGGGCCGGCTGGTCGCGATGGCCGGGGAGCGGATGCGGCCGGCGGGCTGGTCGGAGATCAGCGCGGTGTGCACCCACCCGGACCACCGGGGCCGGGGCCTGGCGGCCGGGCTGATACGCGCGGTCGCGGCGGAGGTCCGCGGGCGCGGGGAGCTCCCGTTCCTGCACGCGGCGGCGGCCAACACCGGGGCCGTGCGGCTCTACGAGTCGATGGGCTTCGCCCTGCGCCGCAGCCCGCTCTTCCTGGGTTTGCGCACTCCGGAGGCGTGACCGCCCCGGCCCCGCCCCGCTCCCGGCCCGCCGCGGAGCGTTACGCGGGCGCGCCCGAGGTGAAGCGGCGCAGGAGCGGGGAGAGGACGAGCACCGACTTGGTGCGTTCCACGAACGGCTCGCCCGCGATGCGTTCCAGGACCCGTTCGAAGTGGCGCATGTCGGAGGCGAAGACCTGAACGAGGGCGTCCGCGTCGCCGGTGACGGTCGACGCGGACACCACCTCGGGGTATCGCTCCAGTCCTCGCCGGATGTCGTCCGGCGAGGTGTTGTGCCGACAGTAGATCTCGATGAAGCCCTCGGTCTCCCAGCCCATGGCGGCCGGGTCCACGCGGACGGTGAAGCCCGTGATGGCGCCTTCGGCGCGCAGCCGGTCCACGCGCCGCTTGACGGCGGGCGCGGAGAGCCCGACCTCGGAGCCGATGTCCGCGTAGGAGCGGCGGGCGTCCTCGGCGAGGGCGTGCACGATGCGTTCGTCGAGATCGTTCAGTCGCACGGGGGGTGAATCACTTCTATTCAGCGACCTCCGCGGCCGAGGCGGCCGTGGCGGCCACAGTGGCCAGGCTGGAGCGGCGCATGCCGTAGAAGAAGTAGATCACGAGCCCGACGGCCATCCAGCCACCGAAGACCAGCCAGGTGATTCCGGGCAGCTCCGTCATCAGGTAGGCGCAGAAGATGAAGCCCAGGATCGGGGTGACCGGGAAGAGCGCGACCTTGAAGGTGCGGTTCATCTCCGGGCGGGTGTAGCGCAGGATGACGACGGCGATGTTGACCAGGCCGAAGGCGAAGAGGGTGCCGATGCTGGTGGCGTTCGCCAGTTCACCCAGCGGGATGAAGGCGGCGAGCAGTCCGCAGAAGAGGCAGACGATGATCGTGTTGACCTTCGGGGTGCCGGTCTTCTCGTCGACCTTGGCGAAGGCCTTCGGCATCAGGCCGTCGCGGGACATGGCGAAGAGGATGCGGGTCTGGCCGTAGAGGACGGCGAAGACGACGCTGGCGATGGCGACGACGGCACCGGCGGCGAGGATAACGCTCCAGAAGGAGTGTCCGGTGACGTTCTCCATGATCTGGGCCAGGGCGGCCTCGCTGCCCTCGAACTCCTGCCACGGCATGGCGCCGACGGCGACCAGGGCGACGAGGCAGTAGATCACGGTGACGATCAGCAGCGAGAGCATGATCGCGCGGGGCAGGTCCTTCTTCGGGTTCTTGGCTTCCTCACCGGCGGTGGAGGCGGCGTCGAAGCCGATGTACGAGAAGAAGAGCATCGATGCGGCGGTGCTGATGGCGGTGACGCCGAGCGGGGCCAGCGGGGTGTAGTTCCCGGCCTTGATGCCCATGAAGCCGATGACGATGAAGACGGCCAGCGTCACGATCTTGACGGCGACCATGATCGTGTTGATCCGGGCGCTCTCCTTGGCTCCGCGGAGCAGGAAGACCATGCACAGGAGCACCACGACGAGGGCGGGGAGGTTGATGTAGCCGCCCTCGCCCAGCGGGGCGGAGAAGCCCTCCGGGATGGTGAAGCCGAGGGTGCCGTCGAGCAGCTCGTTGAGGTACTGGCCCCAGCCGACGGCGACGGCCGCGACGGAGACGCCGTACTCGAGGACCAGGCACCAGCCGCAGACCCAGGCTATGAGCTCGCCCATGGTGGCGTAGGCGTAGGAGTAGGAGGAGCCCGAGACGGGGATGGAGCCCGCGAGCTCGGCGTAGGAGAGCGCCGAAAAGAGCGCGGTCAGGCCCGCGACGATGAAGGCGATGAAGACGGCCGGGCCGGCGATCGGGGTGGCTTCGCCGAGGACGACGAAGATGCCGGTGCCCAGGGTCGCGCCGATGCTGATCATGGTCAGCTGCCACATGGTGAGCGAACGCTTGAGCGCGCCGCCCTCACCCTGGCCGCCCTCGGCGACCAACTGCTCCACCGGCTTGCGGCGGAGCAGCGGGTTGACGGGCCTCTTGGCCTCGGTAGCGAGCGGTGGCGCCTGGCCGTGGTCGAGCACGAGGGGACTCCTTGTCACTGCGGATCGGGGAGGTCAGGGGAGGCGTCGACCGCGACGATCCGGAGCAGGGCAGGGCCCGACGAAAGAAGGGTCTGCTCATGGGGGACCGCCGAGCAGGCGATCCGCGCCACTCCACGTACAGCGAGTGAGCCTACGAGCTGAGTGATACCGCCCGTAATGGACCATCCTTGCACATTGGCGCACGATCATTGCGCGGATCAGTCACTGACAGTCGTTTGTTGCGTAGGGATGATCGATCGCTGCGCAGGTCGCCGCGGACCCCCTCTCTTGACACTTCATCAGATCTGCCGCAGCGTGCCGCCGTGGATCCGGGCGTGCTCCACGGAGATCGGCCCCCCGGAGCCCCGTCCGGACCGCCGGGGCCGCCCCGATGGCATTGGTCCGCTCCGCGGCGGTGGAACCGGGCTCGAGCGGGGTACGGGTGAACGCGGTGGCAGTGGGGGTGGTGCGGCCCCCGCGGGTCACCGCCCCGCCGGGCACCGGGGGGCGGTGACGCAACGCGGAGGACGCCCTGCCGGGCCGGGTCGCCGAGACCGCGGGCAGCGCGGCCGCCCCGTACGTCCCGGCCTCGCCGCCGTCCTCGTTCGTCGCGGGGCGGGCGGTCGGGGTGGACCGCGGGGTCGGCGCGAGGTTCCCGTACCCGACGATCGGAGGCGACCGGTGAGACCAGCAGGACCAGCGGGGGCAGCAGGACCAGCGGGGGCAGCGGGGGCAGCGGGGGCAGCGGGGCCGGACGGTCCAGGACTGCCGACCGGTTCGACGGGACCGACCTGGTCGGCAGGGCTGCAGCGCCACCCCGACGAGCCGGCGCCCTGGCAGGACGCGCTGCCCTTCCTGCGCGGGGTCGCCTGGCTGGACCGGGGGCGGCCGGTCCGCGCCGATCCGACCGACACCATGCGGCTGCCCTGGGACACCGGCGAGCGCTCCACCCTGCCCATCGGCGTCCGGCTCGAATTCACCACCGAGACCGCGCGTTCGGTGGAGGTCCGCTACCGGGCGACCGTGCCCGGCCCCACCGACGCGCTGCGCGACCTCGCGCACGGCTTCGCGCTGTGGGACCGGCACGGGGTGGTCACCGAGGTGTTCACCGAACCGGCCGCGGAGGCCGTCGTACGGATCGACCTGGGCGGCGGCACCGGCCCCTTCACCATCCACCCGCCGGAAACCCAGTCCCCGCTGATCCTCGGGCTGCGCGGGATCGGCGGCCCGCTCGCCCCGGCGCCGCCCGCACCGCGCTGGGTGGTGCACGGCGACTCCATCACCGAGGGCTGGTGGTCCACCCGCCCCGCGCACGGCTGGCCCGCCGTCACCGGCCGGGCCCTCGGTTGGGACACCGTCAACCTCGGCTACGCGGGCGCCGCGCGCGGTGAGCTGACCACCGCCGAACAGCTCGCGGGCCTGCCCGCCGACGTCCTGACGCTCGCCTTCGGCACCAACTGCTGGTCCCGGGTGCCCTTTTCGTCTCCCCTGCTGTACGAAACCACCCGCGCGTTCCTCGAACTGGTCCGCCAGGGGCACCCGCGGACCCCGATCCTGCTGGTCTCCCCCGTCCTGCGGCCCGACGCCGAGCGCACCCCGAACAAGCTCGGCGCCACCCTCGGCGCCCTGCGGCACGCGATGGAGCGCGCGGCCCGGGACCGGATGGCCGCGGGGGACGACCGGCTCGCCGTGCTGCCGGGCCGGGACCTGCTCGGTCCCGAGCACCTGGCGGACGGGCTGCACCCCAACGACAGCGGACACCAGGTGCTCGGCCTCGCTGTGGCCACGGCCCTGCGGCGCTCCGGGTTCGGCGTGGGGTGAGTGAAACAGCCCACACCGGACGAGTTGAACAGTTCCCTGCCATCGCGGCGTGTCCTGGGCAGAGTTGACGCCATCACGGTGGCGGACGCGAAGGACACCACGAGTGGGAGAGATCAAAATGGGCATCAAGCGCGGAACCACCCTGGCCGCGGCCGCGATCGTCGTCGTCCTGGCGGCGACGGCCTGCGGCCCCGCCGACGACAAGGCCGCGGACACGACCAAGCCGGTCGGGGCCGCCGCTGCCGCCCAGGACACCGGGAAGGCCTCGGACGCCGCCTACGGCTCCGACGGCGCTGCGGGTGCCGAGGGTGCTGCGGGCGCCTCGGGCGCCAAGCCGGCCGGGCAACTGGCGATCACCTCCAACGACAAGGTCGGGCCCGTCCTCACCGACAGCGCCGGAATGACCCTCTACCGCTTCGACAAGGACACGGCCAAGCCGCCGAAGTCCAACTGTGACGGGGACTGCGAGAAGACCTGGCCGGTGGTCGCCGCCGGTGACGTCACCGCCGCCGCCGGCATGGACGCGTCGCTGCTGGGCGAAGTGGTGCGCACCGACGGCAGCAAGCAGCTGACGGTGGGCGGCTGGCCCGCCTACCGCTACAGCAAGGACACCAAGGCGGGCGACGTCAACGGGCAGGGCGTCGGCGGGGTGTGGTTCGCCCTCGCTGCGGACGGCAAGAAGGCCGCGAAGGCGGCGCCGGCCGAGGGGGCGCCGCCCGCCGAGGGGGCGCCGCCCGCCGAGGCGGCGCCCCCGGCCGCGGGCGGCGCCGCCGAAGCCGACGGGAAGCTCTCGGTGGCCAAGGACCCCAAGCTGGGCGACCACATCGTCGACGGCAAGGGCATGACCGTCTACCGGTTCAAGCCGGACACCCAGTGGCCGATGACCTCCAAGTGCGTGGGCGACTGCCTGACCAAGTGGCCGGTCGTCGCGCCGGTGGAGAAGGCCAAGGACAAGGGGATCGTCGAGAAGAACTACACGGTGCTCAACCGCCCCGACGGCCAGAAGCAGCAGAGCGTCGACTGCTGGCCCGTCTACACCTTCTCCGGCGACAAGAAGCCGGGTGACGTCAACGGCCAGGGCGTGGGCGGCACTTGGTACGCCGTGTCCCCGGACGGCAAGCTGATCACCGTCCAGTAGCCCCTGTCCCCGTCCCTCCCCCACCACCCACCGATCCCCTCCCTCCCCCCACCCCGTTCGCGCGGCCCTCGCCCACCTCCCCCCTGGGCGGGGGCCGCGCCCCTTCGGCGTTCCGCCGCGGCCCGGTCGTCTCTAGACTCGGCCGCATGCTGCGCGTACTGGCCGTCGACGACGAGAAGCCGCTCCTGGAGGAACTCCTCTACCTGCTGCGCTCGGACCCCCGGGTGCGCAGTGCGGAGGGCGCCTCGGACGCCACCGAGGCCCTGCGCCGGGTCACCCGGGCGCTGGAGTCCGGCCCGGACGGGGCCGACGGCATCGACGTGGTGTTCCTGGACATCCACATGGCCGGGCTGACCGGGCTGGACGTCGCGCGGCTGCTGGCCGGCTTCGCGCGGCCGCCGCTGATCGTGTTCGTCACCGCCCACGAGGGTTTCGCCGTACAGGCCTTCGACCTGAAGGCCGTGGACTACGTGCTCAAGCCCGTGCGCCCGGAGCGGCTGGCCGAGGCCGTCCGGCGGGCCTGCGAGCAGCTGGGCCGGTTCGAGGAGGGTCCGGCTGCGCCGGCGGGCGCCGATGCCCCGGTGTCGGGCGCCCCGGCCGCGGCGGCGCCGCGCCGGCCGGTGGCCGAGGTCACCGTCGCCGACCGCACACCGGACCAGATCGCCGTCGAACTGGGCGGGGTCACCCGCTTCGTGGCGATCGCGGACATCTCCTACGTCGAGGCGCAGGGCGACTACGCCCGGCTGCACACCGACGAGGGCAGCCACCTGGTCCGGATCCCCGTGTCCACGCTGGAGGAGCGCTGGGCGGCGCGCGGGTTCGTACGGATCCACCGCCGCCATCTGGTGGCGCTCTCGCGGATCGACGAGCTCCGGCTGGAGGCCGGGACCACCAGTGTCCGGGTGGGGGCGGCGGAGCTCCAGGTGAGCCGCAGGCACGCGCGGGAGCTGCGGGATCTGCTGATGCGGCAGGCGACCGGCTGAAACCGGCCGATCCCCGACCGTTCCCCGGCCGTTCCCCGGCTGTCGTCGGGCCGTTCGCGCCCGACCGTCCGGCGCTCGGGGGCGCCGTTCGTCGCGCCGGGAGGGACGTACGGCGATCCGCCGGAGCCGTCGGCCGCACCGCCGCGCCGATCGGCCCTCGGGGCCGTCGCCCCTCTCGTATCGTGGATCTTCCGGCGCGGGAGGAGCGCGATGTCCGAGATCCAGGCGCTGGTCGACACCCTGAGCGGGCTGCCCCGGGCCCGGCCGGCCGGGCCCGCCGAGGCCGAAGCGCTGCTGGCTCGGTTGCGCAGTGCGGCCGCCCGCTGGGCCGACATCCTGTACGAGGCCCGCGAGGGGGTCCGCGAGCAGGTTCCGCCGCGTGCGGAGGCGGCCCTGACGCTGGCGTTCCGGCGCGCGGAGGAGTCGTACGTGGAGTTGGAGATCGCCCTGCGCGACTGCGCGGAGCACCGCGACCCGGCGCTCTGACGGGCCGGTCCGGCTGGGCGGATCCGACGGGTCCGGTGGGTCCGAATCGAGCCTGTCGCCCGGTCAGGGGGCGTGCATAGACTCCGGACACCCCTCCCCTGCCGAAGGACCGCCCGGTGAACCAGACGTACGCGCTGACCGCGGTCGCCGTCGTCGTCCTCGTCACGGTTCTGGTCGGCGCGCTGGGCCTGCGGATGTCCCGGACCACATCCGACTTCTACGTCGCCTCGCGCACGGTGGGGCCCCGCCTGAACGCGGCGGCCATCAGCGGCGAGTACCTGTCCGCCGCGTCGTTCCTCGGGGTGGCGGGGCTGGTGCTGCTCCAGGGGCCCGAGATGCTCTGGTACCCGGTGGGCTACACCGCCGGGTACGTGGTGCTGCTCGTGCTGGTGGCGGCCCCGCTGCGCCGCTCGGGCGCGTACACGCTGCCCGACTTCGCGCAGGCGCGGCTGGAGTCGCTGGTGGTGCGCCGGATCGCGGTGCTGTTCGTGCTCGGGGTCGGCTGGCTGTACCTGCTGCCGCAGTTGCAGGGGGCCGGGCTGACGCTGGGGATCCTGACCGGGGCCCCGCACTGGGTCGGTGGGCTGGTCGTCGCGTTCGTGGTGACGGTGGCGGTGGCGTGCGGCGGGATGCGCTCGGTCACCTTCGTCCAGGCCTTCCAGTACTGGCTGAAGCTCACGGCCCTGCTGGTGCCGGCCTTCTTCCTGATCGCGGCGTGGGCCGGGGACGGCGCGCCGCGGGCCACCTTCGACGCACCGGCCGTCTTCCGGGAGCACACCGCGGTGACGGTCGCGCAGGACGTGCGGCTGTCGGTGGCGCATCCGCTGACGGTGACGGTGACCGGGCAGGTCGACGGGCACGGCTACGTGTCGGCGCCGGTGACCCTGGCCGCCGGTGAGCATTCCGTACGGGCCCGCGCGCGGCTGGAGTTCGCCCCCGGCGCGCCCGTTCCGGAGACCCGGGCCGAGGCGCGGCCCGGTGTGTCCACCTGGACGGCGGCGACCTCCGGCGGGCTGCGCGCGCACCGGCTGTACGCCACGTACGGGCTGATCCTGGCGACGTTCCTCGGCACGATGGGCCTGCCGCACGTCGCGGTGCGGTTCTACACCAGCCCCGACGGGCGGACCGCGCGGCGCACCACGCTGATCGTGCTCGCGCTGGTCGGCGTCTTCTACCTGCTGCCGCCGGTCTACGGGGCGCTGGGCCGGATCTACACCCCGGAGCTCGCCCTGACCGGCGACGCGGACGCGGCGGTGCTGGTGCTGCCCGGGCGGATGCTCGGCGGGGTGCTCGGCGATCTGTTGGGGGCGCTGCTGGCCGGGGGTGCCTTCGCGGCGTTCCTGTCGACGGCCTCGGGGCTGACGATGGCGGTGGCGGGGGTGCTGCACCAGGACGTGCTGCCGGCGCGCGGGGTGCGCAGCTTCCGCGCGGCGGCGGTCGTGGCGATCGTGGTGCCGCTGGCCGGGAGCGTGGCGGCGACTCAGGTGCCGGTGGCGGACGCGGTGGGCCTGGCCTTCGCCGTGTCGGCGTCCTCGTTCTGTCCGCTGCTGGTCCTGGGCATCTGGTGGCGCGGGCTGACTCCGCCGGGTGCGGTGGCCGGGCTGGTCACGGGCGGCGGGGCGGCGCTGGGCGCGGTGCTGGCGACCCGGGCCGATCTGGCGCCGCCGGGCTGGACGCACACGCTGCTCGCGTGGCCGGCGGCGTGGTCGGTGCCGCTCGGGTTCCTGACGATGGTGGTGGTGTCGCTGGCCACCCGGTCGCGGATCCCGGCGGGGACGGCGGCCACCCTGGCCCGGCTGCACCTGCCGGAGGTCGTGGCCGGGGAGCGGGCGGGGGGTCCCCGGTGACCGGGGTGGCGCCGGCGGTTCTGGTGTTGCTGGCGGTGGCCGGTGCGGTGCTGCTGCTGGGTGCGGGCTGGGCGGCGGGCCGGTGGCACGCCCGCCGCGGGGAGCGGGCGGCCGGGATGGACCTGGGGACCCCGGTGGAGCGGGCCACCTTCCACACCCTGCACACGGCTTCGCTGGCCGCTCCCCCGCTGCGCGCCGGGCTGACCGAGGACGCCGCCCGCAAGGCGGCCCGGCGGCTGCGGTCGCTGCTGGGGACGGAGGCGCTGTGCCTCACCGACCGGGAGTCGGTGCTGGCCTGGGACGGGCCGGGCGCCGACCACCACCAGCGGCGGGCGATGGCCCGGGTGGCGGTGATGCTGGCGTCGGGGCGCAGCCAGAGCGTGCGGACCGAGTGCCAGCGGCCCGACTGTCCGCTGAAGTGGGCGGTGGTGGCCCCGCTGACCGGCGAGGACGGGGTGCTGGGTGCACTGGTGGCGTACGGCTCGCGCGAGTCGGCGGTGCTGGTGCGGGCGGCGACGGAGGTCGCGCGGTGGGTGTCGGTGCAGTTGGAACTGTCCGAGCTGGACCGGTCGCGGACCCGGCTGATGGAGGCGGAGATCAAGGCGCTGCGGGCGCAGATCTCCCCGCATTTCATCTTCAACTCCCTGGCCGCGATCGCCTCGTTCGTCCGGACGGATCCGGAGCGGGCCCGGGAGCTGTTGCTGGAGTTCGCGGACTTCACCCGGTACTCCTTCCGGCGGCACGGTGATTTCACGACGCTGGCCGACGAGTTGCGCTCGGTGCAGCAGTATCTGGCGCTGGCCGGTGCCCGGTTCGGCGACCGGCTGAAGGTGACCTTGCAGGTGGCGCCGGAGGTGCTGCCGGTGGCGCTGCCCTTCCTGTGTCTGCAGCCGCTGGTGGAGAACGCCGTGAAGCACGGGCTGGAGGACTCCACCGCGCAGTGCCGGATCACGATCACGGCGCGGGACGCGGGTGCGGAGGCGGTGATCACGGTGGAGGACAACGGGGTCGGGATGGATCCGGCGCTGCTGCGCCGGATCCTGGCCGGGGAGCACGGCGGTTCCTCGGGGATCGGGTTGCCCAATGTCGACGAGCGGATCCGGCAGGTGTACGGGGACGAGTACGGTCCGGTGATGGAGACGGGGGTCGGCGCCGGCATGAAGGTCACCCTGCGCATTCCGAAGTACCGCGTGGGCGTGCATAGTTCACCGCCCGGACAGCGGCCTCCGCCGCTCTGAGCTCCGCCGGCGTGACGCCCTGTGACCGGCGCGTCGCGGCCGGCGGGTGCCGCTGCGCGGGTCCGGGGCGGAGCCCCGGCAGCGGTGACGCGCCCGGGAACGCACGTGGCCCCGGCCGTCCGCGAAGGGACGGCCGGGGCCACGGGACGGGACGGTCTAGCTCCAGCTGGCGTGCAGCGGCTTGCCCTCGGCGTAACCGGCGGCGGACTGGATGCCGACCACGGCCTTCTCCTCGAACTCAGCGAGGGAGCCGGCACCGGCGTACGTGCACGAGGAGCGGACGCCCGCGATGATCGAGTCGATCAGGTCCTCGACGCCCGGGCGGGCCGGGTCCAGGAACATGCGCGAGGTGGAGATGCCCTCCTCGAACAGGCCCTTGCGGGCGCGGTCGTAGGCCGACTCCTCGCTCGTGCGGTTCTGCACCGCGCGGGCGGAGGCCATGCCGAAGGACTCCTTGTAGAGACGGCCCTCGGCGGACTGCTGGAGGTCGCCCGGGGACTCGTACGTACCGGCGAACCAGGAGCCGATCATCACGTTGGACGCACCGGCGGCCAGCGCCATCGCCACGTCGCGCGGGTGCCGGACGCCACCGTCGGCCCACACGTGCTTGCCGTACTTCTTCGCCTCGGCCGCGCACTCCAGCACCGCGGAGAACTGCGGGCGGCCCACGCCGGTCATCATGCGGGTGGTGCACATGGCGCCGGGGCCCACACCGACCTTGATGATGTCCGCGCCGGCTTCGATGAGGTCCTTGACGCCCTCGGCGGCGACGATGTTGCCCGCCACGATCGGGACCTGCGGGTCCAGGGCGCGGATGGCCTTGATCGCGTTGATCATCGACTCCTGGTGGCCGTGCGCCGTGTCGATGACGAGCGTGTCCACGCCCGCGTCGAGCAGCTGCTTGGCCTTGGCCACGAAGTCACCGTTGATGCCGACGGCGGCCGCGATGCGCAGCTTGCCGTTCGCGTCGGTGGCCGGGGTGTAGAGCGTCGCGCGCAGGGCGCCCTTGCGGGTGAGGATGCCGACGAGCTTGCCGTCCTTGTCGACGGCCGGGGCCAGCTTGCGGTGGCCGGCGTCGAGCTGGTTGAAGGCCTCGCGGGGGTCGATGTCGGCGTCGATGAGCAGCAGCTCCTTCGACATGACCTCGGAGAGCTGGGTGAATCGGTCGACACCGGTCAGGTCGTGCTCGGTGACGACGCCGACCGGGCGGCCCTCGTCGTCGACGACGACGCCGGCGCCGTGGGCGCGCTTGGGTAGCAGGGACAGCGCGTCGGCGACCGTCTGGGTGGGCGCCAGCGTGATCGGGGTGTCGAGCACGTGGTGGCGGGTCTTCACCCAGGAGATGACGTCGGTGACGACCTCGATCGGGATGTCCTGCGGGATGACGACGATTCCGCCGCGGCGGGCGACCGTCTCGGCCATCCGGCGGCCCGCGATGGCGGTCATGTTGGCCACGACGAGGGGAATGGTGGTGCCGGTTCCGTCGGGCGAGGACAGGTCGACACCCTGACGGGAACCGACCGCGGAGCGGCTCGGCACCATGAACACATCGTCGTACGTCAGGTCGTACGGCGGCTTCAGGTCATTGAGGAAACGCACGTGCTGAACATCCCAGTCGATCGAAGGATCCGTCTACGCCCCGGCAGGACAGCCGGGGAAACGCACGTACTTCATTCTCCCACGGCCTGGCGTTCACACCTTCCGGGCTGATCGTCCAGGACATACCGGGCCGGGTGGTCCTTTCCTACGGGACCTTGGTCCCGGCGGGCCGGGTTCGGCGGTGGACGGGGCCGCGCCGCCGGGCCAGCGGGAGCACCGATCCGCCGTGCCGGACGGCCGTGAACTCGGCGGCGATGGCCAGCGCGGTCTCCTCCGGGGTGGCGCCGCCGAGGTCGAGTCCGATGGGTGAGCGCAGGCGGGCCAGGGCGGCGTCGGTGACGCCCCGGGCCCGCAACCGTCTCTCGCGTTCGGCGTGGGTGCGCCGGGATCCCATGGCTCCCACGTAGCCCAGGGGCAGCCGCAGGGCCAGTTCCAGCAGCGGTACGTCGAATTTGGCGTCGTGGGTGAGGACGCAGACCGCGGTACGGGAGTCCAGGCGGCCCGCCGCCCATTCGGCGGCCAGGTGCCGGTGCGGCCAGTCGACGACGACCTCGTCGGCGTCGGGGAAGCGGGCCGGGGTCGCGAAGACGGGCCGGGCGTCACACACGGTGATCCGGTGGCCGAGGAAGGCGCCGATCCGGGCGAGGGCCGCGGCGAAGTCGATGGCCCCGTAGACGAGCAGCCGGGGCGGCTCGGCGGCCGATTCCACGAGGAGGGTCAGGGGCTGCCCGCAGAGCCCGCCGGCCGTGCCGAGCTCGGCGGTGCCGGTGCGCCCGGCCAGCAACAGCGCCCGTACCTGCCGGGCGGCGGCCCGGTCCAGGTCGGGGCCGCCGGCGAGCCCGCCCTCGTAGGTGCCGTCGGCGTGGACGGCGAGCGCCCGGCCCAGCTGGGGCGGCGGTCCGGAGACCACCCGGGCGAGCGCGGCCCGGGTGCCCCCGGCGGCGGCGTCGAGCACCGAGCCGAGCACGGGCCGGACCGGGTCGCGCCCGCGCACCGGGGTGACCAGGACGTCGAGGACTCCGCCGCAGGTCAGGCCGACGGCGAAGGCGTCGTCGTCGCTGTAGCCGAAGCGGTGCAGGCCGCCTTCGCCGGAGGCGATGGCGTCGAGGCACAGCTCGTGCACGGCGGATTCCACGCAGCCTCCGGAGATGGAGCCGAGCGCGGTGCCCTTGTCGTCGACGGCGAGGGAGGCGCCGGGGCCGCGGGGAGCGCTCCCACTGACGGCGACGACGGTGGCGAGTGCGAACTCCCGCTGCGCGGCGCACCACGCGCGTAGCTCGTCGGCTATGTCGAGCATCAGCGGATGTACTCGCGGCGCGGGACGGGTCCGGGCAGGTGCGGGCGCGGCGGCAGGACGGCCGGGGTCGCCGGCCGGGCCGCCGGTGGTCGGGCTGCGGGTGGTCGGGCCGTCGCGGCGGCCGACCGGGTGGGTCCGGGGTATCCGTCGGGTAGCGGTGGGCGCGCGCCGAGCAGTTTCGCGGCGTGGGCCACGCTGGCGAGGGTGGCGTGGTGGTGCCAGCCCCGGAAGGAGCGGCCCTCGAAGTCCCGGATGCCCACGGGTTCGCAGGTCTCGGCGAAGTCGAGGGAGACGCGGTCGGTGAGTTTGGCGAGCAGGAAGAGCTGGGCGAGCGGCCGGTCACCGATGTTGGTGATCCAGAACTCGGAGGGCAGCAGGGCTGCTTCGGTCCAGGCTCCGACCAGCAGCAGCGGGGTGGGCGGCACGGGTACGGGGCGGTCCTCGCCGGGGGTGGCGAAGATCGAGGCCGAGGTCAGCAGGGTGACCGCGCCCTCGGCCCGGCCGTGCCGGGTCCATTCGACGACGCGGCGCTGGGAGCGCAGGGAGTCGATGAGTTCGCGGGCGGGGGCGGTGTGCGGCCCGGGTTTGTACCGGCCGGCGCCGCCGAAGGAGACCGGCAGCGAGCCGTCGACCTTGAAGACGAAGGGGATGTCCTGGAGGGTGAAGGACTCGATGCTCTGCGTGAGGTCACCGTTGGCGACCTCCATCACCACGGGCCGGCGCTGGAGTTGCCAGCTGGCGGCCATCCGCTGGACGGCGTGTACGGCGTCTTGGGCGGGGGTGAGGGAGCGGGCCGTGTCGGGGATGCCGGCCCGGCGGCGGCGCATGAGTTCGCTGGTCCAGGGCCCGGGGAGGGTGAGGGTCCATTCGACCGGGAAGCTGGCCTCGCTGGAGGCGAGCCAGATCCCGCTCGCCTGCTGACAGTTGGCGGTGCGGCCGAGCTGGGGGACGAACTGCCGGCCGACGCCGACGGAGCGGTCCCCCGCCTTCTCTATGACCATGGGCTGGAGCACCCAGGCCAGGGGACGCTGTGCGGTGCGTTCGAGGTGCTGGGCGAGGGAGCGGCGGACCGGGGTCCAGTCCCAGGGAGACTTGCTGATGAACTGCTGGAGGCTCTGCTCGACGGAACTGGCCCCTGTTCCGGCGATGTTACGAATTGTTTTCTTACCGGTGGTCCGCACCAGGCCGTTCAGATAAACGCGGGCCCAGTTTCGCTGGTCCCGCCGGGGTAATGATTCGAAGAGCAGAGAGATCAGGACGTCGATCAATTCGGAGATTTCCGTCGTGGAATCCTCCGGCAGGACTACGCGAGCCATCTGGGCCTCCCCCGCGACCAGCTAGATCCAATACCCTACTTGACCGTGTAGAACGGCCGTAGGCCCCGGCGGCTACTTCCTGAGGTCGCTGGCAGTTTCGAGCCGCTCTTCCTCTACCACGAGGGGGATGGGGATCTGGTTCGCCGCATAGTAGATCGCGATCAGGAAGTGGGCGACAAGTGTGAGTGGTGCGGAGTAGAAGGCCAGCAGGACGGTGAGGGGGTACGCGATGGCCCCGAGGCCGAAGCGCACTCGTGTGGCGCGTGCGCCCTCCTTGTCCACCTGCTCGTGGAAGAGGTGGCCGACGCGGGTGACGTACCACCAGAAGGCCAGGAAAGCCAGGGCGTAGGCCACGGTGACGGCGCTGTAGAGGACGGCGGCCGCGTTGGCGGAGCCGCCTTCCTCCATGAGGTGCTCGGCGAGGACATTGGTGGTGTACGGAATCACCGACACCACCATCAGCACCAGGAGATTCAGGAACAACAGGGGTCGGTCCACCCTCCTGAGGTGACTGAAGATGGTGTGGTGGTTCACCCACATCACGCCGATGATGAGGAAGCTCACGACGTAGGCGGCGTAATGGGGCCACTGTTCGCGGACTCCGTGCCAGAAGTCCGAGCCGGTTTCTTCCGGAACCTTTAACTCCAGAACGAGGATCGTGATGATGATGGCGAATACACCGTCACTGAATGCCTCGATCCGCCCGGTTTCGTTTTCCATTGCCTCCCCTTTGCCACTTCACGCATATAAGCAGCCCGTGCGCGCTATGCCACACATACGGGGAGGGCGCTGCGGCGCCCTCCCCGCACACGCTACCCAGAATCCGGCCGTCAGCCGCCGAATCCCGCCGTCTGGCGCCAGATTCGGCCATCGCGGACGACGAGTGTCCCGAACGCGTGCTCCGGTTCGCCGTTCAGGTTCATGATCGCCCGGTAGAAGATGGTGTCCTCGGTCTCGATGTACTCCTGGAGTTCCACGAGCGAGGGCTTCACCGTGAGGTAGCCGGTGAACGTCTCGCGAACCTCCTCGATCCCCACCGAGGCCCCCTCGAAGCGCAGCAGCACGGCGTCGTCGGTGTAGTTCTTCATCACCGCCTCGATGTCCAGGGCGGCCAGCGCCTCCATCTGGCGGACGAACACCGGGTGCAGCTTGGAGATGTCGTACTTGGCCATGTCGACTCCGTTTCAACTGGGAGAGGTGCCCGGGACGGGTGCCGTTTCGGGTGCCGTTTCGGGTGTTTTCGCAGGTGGGGCACAGGACTGGGCGCTGCCGGCGAAGGGCAGGCGGACGACCATCCGGGTCTCACCGGGACGCGAGCGGGCGGTGATCGACCCGTGGTGGCGCTGGGTCACGATGCGGTAGCTGAGGTGCAGCCCCAGGCCCGTGCCCTTGCCCACGTCCTTGGTGGTGTAGAAGGGTTCGAAGATCCGCGGCAGGGATTCGGCCGGGATGCCGCGGCCGGTGTCGGCGATCTCGACGACCATGCAGACGCCCTCGGCGCGGGCGCGCAGGGTCAGCACCCCGGAGCCCTCCATGGCCTCGGCCGCGTTGTCGACCAGGTTGGTCCACACCTGGTTCAACTCGCTCGGATAGCCCGTCAGTTCGGGCAGACCGGGCTCGTACTCACGCACGATGGTGATGCCGGCGAGCTTGGCGCGCAGCACGACCAGTGTGTTCTCCAGTCCGTCGGTCACCGGGAAGCGCTGTTCGGGCGCCCGGTCGAGGTTGGCGTAATCCCGGGTGGCGGAGACGAGCTGGGAGATCCTGGGCCCCGCGGCCCGGAGCTCCGCCGCGAGCGAGCGGATCTCCAGCAGCGCCGCCAGGTGGTCCAGGGCGGGGGCGAGCGCCGGCTCCCCCACGCCCTCCAGCCGCTCCAACAGCCAGCCCAGCTCCAGTCCGAGGTCCGCCACCCCGGATCCGAGCAGGCCGGGCCGTTCGGTGCCCGCCTCCTCGGCCCAGTCGGCGATCTCCTCCTCGGCATCGGCCTGGGCGAACGGGTCGGTGGTCGCCGGCGGCGGCAGCTTGTCCAGTTCGTCGGCGAGCCGGTCGAGGAGCGAGCGCTCCGCCCCTGAGGCGGCCGCGCCCCAGGCCTGGGCGGTACGGGTGAGCCGCTCCAGGGCGGGGGCCAGTTCCTGGGCGGCCCGGGCCACGGCCGCCGCCGGGTTGTTCAGCTCGTGGGCGAGTCCGGCGGCCAGGGTGCCGAGCGCCTCTACGGTGGCCCGTTTGCGGGCCTGCACCTCGGAGGACTTGATGCGCCAGGCCAGTACGGGGATCAGTACGGCGGCCACCCCGTGGCAGCGGGTCAGCATCTCGAAGAAGACCGGCTTCGGGTAGGCCACCACCGTGGTCGACGGGCCGCTGGCGGCCGCGGTGGCCACGTAGGACCCGTCGGTCAGCAGGGGCAGTTCGCCGGTGAACCGGTGGGCGGCGGACGGCTTGCCGTCGTGGTCCTCGGCGGCGGCGCTCTCCTCCTCGGTGGAGTGCCGGGTGAGCACCTCCTCCCGGCCGTCGACGACCTTGGTGACGACCAGCCCGCCGGAGAGCAGGACGTGGAAGCCGGTGGCCTCTTCGCCGTCCCGGAAGAGGACGTCGCCGTCGGCCAGGACCCGGGGCTCGGACACCGAGACCAGCCAGTCCAGCTGGTCCTCGGTGATCCCGGCGAAGATCTCCAGCTCGCGCAGGGCCGACCGCAGCCCGGGGCCCTTCGTGTCCGCAGCGTTCACGCCGCGCTCCCCTCGGCCCGGGTACGGGCGGCCAGTCGTAGGGTGGCCAGCAGGGCCAGCGCACACACGCCGGCCACGGCGGCCATGAAGCCGACCGAGGTGCGGTGCAGCCCGTGGATGTTGGTGAGCATCCCGGCGAGGACCGCCGGAATGCTCATCGCGAGGTACGCGAAGACGTATACGGCGGCGGTCAGTTCGCCGCGGTGCGCCGGCTGCGCGAGCGTGCTCAGCGCGCGGAACGAACCGAGGAACGCGGCGCCCCAGCCGCTGCCGAGGACGGCCGTGGCCACGAGGAACACGGCGGCCGAGCGGATCCCCAGCGCGAGGAGCACCAGGCCGAGTCCGGCGAGGAGGCCGAACAGACCGAGCACGGCGGTGCGCAGCGCCTCGGTGCTGCCGAGCACCAGCTGGGCGGCGGTGGCGGCGCCGGCGAGCAGGGCGACCGTGGCCCCGCCGACGAGGTAGTTGGTGGACTCCAGCAGCGACAGCGCCAGGTGCGGGCCGAGGGAGAGGTAGAAGCCGCCCACCGACCAGACCGCGACGATGGTCAGGACGAGGACGGTGAAGCGACCCCGGGCGTCCGCCGGTACGCGGATCCGGTGCGGGACCACCCGGAAGCGGCCGCCGGCGCCCGGCGCGCTCTCCCGCATCCGGACCACCCCCACCAAGGTCGCGGCGAAGGCCCCGACCAGCAGCAGGTAGCTCAGTGCCGTCGGCGCGGGCGCGAACTGGACGAGAAGTCCGGCCCCGATCCCGCCGAGCCCGATGCCCACGGTGGGGCCGGCGCTGTTGACCTGGGCGCCGAGCGCGGGTCTGGAGGCGGGGCTGAGTTCCAGCAGGGCCGCGCCCATCGCCCCGGTGGCCAGGCCCACGGCGAGCCCCTGGACGGCGCGGGCGGCCAGCAGCAGTCCGAGGCCCCGGGCCCCGGCGAACAGGCCCATCGAGACCATGGCCAGGACCAGTGCGCCGCCCAGGACCGGGCGCCGGCCCAGGGTGTCGGAGAGGGAGCCGAACAGCAGCAGCCCGGCCAGCACGGTGACCGCGTACAGGGCGAAGACCACCGTGATCGTGCCGGAGGAGAGCCCCCACTCCTGCTGGTAGAGCACGTAGAGGGCGGAGGGCACGGAGGAGGAGAGCATCAGCAGCACGAGGACCGCTCCCACCACCCAGAAGCCGGAGCCTCTGGGCGCACTGGCCGCGCGGGCGGCTGGGTGCACGGTTACCCCCGTGGTCGTCTCGGATGTGTCGGCCACTGCGTCACTCAACTCCCCCGTGATGGGGCCCGTGGCGGGCCCCGTGGCGTGCCCTTCCGGGCTATCGGTCGAGGGCCTGCTCGGCCCTCTGCAAGGCTCGGGCCGTGAGGACCCCCACGAGATGACCGAGGTACTCGGCCGAGGTGCCGCGCCCGGGGACGAAGAGCTCCCTGGGTTCGGCGCGGAAGGCCGCGAGCACGGCGTCCGTGCCGTACGGGCCCCCGCGCAGCCGGTCCTCGACCCCGCGCAGCCGCAAGGGCCGGGGGGTGGCCCCGGTGACGGCGATGCGCGGCCCGCCGGGGGTGATCCGTACGGCGGTGGCGCACACCGGGTAGCGGGTGGCGCGGTCGGCGGTCTTCTCGAAGGCGGCGGCAGGTCCCGCGGCCGGTACGAGCAGCGCGGTGAGGACCGCGGCGGTGGGCGGGCTGCCGGCCGCGAGCTCTTCGGCGGCCAGGGTGGAGCGCCCGCCGGGGCCGGCCAGTTCGACCACGGCGTCGGCGGCCATGGCGGCGACCGGCAGGTCGGTGGCCCGCCCGGCGGCGGCGAGGTTGCCGCCGACGGTGCCGAGGTTGCGCACCTGGGGGTCGCCGTTGGCGCGGGCCGCGGCGGCCAGTTCCGGGGCTTCGGCGAGCACCAGCGGGTCGGCGGCGAGCTCGGCGAGCGTGGTGAGGGACCCGATCCGCAGCCGGGTGCCGTCGGGCGTGCGCGTGACGCCGCGCAGCTCCGCCAGCCGCCGGATGTCGACCAGCAGGGCGGCCCGGTCGGCTCCCGCACGTAGGTCGGGCAGCAGGCTCTGGCCTCCGGCCAGGACCCGGGCGCCACGCGTCCCGGACAACAGGGTGAGCGCCTCGTCGAGGTCGGCGGGCCGCACGTAGTCGAACTCGGTGAGGATCACTGGGCTTCCCCTCTCAGGCGGCGCCAGACCTTCTCGGGGGTGAGGGGCATGTCGATGTGCTGGACACCCAGGTCGGACAGGGCGTCGACGACGGCGTTGACGACGGCCGCGGCGGGCGGGACGGTGGCGATCTCGCCGGCCCCCTTGGCGCCGAGCGGATTGTGCGGGCTGGGCGTGACGGTCTTGTCGAGCGTGAAGAGCGGCACGTCGGCGGCGCGCGGCAGGGCGTACGTGGTCAGGTCGGAGCTGATGAGCAGGCCCTGTTCGTCGTAGACGGCGGCCTCCATCAGGGCCTGGCCCAGGCCGTGCGTGATGCTGCCCTCGATCTGACCGAGGACGATCTTGGGGTTGCCGATGTGGCCGGCGTCGTCGACGGCGGTGTAGGACACCACCTCGGTCTCGCCGGTCAGTTCGTCGATCTCGACGACCGCCACGTGCGTGCCGAAGGGGTAGTTGAAGTCCGGCGGGTCGAAGTGGGTGGTCTCGTCGAGGGCGGGTTCGATCTCCGCGGGCAGCCCCCAGCCGTACCACATGGCCGTGGCCAGCTCGGCAAAGGTCTTGGTGTTCTGCTCGTTGCCCTCTTCGTAGACGCGGCCGCCCTCGTAGACCACCTTGTCCTCGGGGACCCCGAGGAAGACGGCACCGGCACGGATCAACTTGCTCTTGATCTTGCGGGCGGTGAGGGCGACGGCGGGCGCGGCCATGCTGTAGGAGCGGGACCCGTAGGTGCCCTGCCCGTACGGGGCCTTCTGCGTGTCGCCCTCCAGGACCTGGACGGTGTCCGGGTCGATGCCGAACTCGTCGGCGGCGACCTGCGCGAAGACCGTGCCGTGGCTCTGGCCCGTGGAGGCGGAACCCACGATGACGGTGACCTCGCCGGTCGGGTGGACGCGGATGTTCGCGCTCTCCCAGCTGCCGCCGAGCATGCCCTCCTGGGACATCCGGGTGGAGGGGCCGACCCCGCAGATCGCCACGTAGGTGGCGAGGCCGACGCCGAGCCGCTTGCCGCGGGTGCGGGCCTCGGCCTTGCGGGCGGGCATGTCGGCGTAGCCCGACAGCTCGATGGCCTTGTCGAAGTTCAGCTGGTAGTTCCCGGAGTCGTAGGTCCAGCCGAGGCCGTTGTCGTACGGGAACTTCTCCTTCGGCACCAGGTTCTTGCGGCGGACGGCCGCCGGGTCCATGCCGATCTCGCCGGCGTACCGGTCGACGAGGCGCTCCATGAGGAAGGCGGCCTCGGCGCGCCCGCTGCCGCGCTGGGCGCCGAGCGAGACGGTGTTGGTGAAGGCGGCGTAGACCTCGCAGAAGGCGGCGTCGATGTCGTACATGCCGCTGATGGAGCGGCCCATCAGGGCGGTGGCGACACCGGGGCCGATCGTCGAGGGGTACGCGCCGAGGTTGGCGTAGCTGGTGCAGCGCACGGCGGTGATCCGGCCGTCGCGGGTGCCGGCGAGCGTCACGTGCTGGCGGTGGTCGCGGCCCTGGACGGTGGAGTTCATCAGCCCGGTGCGGGTGTCCACCCACTTCACGGGCCGGCCGAGCGCCTTGGACAGCAGCAGCACCAGCGCCATGTCGGGGTACAGGTAGCCCTTGGTGCCGAAGCTGCCGCCGACGGTCGGGGCGATCACCCGGAGCTTGTTGAAGGGGATGCCGAGGACCAGCGCGGAGAGCAGGAAGCGGTGGTTGTGCGGGCCCTGGGTGGAGGCGTAGAGCGTGTACTCGCCGGTGGCCGCGTTGTAGTCGCCGACGGCGCCGCGCGGCTCGATGGGGCTGTTGATGGTGCGCTGGTTGACGAGGTCGAGCTCGACGGTGACCTCGGCTTCGGCGAGGGCCGCGTCGGTCCGGTCCTTGTCGCCGCAGGTCCAGTACGCGTTCAGGTTGCCGGGGACGGTCTCGTGCAGCTGGGGCGCGCCCTCGGCGAGCGCCTCGTCGGCGCGGGTGACCACGGGCAGCGGCTCGTACTCGACGGCGATGGCGGCGAGCGCCGCGGTGGCTTGGCGCGGGGTCTCGGCGACGACCACGGCGATGGGGTCGCCCACGTGCCGGACGGTGTCGCCGGTCAGGACCGGGCGGGCGCCGGGCAGTCCGTAGGGGTGGGGCGGGAAGTGGCTCTCGACGCCGCCGGGGATCCAGATGCAGGGCAGCGGCATGACGTCGGTGAAGTCGGCGGCGGTGGCCACCTTGAGCACGCCGGGCAGCTGCTCGGCGGCCTTGGTCTCGATGGAGAGGATCTTCGCGTGCGCCACCGGGCTGCCCAGGATGGCCATGTGGGCGGTGCACGGCAGGTCGATGTCCGCCACGTACGTGGCTTCGCCGCGCAGCAGCTGCGGATCCTCACGGCTGTCCAGTGGCTGCCCGAGGACTCCGCTCCCCGTGGCCGGGGTCTCCCCCGTCACTGCGGTCATGTCCCTCACACCTCCTGTCCGGCAGTGGTGGATGCGGCGACGGCGGGCTCGCCGACACCGGAGGGCGCCTCGGCGCGGGCTGCCGCACAGGCGCGCTGCACGCCCCGTACGACGCTGTGGTAGCCGGTGCAGCGGCACAGGTTGCCGGTGAGCCACTCGCGGATCTCGGGTTCGGTGGGGGCCTCGCCGCCGGCGGTGGAGTCGACGAGTTCGCCCAGCGCCATGACCATGCCGGGGGTGCAGAAGCCGCACTGGGTGCCGTGCTCCTGGCGCAGTGCCTCCTGGAGGCCGGACAGTTCACCGCCGCGGGTGGTCTCGCCCTCGATGGTGGCCACCTCGCTGCCGGCGGCGGAGACGGTCAGGACCAGGCAGCTCTTGACGGACCGGCCGTCGAGGCGGACGACGCAGGTGCCGCACTGGCCGGTGTCACAGCCGACCTTGGTGCCGGTGAGCCCGAGGCCGTCGCGGAGCCGTTCCACGAGCAGTTCGTTCGGCCGCGCCGTGAACTGCTCGGGTCTTCCGTTCACATTCAGTGTGATATCCATGCCAGCGCCTGCGCTTCCGTGAGCGGCCGGTTGAAAAGGGGCCCGCCGGGCTGTTGGAGAATTCCTCCGGAGTGCAACGGGCCGGTGTCCACGGGTGCGAATCCCAGATCCGTGATGATTCCCGCGACGATTTCCTTCGACTTCGCGTCGTCGCCGGCGGTGAAATGTGCCAGGCGCTCTCCGGGGGCGGTGCCGGCGACGGCGAGGGTTTCGAAATGCATGGTGTTCAGGGATTTGACGACCTGGGCGTCGGGGTACCACTCGGCGACCAGGTCGCTGGAGCCGCGCCCGCCGAGGTCGGCGGGGGTGCCGGGGCCGCCGAACGCGTTCGTGGCGTCCACGAGCACCTTGTCCTGCACGGCGTACGGCGGGAGCAGCCCGCGGACGCGTTCGAAGGGCACCATCAGCACCAGGAGTTCGGCCCGGTCGGCGGCCTCGGCGGGGTGCGCCGCCGAGGCCGCCCGACCCAGCTCGGCCACGAGCGGGCCGAGGACCTGGGGGCCGCGGGCGCCCGCGAGGACGACCTGATGGCCTGCCGCCACGAGGATCCTGGCCAGGACCGAGCCGATCCGCCCGGTGCCGATGATGCCTGTCCGCATTGCCGCTCCTCGGGAAGGGGGTCTCGTTCGCCGTCTCGGTCGGGCTCGTTCGCCGTCTCGGTCGCGCTCTCAGTCCATGCCGATCCAGACCGACTTGGTCTGGGTGTAGCTCTCCAGCGACTCGGGACCGCACTCGCGGCCGTAACCGGAAGCCTTGTATCCGCCGTAGGGCACGGCGGGGTCGTACTGGTTGTAGCAATTGACCCAGACCGTGCCGGCCTTGATCTGCGAGGCGACCCGGTGGGCCCGCCGCAGGTCCTTGGTGTGGACGCCGGCGGCGAGGCCGTACGCGCTGTCGTTGGCGATGCACACGGCGTCCTCCTCGGTGTCGAACGGGATGATCGACAGGACCGGGCCGAAGATCTCCTCCTGGGCGATCCGCATGCCGTTGTCGACGCCGGTGAAGATGGTCGGCAGGAAGTACAGGCCCTGACTGGAGGCGCCCTCGGGGGTCCAGCCGCTGCCGCCGGTGCGCAGGACCGCGCCTTCCTTCTCGCCGACCTCGATGTACGAGCTGACCTTGTCGAACTGTCCGCGGTGGGCCAGCGGTCCGAAGAGGGTGGCCGGGTCGCGCGGGTCGCCGGGCTTGAGGTCGGCGGCCCGGCGGACCAGGCGTTCGACCATCTCGTCGTGGATGGGGCGCTGGAGCAGGAGCCGGGAGCCGGCCGTGCAGATCTCGCCCTTGTTGTAGTAGATGCCGAAGAAGGCGAGTTCCTCGGCGGCGTCGAGGTCGGCGTCGGCGAAGACGATGTTGGCGGACTTGCCGCCGAGCTCCATCGTCACCTTCTTCAGGGTGCCGGCCGCCTTGCGGATGATGGTCTGGCCGACCGAGGTGGAACCGGTGAAGGCGATCTTGTCGATGTCGGGGTGGCCGGTGAGGGTTTCCCCCAGTTCCACGCCCGGACCGGTGATGACGTTCAGCACCCCGTCGGGGATCTCCGCCTCCTGGAAGAGCTCGGCGATCTTCAGGGCGGTCAGCGGGGTGGCCGGGGAGGGCTTGTGGACCACCGTGTTGCCCGCCGCGAGCGCCGGTGCGATCTTCGTCATCGATAGCAGCAGCGGGAAGTTGAACGGGGTGATGGCGCAGACCACGCCGAGCGGTTCGCGCAGGGTGTAGGCGAGCTGGCCGCCGGCCGGGGCGCGCGAGGAGCCGTCGACACGGGTCACGGCCCCGGCGTAGTAGTGCATGAGCTGGGCGGCCATGGGGGCGTCGACCGTGCTGGAGAACGCGAACGGCTTGCCCATGTCCACGGTCTCCAGCAGGGCGATCTCTTCCAGGTCGCGCTCGATGAGCTCACCGACCCGGTTCAGCCGCAGCGCGCGCTCCTGGGCGGACAGTCTGCTCCAGGGGCCTTCCTCGTACGCCGTACGGGCGGCGGCGACGGCCGCGTCCGCGTCCGCGGCGGCGGCCTGGGCCACCGGTACGATCTCCTGCCCGTCCACGGGGCTGATGTCCGGTTCGGTCCGGCCGTCCCGGGCCGGGACCCAGGCGCCGCCGATGAACAGTTTCCCGGGGTTGGCGAGGGGCTGGCCGCTCAGCTCACGCTTGGTCATGGCTGCCTTCCGGTTTCGGGTGCGGGGGCGGTACTAGCCCTTCGCGAGCTGCGTCAAGAAGTTCTCGGCGAGGGCCTTGGAGGAGTAGGGGTTCTGGCCGGTCGTCAGCTTGCGGTCGACGACCACGTGCGAGTCCCAGATGGCTTCGGCCTTCTCGTAGCGGGCGCCGAGCCGGGTGAGTTCGACCTCCAGGATCAGCGGGAGCCGGCCGGCCATGTTGGTGACCAGTTCCTCGCTGTGCGAGAACGCGGTCATCCGGTAGCCCTCGAAGGGCCAGCGGCCTTCGCCGTCGCGCAGTGCGAGCAGCGCGGTGTGGCCGTGGCACACGGTGGCGAGCGGCTTGTCCTGCGCGATGACCCAGCGCAGGATCTGGGCGAGCTCGTCGGACTTGGGGAGGTCTCCGATGGCGCCGTGACCGCCGCTGACGTACACGCCGTCGTAGTCCGCGACGTCCTTCTCGGTGAGGGTCTCCAGTGCGATGGGAGCTCTCAGCTGGGGGGTGTTCTCGATGGCCCGGACGTATGCGGCGGCGTTGGCCGCGTCTTCGTCCGGCGAACCCTGGGGGCGGACCCACTGGAGGAACTGGGGGTCGATGCTCGTCTGGTCGACCGTCGGTGCCCTGCCCCCGATCGTCGCCACGTCCACGTCGTGGCCGGCCGCTTTGAAGAGCGAGAAGGGCACGACGAATTCCTCGGCCCAGAATCCCGAGGGGTGCTGTTCGCCGTCGAGCAGATGCAGTGTGGCTTTGGCCGTCATGACGACGAGAATCTTCATGATTCTCTCCTTGTTCTGGATTCGCTGCCGATTCAACACGCCACCCGCGGGGGGCGTAAGGGGGATGACGTCAGGCCCGCGATACTTCGTCACGTGCGTCCAACGCCGAGATGATGGTGCGGAATTCACCGACCAGGGGGTGGTCGGGGTGGGCTTCTGCAAATATGCGCTCCCCGTACAGAGCCGCCATTTCCGGCGAGTAGGGAAGGATTCCGGCCACTGGCGCGCCGTAGACCGCCTCGGAGCGCCGGCGGGCCGCGTCCCGGTCGATGCCCTCGGGGGCCATGCTCAGGACCAGGTTCCGCCGGCAGGTCAGTCGCCCGGCGAGGGCGATGGTCTCCTCGACCCCTGAGAGGTCGATCCGGTCGGCCCGGGCCATGATCATCAGTACGTCGGCGCTCGCCATGGCGGTCACCGACTCGTTGTTGAGCCCGGCGTGGGTGTCGAGCAGCAGCACGTCGAGGGCGTAGTGCGCGGCGAGCCGGTCGAAGCCCTCCGGCAGCAGTCCGACGTCGTAGCCCCCGGCCATGATCTCGCGCAGGGCGGCCGTCCCGGTCCGGGCCGGTACGACGTACAGCCCGGGCACCCCCGTCTGCTGGGCGGTGGTCTCGATCTCGCAGCGGCCGAGCAGGTAGTCGGTCAGAGAGGCGCCGGGCCCCAGGCGGAACAGCAGGTCCAGGGTGGGTGACTGGATATCGGTGTCGACCACCCCCACCCGGCGCCCCTCGGCCGCCAGCAGCAGCGCGAGGTTCGCCACTACCGAGGACTTGCCCGTCCCACCGCGGTGCGAGTGCACGACGATGGTGCGGGTCATCTAGGCCACCACCCGGGTGCCGGCGCCGTCCGCGCGCGGCCCCCGCGCCGCGCGTGGCCGGTGCAGGGCCAGCATGGTGACGTCGTCGTGCTGTTCGGCGGTGCCGGTGTGCTCGCGCACCGCCAGGTCCATCCGGTCGACCACCTCCTTGCCGCTGACCGGTGGCCCGGCGAGCAGTTCCAGCATCCGGTCGTCGCCGAGGAAGCTGCCGCCCGGGCAGCGTGCTTCGGGGACCCCGTCGGTGAAGGCGAACAGGGTGTCGCCGGGGTCGAGCTGGGCGTAGCCGAGGGTGTAGACGCAGTCGGGCTGGATCCCGACGGCGGGCCCGGTGATGTGGAGGGCGACCGGTGGGCTGCCGTCGGCAGGCAGCAGCAGGGGCGGGTTATGGCCGCCGTTGATGTAGACCAGGCTGCCGGTGAGCGGGTCGAGCACCCCGAAGAAGAGGGTGGCGAAGTAGCCCTGCCGCAGGTGGTTGCGGGTGAGGTAGCCGTTGGTGGCGGTGACCGCGTTGAGCAGCGGGGTGGCGCCGACGACCGGGATCCGCCGGCTGCCGCCGGCGCGTCCGGCGACCAGGTGCTGTAGGCCGCTGTTCTGCGCGGTGTGCCGCAGCAGGGAGCGGATGAGCGCCATGAACAGCGCGGCTCCGACCCCCTTGTCGCAGACGTCGGCGACGACGAAGGCCAGCCGGCGGCCGCGGGAGATCTCGAAGACGTCGTAGAAGTCTCCGGCGACCTGTCGGGCGGGACGGAACCGCACGTCGATCTCCCAGCCGTCGGGGACGGGCATCGATTCGGGCAGGAAGCCCGCCTGGATCTCCCGGCCGATCTCCAGTTCCTTCTCGTAGCCCATGAGTTCGGCGCGTGCGTCGGCCTCCCGCAGGGTGCGGCCGAGTCCGGCGCGCTCCGAGCAGCTGTGCAGCCGGGCCCCGACGAGGGCGGGCAGGAAGGGCGGTACGAGGTAGTCGTGCCCGATCCGGACGTGTTCCTCCAGGGCGGCGAACTCCGTCACGGTCCAGACGACCACGATGGGGGCCCCGGCCCAGCGGCGCAGCCGGCGGACGGCCGTGCGCACCGCCTCCCCGTCGGACTCCGCCGGGGCGAGCAGCACGTCCGCGACGGGCAGCAGTTCCAGCGCGCCTTCGCGCAGCTCCGTCAGGGAGCGGGTGACGAGTGCCGCGTCCATCGTCCGCAGGGCGTCGAGCAGCTCGGGCGGCGGTGGCGGGTACGCGTCGAGGATGATCACGGTCGTGGAGGGCATCGGTGGGTCCCCTCAGCCTTCACAGTCAGGGTGCTGATGTTGCGGCCGTCCCTGTGTGCGTAGCCGAACTCGTCCACGCTGGTCAGTGCCAGGTGGATGCCGAGGCCGCCGATCCGCCGGTCCTGCGGGGGGACCCCGTGGGCGGGCGGCAGGCGGCCTTCGACGGGGTCGAAGGGGGGTGCGGTGTCCTCGATGACGATCTGCACCCCGTCCGGGCCGGAGCGGCCACGGACGCTGATCCGTCCGCCGCCGCCCCGGTACCCGTGCATCACGACGTTCGTGGCCAGTTCGTCCACGGCCAGCCGGAGCCGGTAGGCGGCGCCCTTGTCCAGGCCCGCCGCTCCGGCCAACCGCATGACGAACGAGGCGATTTCGCCCAGTGCCCCCACCGTTGCGGGCACTTCCAGCGCGCAGGACTTCCTCGCCAGTTCGACCATGTCAGTCACGGTGGTCACTCATCGGAGAGAACGATGCTCCGGTCGAGCCCGGCCGTCCGGATGGTCCGGGACACGGGCTCGATGGCACCGACCACCTTGATGGTGACGTCGTTCGCGACCTTCTGCTGGGCGAAGACCAGGGAGCGCAGTCCGGCGCTGGCCATGTAGCCGACGCCGGCCATCCTGATCTCGACGGTCTGCGTGCCGTGGCCGGCGGCCTTCTCGATGGTCCGGTGGAAGTCCGGCGCGGTCTTGGCGTCCAGCTCGCCCGTCAGTTCGATCACGGTGGTGTCGCCCTCGATGCTCAGGGACACGGAAAGCGGCATGTCAGGTCTCCTTCGGTCAGGGCGTGTCGAGGTCCTCGGAAGCGTTCGTGCGGCCCACCAGGATCACCACCGAGCGCGGGCCGATCAGGTACTTCCCGGCGTTGTCCAGCTCCTGCTCGGCTCCGGGGGTGCGGATGTCGTACGGTGCTTCGGCCCCGGTGTCGGCGAACAGGTGCCAGCTCCGGCCTCCCGGCAGGGCGGGCAGCTCCAGGTCGTGCGACTCCCAGTGCGCGTTCATGGCCACGTACACCACGTCGTCGTCGCCGGTGCCGCAGCGGGCCACCGCCAGCAGCCGGCTCTCGGCCGACCAGTCGGGCTGCCAGGCCCGCTCCCCGTGCCAGCTGATGTCCGGCAGGCCCAGGTGCTCGCGGACCTGGCCGGTGGGGTGGGCGGTGGATCGCAGTTCGCGGTGGTGCTTGCGGAACTCGATCATCTCCCGCGTGAACCGGAGCAGTTCGGCGTTGTCGTCGACCTGGTCCCAGTCGAACCAGGAGAGCTCGTTGTCCTGGCAGTAGGTGTTGTTGTTGCCCTGCTGGGTGCGGGCGACCTCGTCCCCGGCCAGCAGCATCGGGATGCCCTGGCTGGTGAAGAGGATCGCGAGGGCGTTCTTCATCTGCCGGGTGCGCAGCGCGTTGATCTCCGGGTCGTCGGTGGGTCCCTCGGCGCCGCAGTTCCAGCTGTTGTTGTCGTTGGCGCCGTCGTTGTTGTGCTCGCCGTTGGCGTCGTTGTGCTTGTCGTTGTAGGAGACCAGGTCGGCGAGGGTGAAACCGTCGTGCGCGGTCAGGAAGTTGACCGAGGCCGCGGTGCCGCGGGTGGCGTACAGGTCGGGCGAGCCGGCGATCCGGGTGGCCAGCTCGCCGGTGACGCCGGGGTCGCCCTTGAGGAAGCTGCGCACGGTGTCGCGGTACTTGCCGTTCCACTCGGCCCAGCGGCCGTAGGCCGGGAAGTTGCCGACCTCGTAGAGGCCGCCGGCGTCCCAGGCTTCGGCGATGAGCTTGGTGTGCCGCAGGACGGGGTCGTAGGCGAGCAGTTCCAGCAGCGGCGGGTTGGGCAGCGGGGTGCCGTCCAGGGCCCGGCCGAGGATGGCCGCCAGGTCGAAGCGGAAGCCGTCGATGTGGTAGTCGGCGACCCAGTGGCGCAGGCAGTCGAGCACGTAGTTGCGCACGACGGGGTGGTTGCAGTTGACGGTGTTGCCGGTGCCGCTGAAGTTGAAGTAGTACCCCTCGGGCGTGAGCATGTAGTAGGTGGCGTTGTCGAGCCCCTTGAAGGAGATCGTCGGGCCCTGTTCGTTGCCCTCGGCGGTGTGGTTGAAGACGACGTCGAGGATGACCTCGATGCCGGCCGCGTGCAGGTCCTTGATCAGGGTGCGGAACTCGTCGCCCTGCATGCCGTAGCGTCCGGTGGCCGCGTAGCCGGCCTTGGGCGCGAAGAACGAGACGGTGTTGTAGCCCCAGTAGTCGAAGAGCTGCTCGCCCGTCTCCGGGTTGGTGCGCGGGTTGTCGCTCTCGTCGAACTCGAACACCGGGAGCAGCTCGATGCAGTTGATCCCGAGTTCCTTCAGGTACGGGATCTTCTCGCGCAGGCCTGCGAAGGTGCCGGGTGCGGTGACCTGCGAGGAGGGGTGCCGGGTGAAGCCGCGCACGTGGGTCTCGTACACGACGAGGTCCTCGGCGGGGATGCCCAGCGGGGTGTCGTCGCCCCAGTCGAAGTCCTGGAGGCAGACGCGGGAGCGGTACTGGTAGCCGCGGCTGCGGTCCGGCTCCACGCCCCACACGTCGCGGCCGGCGATCAGCCGGGCGTAGGGGTCGGAGAGGATCTGCCGGGCGTCGAAGCGGTGGCCGGTGACCGGGTCGTAGGGGCCGTCGGCCCGGTACCCGTACTCGATGTTCTCGTGGTCGAGGCCGAAGACGGTCATGGCGAAGACGCTGCCGGTGCGGAATTCCTCGGGGAACTCCAGTTCGGCCATGGGTTCGGGTTCTCCGCGCTTGAAGATGACCAGGGTCATGGAGGTGGCCTGGTCGGAGAAGACGGAGAAGCTGACCCCGCCGGGGACCACGTTGGCCCCGAAGGGGAACGGTTTGCCCGCGCGGACGCGGTACCCGCCCACCTCGTGGGTCGGGTACGCGTCAACGCGCAGCACCTGCTCGGACCGGGTCTCGGTCATCGCGCGGCCCTGGCCTTGGCCTTGGCCGCCGCGGCGACGGCCTCGCCGGTCTCGAAGAAGTCCAGGAACCCGGTGGCCGACATGACGAACCGGACTTCTTCGCTCACCCCGTAGAGGGTGACGGCGACGCCGGCGTGCTGCGCCTCGCGGTAGACCACGAGCAGGGTGCGCAGGCCCGCGCTGGAGACGTAGGTGACCGCAGTGAGGTCGATCTTCAGCGGCTTGCCCTCGCGGACCAGCGGCAGCAGTGCCTGGAGCAGCGAGCCGGATGTTTCGCTGTTGATCTCGCCGGTGGCGACGAGCACGGTGCCCGTCTTGTTCCGGCGTTCCTTGACGTTGAGAGTCATTGCATTCCCCTCTAGTTGGGGCGCCCCCCGTTGAGCGCTACTTCTTGGCGACCGGACGAAGCCGGACCTTGACCTTCACGCGGCCCTGCACGTCGGGCAGCCGGACGGTGAGGGCGTCGGCGTCGAAGTCGGTGTACGGCTTCTCGTCGATCTCCACGGACGCGATCTTCACCGAACCGGCGGGAAGCAGGTCGGGCGAGACGCGCAGGATGCGGTCGGGCAGGTTCGTCGGGTCGGGCTGGAAGTGGAAGTCCATCTCCCGGCCGTTGATGAGCAGGTTGTTGTACACGGCGGAGAGGTAGCAGAGCTCCGCCGAGTGGTACATGGACATCGAGTGGCTGCCCTTGAGCCGCTCGGTGCCGAGCAGGTACGGCGTACCGCTCGCGAGCACGTTGAAGTAGACGGCTCCCTCGTCGTGGTCGAGGAAGAAGGTGTTGTAGAAGGCCTGCGCCTGCCGGGCCTCGCGCAGGTTCGCGTCGCCGCCGACCGTGCCGTTCAGGATGAGGTAGGCGAGGATCGCCTGCTCCTGCTGCCACCAGGCCTTGCGGTCGTGCCAGGCGAACCGGTACGCCTCCTGGTCGCCCTCCTTGATCCGCTCGACGACGTCGTACCAGCCGCCGCGCTGCACGTCGCTGCCGACCGCCGGCATGATCTCGCCGATTTTCTTGGCGAGCTGCTCGTACTCGGGCTTGGCCTTCAGCGAGTTCATCCGCATCAGGTTCCAGGCGATCTTCAGGTTGTGGCCGACCACCGCGCGGTTCTGCTGCCAGCTGTGCGCGGTGTCGTGCGACCAGTCGCGGAAGAAGCGCTCCTGGACGAAGGGGCTGTTCTTGTAGTCCGGGAACTTGTTCGCGATGGTGTCGAAGGTGTACTCGAGGAAGACGGCGTACTTCTGGTCGCCGGTCGCCAGGTACAGGTTGATCAGGTAGGCGGGCGCGTGGTCGCCGACCGAGTTCCAGTTCTTGCGCTCGGCGTTCTCACCGAGGGACTCGTGGTCGGCGCTGAAGAGGATCGGGTCGATGTGCGAGTAGTAGCCGCCCTGCTCCGGGTCGAAGAAGAACTTGTCGAACAGCCTGATGGTGGCGTCCGCGTCGTTCTTGATCCGGACGTCGCCGGTGACCCGGTAGGTCTGGATGGGGCCGGCCAGCGCGTAGATCTGCTCGTACATCGGGATCGCGTCGTAGTCGTCGGAGAACTCCGAGGTGAAGAGCTTGCGCTCGCTGTCCCCGTCGACGCTGATGCCGTGGTACCAGAAGACCACGTCCTCCTCGCTGTCCACGACCCGCATGTGCTTGCGCAGGTACTCGGTGCCGCGCTCGGCGACCTCCAGGTACTCGTCCTTGCCAGTCAGCAGGTAGGCCGAGGCCATGCCGTAGACCAGGCGGGAGATCGTGTCGGTCTCCTGGACGTGGCTGGCGGTCTTGTCGCCGCCGAGCCGGATCTCGGTGCGGTACTCGGTGAAGTCCACCGGCCCGTCGCCGAACTGCGCCCGCTTGTAGAAGTCGGCCAGGGATTCGATCTGCTTGATCCACCAGCTGGGCTCCTCGAACCGGTAGTCCTCGGACCCGCGGCCCAGGAAGACCAGGCGCTTGGCGTCGAAGCTCCCGCCGCGCTCCGGGTAGTGCACCCCGTAGACGAAGAGGAACCGCCCGGGCGAGAGCATCTCGTCGATGTGCCCGGAGGCGTCGATGTAGGGCTCGTCCAGGTTGCGCACCAGCTCGGCGCTGGGGTCACCGGCGAGGGAGACGTCGAACTCGCGCCCGTCGGAGGTCCTCAGCCCCAGCAACCGGGCCCCGGAGTCGAAGCGGGTGACGTATCCCGCGATCGTGTCGGAGAAGGAGAAGGTCACGGCGTCAGCCATGGGTCACGCACCGTCCTTGTCGTGAGAGCCGTCGTCCTCGTACCCCTGGCTGACCTCGACGATGACCCCGTCGGGATCGCGGACCCACACGGTCCGCCAGCCGCAGATGAAGTCGTCGAAGTCCAGCGGTCCCAGGGTCACTTCCGCCGCGTCGCCCAGCTCGGCCAGGAACGCGTCCACGCTGTCGGTCTGGAAGGCCAGGTGGCGCATCCGTCCGGGGGCCCCCGGACCGTCCTCGTGCGCCGGGCGGGCCGGTTCGGTCCCGCCGGCCGCGAAGAGCTCCAAGTACGCGTCCCCCTTGCGCAGGAACACGATCTGAGCCTCCCCGAGGTCGACGACCCGGGCCCGGGCGAAGCCGAAGTACCGGGTGTAGAACTCCTCGGTGGTCTTCTGGTCCGTGCAGTTCAGGCCCACGTGGGACCACCGCAGCCCGGCGGCCATCAGCCGGCCCCCCGGCCCCGGCCGGCCGCGATCAGTTCGATGATCCGGCGGGCGAACAGGTGGTGGTGGGCTCCGGTGCGGCCGGTGACCAGGTCCCCGTCGACCACCACGTCCTCGTCGACGTACTCGCCGCCCATGTTCCGGACGTCACCGATGAGGTTGTTGTGGCAGACCACCTTGCGGCCCCGGATCTTGTCCGGGATCGAGGAGGCCAGCCACATTCCGTGGCAGATGATCCCCTTGAGGACCGTCGGCTCCTCGAAGGCCCGGCGCAGCAGCTCGGTCGCCGGGGCGAGGACGTCCACGTCCTCGGTGTAGCGCAGCCGGTCGGCCACCATGCCGGAGGGCACGATGATCGCCGCGTACCGGCGCAGCTCCGCGTCGCTCAGCCCCTCCAGGGACTGCGTGGCGGTGAAGGGCGCCCGGTACTCGTGTCCGGTGAAGGTGATGGAGTCGTTGCCCCACAACCGGGTCAGGAAGTCGACCTCGGCGCCCTCCTCGGCGAACCGGTGCTGGTAGTAGAAGATCTCCGGCTCGTAGTAGTCGCTCTCGACCAGGACCGCGATCCGGGTCCCGGACAGCGCGCCCTCGCGCAGCACCGCGTCAGACACGGGAGGCTCCCTTCAGGAAGTCCGCCGCGCGCTCGGCGATCATCGCGATGGCGGTATGGCAGTTGCCGGACGGGACCGCGGGCATCACGCTCGCGTCGACCACGCGCAGGTTGCGTACGCCGTGCACCCGCAGCTCGGGGTCGACGACGGAGAAGTCGTCGATGCCCATGCGGCAGGAGCCGGCCTGGTGGTGGTAGCTCTCCGACTTCTGCTTCGCGAAGGTCGCCAGGTCGTCGTCGCTCGCGTAGCCGGGGCCGGGCTGCAGCTCCTGCTTGTACCAGGGCGAGAAGGCGGAGGTCGCGAAGATGTCCCGGGCGATCTTGATGCCCTGCACCATCCGTTCCAGGTCCCACCGGTCGCCCAGGTAGTTCGGGTTGATCAGCGGGTGGGCCAGCGGATCGGCGCTCGCCAGCTTGATCGAGCCGCGCGAGACGGGCCGTACGACACCGGGCAGGATGGACACCGTGTTGGGGTGGTCCCGGCCGACGATCACGTCGAACGGCACGTGGACGAAGGCGATCTGCAGGTCGGGGGCGGGCAGCCCGGGCCGCGAGGACAGGAATAGAGCGCTCTCCGACAGGTTCTGCGCCGGCGGCGGGAGCTCCTGGGTGACCTCGGCCATCAGCCCGGTCAGGACGTGGTTGTGGAAGTTCTCGCCGACCCCGGGCAGGGCCGCGGTGACCTCGATGCCGTGCTCGCGCAGCTGCTCCGGGTGGCCGATGCCGGAGAGCAGCAGCAGCTTCGGGGACTCGATCGCCCCGGCCGCCACGATCACCTCTCGGCGGGCCCGTACGGTGTGCAGGCCGGGCGCCGCGACGCTGCTGTGGCCGTCCCGGACGGTGCGGCCCGGGGCGTCGCTGTCCGAAAGCGTGGCGGGGGGCTGGAGCTGGACGTACTCGACGCCCGTGCAGGTGTCCCCGTCGAGCAGCAGCCGGGTGCTCTGCGCGTTGGTGCGCAGGGTCAGGTTGGCGCGCCGCAGCGCCGGCTCCAGATAGGCGGCCAGGGTGCCCTGGCGGCGGCCGTCGGCCACGTCGATGTGGTGCCAGCCGGTGCCGAAGAGGCCGCGCCGGGGGCCGTCCGTGTTGAAGTCGGCGATCTCCTGGTGGCCCAGTTCGACGGCGGCGTCGATGAAGGCTCGGGAGACCGGGTTGGGGCCGTGCCGGCCGGCGTTGGTGATCCGCTGCGGGCCGCGGGTGCCCGTGGTGGCGGCGGTGACGTCCTCCTGGCCCTCCAACAGGGCGAAGTAGGGCAGCACGTCCTCGTAGGACCAGCCGGCGGCGCCCTGGTAGGCCCAGTTGTCGAAGTCCGAGGCGTGGCCGCGGATGTGCATCATGATGTAGAGGTTGCTGCTGCCGCCCGGGGCCTTGCCGCGCGGTTCGTACGTCCGGCGGCCACCGAGTCCGGGCTGCGGGGTACTGGTGTAGCCCCAGTCCACCGGCCCGCCGAGGAGCTTGTACCAGGAGGACGGATCGTCCACCTCCGGCGGGATGCGGGGGCCGCCCGCCTCCAGGACCAGCACGGAGACGTCCGGGTCCTCGGAGAGCCGGTCGGCCAGCACGCTGCCGGCGGTGCCGGATCCCACGACGACGTAGTCGTACTCTTCGACGCTCACGGCTCCCCCTCAGCCCTGGCTCAGCACCTGGAAGGGAACCGTGTCGTGGTAGTTCGCCATGTAGGCGATCTTTCCGTCCACGATCCGGAAGAAGTTCATGACCTCGGCCTCGATGGCCTCGCCGGAGGCGCTGACCGCGGTCAGGTGCGAGACGGCCGCGGCCTTCTCACCGTCGACGAGGAAGTGCACGGGCTCGTTCCGGAAGGCCCGGTACATCGTGCCCATGCCCTTCATCATCGAGCGCAGCACCTCCAGACCCTCGATGTGGCCGGCGAGCTGCTCGTCCATCACCTGGTCGTCGGCGAACAGGTCGCACCAGCGGTCCCAGTCCCCGGCGTTGGCGTACTCGTAGTACTTCCGAAGGATTTCGGTGTGGCTCTCGTATCGGTCCATCGCGTTCGACCCCCTATCGGTCCCTGCGGGTTCCGTCCGGCGCGAACGGCGCCCAGAATTGGCTGAAGGCGGTCGCCGAGTCCCCGAAGAGGCCGTCCCGGCCCTCGACGATCCGGCCGCCGCGCCACCGCATGAAGTGGAAGACCGGGTAGTCCATCCGCTCGTACGGGGACGTGCTCGTCTCGTCCGCGCCGTCCCGCAGGGCCACGTTGCGGCACACGTCGGCGCTGCAGTCCTCGCCGACGAGGACGGCCTGGATGTCCATCCGGAAGGTGCCGCCCGTGAGCTTGTGGGTCTGCCCCATCAGCTCCAGGAAGGCGTCCAGGCTCTCGTACCAGCCGGCCAGCGGGTGGCTGCCCGGCACCAGCCAGCGCAGGTCCTCGGAGTAGTACTCGAGGATGCGCGCCCGGTCGCCGGAGCCGAGGGCGGCGTAAGCCGCCTCGACCCGCTCCCGTGTCACTTCGGTCATCGTCGCTCCTCCTTCGTCGGCGCGCGCTCTCAGAGCGAGCCGGAACCGGGCATCGGCGCCAGGTCGTTGACGGTGTACTGCTTGATCAGCGGTCCGTCCGGACCGGCCACGACCGTCCAGGTCTGGTCGGCGTCGAAGCCGAGCCACTGGCTGCGGGCGGCTGGCGGGTCCCAGATCTTCGCCTGCCAGTTGACGAGGACCCGGACGACCGCCCGGTCGCCCTCGATGACGGGCTCCACCTTGGTGACGGTGTGGACCTCGTCGAAGAAGCGGTTGGTCACGGCCGCGTACCAGCGGCCGAACCCCTCGTGTCCGAGGAAGGTGTCCTCGGGAACCTTGAACTCCAGGTCCTCGGTGATCAGGGCGAGCACGTCGTCCAGACCCACGTGCTGGTCCAGCGCCACGTACCAGTTCTCGGCGAAACTGCGGATCGCGTCCTCGGTCAGCTGCCGCTCGGCGGGCATGCGCTCTCCTCCTGTCCGTGCTGCGTGAGTGCTCTGGTCAGATCTGGACGTCCACGAGGAACGGTCCGGGGTGGGACAGCATCCGGCCCACGGCGGCGACCGCCTCGTCCGGCTTCTCCACGCGCATCCCACCGGCGCCGAGCGACCGGGCCAGCCCGGCGAAGTCGATCTCGGGGTGGGAGAGGTCGAAGGAGTGCGGGAAGCCGTGTTCCGGGATGTCCCGCTCCCGCCAGTACTGGGCGATGTTGTCGTCCAGCAGCCGATACTTGCGGTTGTTGCACACCACGAACTTGGCGTCGATGCCGTGCCGGGCCGCCGTCCACAGCGCCTGGTACGTGTACATGGACCCGCCGTCGCCCGCGAAGCCGACCACCAGCCGCTCCGGCCGGGCCAACTTCGCCCCGACCGCGCCCGGGAAGCCCACGCCGAGCGAGCCGCCCCGGGTGAGGTGGTAGTCGCCGGGGCGCTCCGCCGGCAGGTAGCGGGTGACCAGCGGCGAGGTGGTCAGCGCCTCGTCGAAGACGATCAGGTCCCCGCCGGTGCGCTCGGCCAGGGTCTTCAGGAAGACGGCCATCGGCGTGCCGTCGTCCGGGGCCGAGCGCACCGCGCGGGCCCGCTCCCGGGTCCGTACGTCGAGGCGCGCGGCCGCCACGGCCCGCTGCTGCGGACCGAGCCGCCGCTCCAGTACGCCGGCCAGCGCGCGCAGCGCCTGCTTGGGATCCGCGGCCAGGCCCAGGTCCACCGGATGGTTCTTGGCGATCTCGTAGGCGTTGAGGTCGATGTGGACGACCTTGGCGCCCGCCCGGAAGGGGCTCTCCAGCTCGGGGAAGACCTCCGGGAAGACATAGGTGCCGACGATCAGCACCCCGTCGGCGTCCCCGACGAGCTCCTTGCTGTGCGGGCCGAACATGTGCCCGGTCTGGCCCCGCCGCAGCGGGTGCGAGGCCGCGATGTTCACCTCGGACGAGTCGACCTCGTACACGTCGGCGCCCAGCAGCTCGGCGACGGCGACGAGCTCGTGCTGCGCCCCGGAGAGCGCGACCCCGTCCCCGACCAGCACGATCGGCCGCTCGGCGGAGGCGAGCAGCTCGGCCGCCCGCCCCACCGAGGCCGGCGAGGGCGACACGTCGGTGAGCACCTGCGTGGAGGGCAGGACCGGCTCGGAGTTGAGCTCGTCCAGCACGTCCATGGGCAGCGCCACGAAGACGGGACCGCGGGGCGGGGTGAGCGCGATCTTCACCGCCCGCCGGACGGTGCGGAGCACGGACCGCGGGTCGGTGACCCGGGTCGCGTACTTGGTCACCGGCTTGGCCAGCGCCACCAGGTCGCATGCCATCTGCGCGTCCATGGCGTCGTAGCGCACCCCGGCGTCACCGGCGACCACGACGAGCGGGGTGTGCCCGCGCAGCGACTGGTAGAGCATGCCGATGCCGTTGCCCAGGCCGACGCCGGAGTGCAGCTGGAGCAGCGCCGCCCCGCCGGTCGCCCGGGCGTACC
The DNA here is from genome assembly GCF_036227605.1 of Streptomyces sp. NBC_01439. Lineage (GTDB taxonomy): Bacteria > Actinomycetota > Actinomycetes > Streptomycetales > Streptomycetaceae > Streptomyces. The sequence continues at coordinate 7,552,259 of NZ_CP109487.1, read as the reverse complement.
CGTCGGCGATGCCGGCGGCCACGGTCTCCTGGAGGGCGAGGACGTAGGTGAAGTCCTCCGCCGCGTCCACCGCGTCGAGGAATCCCTGTTCCACCGTCCCCGGATTTCCGAACATCACCTTCAGGCCGTCGGCCTTGAACTGCTCGATCAGCCTTTCCCGTCCGGGAGTGGCTTCCATGAATTCCCCCTCAACTCTGAGATTTCCCTGCGGCTTCCGGGATCACCAGCCGTATCGGGTGAGACCGTCCTCCAGGACTTCCACGATCTTCTGCCCCGTGAGATACGAGTCGGGGGTGGAGCGTCCGGTGACGAAGGGGAAGTCGACGATGACCGATACCGGCTTGCCGAAATTCCCGTGGTACGCGCCGCGTGGGCCCGTCGCATCGCGCAGGATGTACTCCAGCGGATACGGCGGCGGCCCCATGTTGAAGTCGGTACCGAGGAATCCGGTGCCGTCCTTGTAGTCGTACTCCTTGCAGTGGCCGGTCACGTGCTTGCCCCAGATGATGCTCCGGCGGTCGCCCCAGTCCCGGGCGAAGGCCAGGCAGGCGACGCCGTAGCACTCGGCGGCGACGACCTTGCCGGCCTTCTGGAAGGCCAGGATCAGGGCGTGCACGCGCTCGTTGTTGGCGAGGTCCACGATCGGGCCGCTGCCGCCGACGATGAGGATCGCGTCGTACCCGGCGATGTCGGCGTCGAGTTTGTCGAGATCGCGGTGGTACTGCTCCAGCTTGGGCAGATAGCCCTCGTCGCTCGTGTACGGACGCTCGGGGACCCACGCCTCGATGTCGAGCGGCGAGTCCAGCCGGCTCGACTGCTCGAACTCCCGACCCAGCCGGGCGTTCTCCTCAGTGGTGACCGAGCGTCCCAGCGGGGGATCGATGTAGTTCGCGTCGAGGCTCGGCGGAAGAGCGTGTGCACGCTTTCCGGTCGGCGTGGCGAATATGACCTCGTAGCCCCGCTCGTCGAACTTCGATACGGGGCCTATCAGTTCCTCGGCCCAGTATCCGTGTTCGGAGACAATGACCAGAATCCTTCTGCTCACGTATTCCTCCAGGCGCCGCCTGTTGTCGTTGGCGTTCCCCACACTGGCCGCGCCCAGGGGCTTCGTCAAAGCGCTGGTGTGCGACTTCGTGAGGTAGCGGGCCAGCTCGTGGCAGCACCTCAGGAAGTCGTCCGCAGACGTCAGGAAGTAGCCTCAGGACTACCTGACTTCGGCCGAATCGATGAACCGTTCCGGTGGCTCCGCCCTATGGTCTGGACGCGCCGTGAATCAGAGGCGCACGAGCCGACTTGATGAACGAGCAACAGCACGGGCAAGAGCACGAGGAGAGGGACGGGGACGATGACGATGGACCTGTTGTGCACACACATCGATCAGATACGTCCGGTGAAACCCACGGCCGTGGGCTGCGAGGAGTGCCTCATCGCCGGCGACACCTGGGTGCACCTGCGGATGTGCCTCAGCTGCGGGCACGTCGGATGCTGCGACTCGTCGAGGAACCGTCACGCAACCCGGCACTACCGGACCACCGAGCACGCCATCGCGGCCTCCCACGAGCCCGGCGAGGACTGGGCCTGGTGCTACGCCGACCAGCTGATGCTGGACCCGGCATGAGCGCGGCCCCGGAGGGTTCCGCCGCCACCACCGCCACCTCTGCGTCCTCGGCCGCCGAACGCGCGGAGCACAAGAAGCCGGTCATCCTCGCCGTGGACGACGACCCGCAGGTGCTGCGCGCGGTCCGCCGCGACCTGCGCAGCGCCTACGGTGACCGCTACCGGGTGCTCGGCGCCTCCTCGGCGGCCGACGCCCTGAAGATCCTGGACTCCCTCGACGAGCGCGGCCACGACCCGGCGCTGTTCCTCGTGGACCAGCGCATGCCGGACGTGACCGGCGTCGAGTTCCTGCTGGAGGCGGTCAGCCGCTTCCCGGACGCCCGCCGCGTGCTGCTGACGGCCTACGCGGAGACCGACGCCGCGATCACCGCCATCAACCGGGTCCGACTGGACTACTACCTGCTCAAGCCCTGGGACCCGCCGCACGAGCGGCTCTTCCCGGTCCTGGACGACCTACTGTCGGACTGGCTGGCCACCTACCGGCCGGCGTACGACGGGATCATCGTCGCCGGCCACCTCGTCTCCCCGGGCACCCACGCCGTGCGGGACTTCTTCACCCGCAACGGCCAGCCGTTCCGCTTCCTCAACGTCGAACGGGACCCCGAGGCGTTGACCCTGATCGCCGCCCAGCCCGACGGGGCGCTCCCCCTCGTCCGCTTCCCGGACGGATCGGTGCTCTCGGCTCCGACCGACACCCAACTCGCCCAGCGCCTGGGCCTGGCGACCACCGCCTCCCGCCCGCACTACGAGTGCGTCATCGTCGGCGCGGGCCCGGCGGGCCTGGCGGCGGGCGTCTACTCGGCCTCGGAGGGCCTGTCGACCCTCATGCTGGACTCCCGCGCCCCGGGCGGCCAGGCGGGCACGTCCAGCCTGATCGAGAACTACCTCGGCTTCCCCTCGGGCCTCTCGGGCGGCGACCTGACCCGCCGGGCCACCATCCAGGCCTCCCGGTTCGGCGCCGAGATCCTGCACCCCGTGGAGGTGGTCTCGCTGACCCGGGACGACCCGGCCAAGATCCTGACCCTGGCGGACGGCACGGAGATCTCCGCCGAGACGGTGCTGCTGGCCACCGGGGTCTCGTACAACCGCCTCGAGGCCCCCGGCGCGGACCGCTTCGAGGGGGCCGGCCTCTACTACGGCGCGGCCACCACCGAGAGCTCCGCCTGCATCTCCCAGCACGTGTTCATCGTCGGCGGGGCCAATTCCGCGGGCCAGGCGGCGGTGCACTTCGCCAAGTACGCCGCCCGCGTGACCATCCTGGTCCGCGCGGCCTCCCTGGACGCGAGCATGTCCCGCTACCTGATCGACGAGATCGACCGCACCCCGAACATCGAGGTGAAGGTGCGCACGACGGTGGTCCGACTGGACGGCGAGGAGCACCTCGAACGCCTCACCCTCCACGATGCGGACACGGGCGAGGACACCGAGGTCCCGGCCCGCTTCATGTTCACCTTCATCGGCGCCCGCCCGCACACCGACTGGCTCGCGGGGGTCGTCGAGCGCGACGAGTACGGCTTCGTCCTCACCGGCTCGGACCTGATCTCGAACGGCGGCGAACTGCCGGCCGAGTGGAGCCTGGAGCGCGCCCCGTACCCCCTGGAGACGAGCGTCCCGGGAGTCTTCGCGGCGGGCGACGTCCGCGCCCACTCGGTCAAACGGGTCGCTTCGGGGGTGGGCGAGGGAGCCATGGCCGTCTCGCTGATCCACCGCTACCGCTCGATGGGCTGAGAGCGAACGCCGCGCGCCTTGCGATCAAGGGCGCAGCGGATGCAACGTTGATTACATGATTACAGCCGAACAGAGCGAACAGCTCCGCGCGTGGTTCGCCGAGCGCCTGCCGGTCGACGTCTACGAGTCCCTGGACTCGGTCACCCTCGACCGCGAGGAGATCACGGTCGTCGGCGTCATACCGGCGGCCGAATCGGTCAAGGAGTTCCGCGAACGCACCCGCGAACAGCGCGTCGAAGTGGCCCGCGAGGCCGAAGAGCTCTACCGCCGGAAGGTCGCCTGGGGCGTGCGGGTGGGTGGGGAGACGACCCTGTTCACCCACCTCGCCGTCCCGGTGATGACCCGTCTGCGCCAGTCCGAGCGCCAGGTGCTCGACACCCTGGTCGCCGGCGGCGTGGCCCGCAGTCGGGCCGACGCCCTCGCCTGGTGCGTCCGACTCGTCGGCCGCAACACGGACGAGTGGCTGACCGAGCTGCGCGGCTCCCTGGACGAGGTCCAGCGGGTCCGCGCCCAGGGACCCGACGTCTCCGAACCGACCGACTCCATGAAGTCCGGGTCCGAATGAGGAATCCGCCCCACGGCGGCGCGTGATCGAGTAAGGCTGGCGACGACCGACACCCAGGGAGAGGCACGCACCCATGACCACCACCGTCGAATACATCCGCTACCGGATCGCATTGGACGACCAGTCGGCCTTCGAGGACGCGTACGCCCGGGCCGCCGAGTCCCTGGCCGCTTCGCCCGAGTGCATCGACTACGAGCTGGCCCGCTGCGAGGAGGAGAAGGAGCGCTACATCCTGCGGATCCGCTGGACCTCGATCGAGGACCACCTGAACGGGTTCCGCAAGGGCGAGCACTTCCCCGCCTTCTTCGGCGCGATCCGTCCGTACGTGACGGCCATCGAAGAGATGCAGCACTACCTCGTGACGGGCGTCGCGGGCACGGGAAAGGCCGCCGGATAACGATGAGCACCACACCCACCATCTACGAGTGGATGGGCGGAGCGGAGGCGATGGACCGCCTCACGGACGCCTTCTACGCCCACGCCCTGCAGGACGAGGTCCTGGCCCCGGTCTTCGCCGGCATGGACTCCGAACACCCGCAGCACGTCGCGGTCTGGCTGTCGGAGGTCTTCGGCGGCCCGTCGGACTACACCGCCCACCACGGCGGCCACCAGCACATGGCCACCAAGCACCTGGGCCGGGCGATCACCGAACGGCAGCGCCGCCGCTGGGTGGACCTGCTGATGGACACGGCCGACGAGGTCGGCCTCCCGACGGACCCGGAATTCCGGGGCGTGTTCGCGTACTACATCGAGTGGGGCACGCGGATGGCCCTGATCTACTCGGGCCCCAACCCACCCCCGGTCGACGCGGCCAAGATCCCGGTCTGGTCCTGGGGCCAAACCCCACCCTGGATCCCCAACACCCCCCAGGACTGACCCCCGGGGGCAGGCCCCGCGGCCTGCCCCCGCCCCACCAACCCGGCCCCACCGGCGTTTGAGGCGCTGCTCGAGGCGCCGTTTCAGCCCCGCCGGCGCTTGAGGCGCGGGGTCCGGGGCGGAGCCCCGGTAGCCGGCCCGGCATCGGCATCGGCCAGCACCACCACCAGCCCCGCCCCACCTCCGGACGGCCCCCGCTCCCGCCAGAAGCCCACGGCCTCCTCCAGCACCTCCACCAACGTCTCCCACTCGCCCGGCCGAGCATCGGCATAACCCCGCCACGACGTCACCGCCACCAGCCACCCCCCGCCGGACGGCGACGGCACCCACGACAGGTCCCGCAGCGCATCGGCCAACGCGTCCCAGTTCCCGCCGACCCACTCCGGCAGCCGCAAGGCGTCCCCGCACCGCCGCATCAGCTCGGCCTTGCTCCGTACCCCGCTCAGGTCCAGCCGTACGACCGTCCGGCCCGCCGCTTCGGCGGCTTCGAGCGCGGGGGTGAGCGGCTGCGGGTCCAGGCTCATCGGAGAACCGCCTTGAAGGTGTCGTAGTGGTCGTCCGTGTAGAAGAACTCCCCACCCTCACCCGTCACGATCCGCCGGGCTCCGCGATCACGCTCCCCCGGCGTGCGCACGGTGTACTCGTGGTAGTAGCCACGCTTCTGCGCGGGCAGGGCCTTCTCGAAGTTCCCGAAGACCGTGCCGTCCTGCCGGTAGGGGTACGGCCCGCCCTCGTCGATGAGCGCGAGCACGTCACGGGCCTGCTGAGGCAGCCCGTCGGCCCGTACGGTGGCCATCCCCTTCGCCCACCCCGGGACGGCGGAGGCACTCGCACGGGAGGCGGCGGCAGGTACGGACGTCTGCCCGTCACACCCCACCGCACCGACCAGCGCGGCACAGAGGAACAGGGGCCCCAGCAAACGCAGCAACGATCGGGGCACGTTCCGAAAGATCATGCACCGATCGTGCCAAATATCCGATTCGCTAGCGAATCGCCCGGTGGCCTCAGAGTGCGGCCATCTTGGTGTAGGGACTCAGGATTCGCTTCTGAACCGAACCGAAGTCGACGAGAACAGCGATCCCCTCCTCGATTCCGACGACACGGCCGAGGCCGTGCTCATCGTGGGTAACCCGGTCGCCGACGTTGAACTGCCGGATCGGCTGCTCCACGGGGGCCTTGAACGGGCTGGACGGCAAATGGCGGCGAGGTACTGCTGACTTTGTCATTGAACCCAGTATGCGCCCCGCGGGCCGCCGCGCGGCCCGCCGTTCGGATCTCAATTCCAGCACCATCCGCACCGGCGGCAGCAACAGCGACCGCCACCGGTGCGTCATACCCGGTCAGACCGCGTCAGTCGTCCGGGTCGGCCCGGTCCAAGGCCGGCCGCAGCCCGGGGGCCGACTCGGTGAGGAGGTAGTCGGCAACCGCCGTGTCCGTGACGAGGCTGGTCACCAACCCCGACCTCAGCACGGCACCGATCGCGGAGGCCTTGCGCAGCCCGCCCGCGATCGCCACGACCTCGGGAATCCTCCGCAGCCGGTCGGCCTCGACGGTGATGCACCGCTCGCCGAGGTCCCGGCCGACCCGACGCCCCTCGGCATCGAACAGGTGCGCGGACATCTCCGCCGCCACGCCCAGCGAGGCGTAGTGCTCCCGCTCCTCGTCGGTCAGCATGTCGTGCACGGTCGAAATGCCCGGCTCCCACGAGCCGATCGACACGGCCGCGACCGTCACCTTGTCGAAGTACTCGAAGGCGCGCGCGATCCCCGTCTGGCTGCGCAGCGCGGCGGCGGTCGCCGGATCGGGCAGCAGCATCGGCGCGTAGATCGGGTGCGCGTCACCGCCCGAGACCTGGGCGGCCCTGCGCACGGCCTCGACCGAACCCCGCTCGGCGGTCCCCGCGTCGTACACGCCGGTCAGCTGCACCACGGTGCACTGCGGCAACCTGTGCAGGGAGGCGGCCATGTGAATGGTCGACCGCCCCCACGCCAGGCCCAGCACGTCGCCTTCGTTGACCAGTTCGCCCAGCAGGTCGGCCGCGACCGCGCCGAGGTTCTCCGGGTCGGGCGCGTCCTCGGTGGTGTCGGCGGGCGACTCCACGACGACGGCGTGCCGGAGCCCGTACCGGGCCCGGAGCGCGTCCGACCGCTCGGCATCGAGTTCGGCCGGTACCCGGATCTCGATCCGTACGAGGTCACGTTCGAGGGCGGTCTCCAGGACCCGGGCCACCTTGAAGCGGCTCACGCCGAACTCCTCGGCAATCTGGATCTTGGACTTGCCCTCCAGGTAGAAGCGGCGGGCCATGGCCGCCGCCTGCACCAGCTCCGCGGGTCCCATCCGCAGGGCTGACCGTCCCGCCGACATTGCAGACACCGCGCTCTCCTCACTGCTGTTCACACTCTCGACTCGCCGTTCATCCTGTCAGATCCGACGGCCGTTGATCAGCCTGGACAGCTCCCGTTCACCGAGCTGTTCATCAACCCTTGGTTCAGTGGTCGCAAGCCCACGGCGCGGCTGCGATCGCTGCACCCGCCTGCTCACGCAGCGTGCGCACGGCGGTGGCCGGATCGACCGCTCCGTAGACCGCGCTGCCCGCCACGAACACGTCCGCGCCGGCCTCGGCACACCGTTCGATGGTCGAGGCGGAGACCCCGCCGTCGACCTGGAGCCACAGCTCCAGGCCGTGCTTGGCGATCAGCTCCCGGGTACGGCGGATCTTCGGGAGCATGATGTCGAGAAAGGGCTGGCCGCCGAAGCCGGGCTCGACCGTCATGATCAGCAACATGTCGAGCTCGGGGAGGATGTCCTCGTACTGTTCGATCGGCGTCGCGGGCTTGAGCGCCATCGAGGCCCGCGCCCCCTTGGCCCGGATCTCCCGCGCGAGCCGCACGGGCGCGGCGGCGGCCTCGGCGTGGAAGGTGACCGAGCCCGCTCCGGCCTCCACGTACTGGGGGGCCCAGCGGTCCGGGTCCTCGATCATCAAGTGGAGGTCCAGCGGGGTGTCCGTGGCCCTGCTCAGGGATTCCACGATCGGCATACCGAGGGTCAGGTTCGGGACGAAGTGGTTGTCCATGACGTCGACGTGCAGCCAGTCGGCCCCCTCGACGGCCTTCGCCTCCTCGGCGAGTCTGGCGAAGTCGGCGGACAGGATGCTGGGATAAATCTGAGCGGCCATGCCCCAAGCCTGCCATGCCCCCACCGGGTTCCGGCCACGACCCCGCAAGTCGCCCCGCGCACGACGGGCCGGGACGACCGGGCACGGTACAGCGGGGACCGGGTGATGCGAGAGCGACCCCGGGGAGCGGGATCCGGCCGGGCGGGACGGGGAGGCGCGGCGGGGGCTTCGCGATGAGCGGGAGCCTCTCGACCTGAATCACGGATGGGTATGGGGGTTTCCCGTCAGTCCCATCCCCGATACCGCCCGAGAGGATCCCGCCCTCCCCGAAGCCCCCGCCCCGCCTCCCCCCGCCCGACCGGCACCCGCTCACCGCGAAGCCCCCGCCCCCGCCCCCGCCCCCGCCGACAAGGCCCGGCCCGGACGGCATCGCGGTCGGTTCCGGCCGGGCGGGGGGAGGCGGGGCGGGGTCCGGTCCTACGCCGTGCGCCTCAGCAGCGCCAGGTACATCGCGTCCGTGCCGTGCAAGTGGGGCCAGAGCTGGACGTCCGGGCCGTCGCCCAGGGCCGGGACGCCCGCCATGAAGGGCCTCGCGTCGATCAGTTCCGCGGACACCGGGGAGTGGCCCGCGCCGCGGCCCTTCAGGACGTCGTCCACGACGACCCTGGTCTCCGCCAGGTGCGGGGAGCACGTGGCGTAGCCGACGATGCCGCCCACGCGCACCGCCGACAGGGCCTCGCGCAGCAGCCCGCGCTGGAGCGGCGCGAAGCCCTCCAGGTCCTCCGGGCGGCGGCGCCAACGGGCCTCCGGGCGGCGGCGCAGCGCGCCGAGGCCCGAGCACGGGACGTCCATCAGGACCCGGTCGAAGGAGCCGGGCAGCCATGCCGGGCGGGTGCCGTCGGCCGCGATCACCTGGTACGGGCCCGGGTTGCCCGCGAGCGCGCGCTCCACGAGCCGGGCCCGGTGCGGCTGCTTCTCCGAGGCCAGCAGGAACGCACCGCGCTGCGCCGCGAGCGCCGCGAGCAGCGCCGCCTTGCCACCCGGGCCGGCGCACCCGTCGAGCCACCGCTCGTCGCGGCCCTCGACGGGTGCGGCAGCCAGCGCCATGGCCACCAGCTGGCTCCCCTCGTCCTGGACGCCCGCGCGGCCCTCGCGGACCGCCTCCAGCGCGCCCGGTTCGCCGCCCTCGGCCATCCGGACGGCGTACGGGGACCAGCGGCCCGGCAGCGCCGAGTCCTCACCGACCGCCTCCAGCAGTTCCTCCGGAGTGGACCGGCCCGGGCGGGCCACCAGAGTCACCTCGGGACGTTCGTTGTCGGCCTCCAGCAGGTCCTCGATGCCCGCGCGCCCGCCGCCCAGCGAGTCCCACAGGGCGCTGACGACCCACCTGGGGTGCGAGTGGTACACCGCGAGGTGTTCCTCGGCGTCGTCCTGGTAGGGCGGTGCGACGCGCTCCAGCCAGGCGTCGAGGTCGTGCGCGGCGATCTTCCGCAGAACGGCGTTCACGAACTTGGCGCGCCCGTCCCCGAGCACCACCCGGGCCAGTTCCACGCTCGCCGAGACCGCCGCGTGCGTGGGGATGCGGGTGCCGAGCAGCTGGTGGGCGCCGAGCGAGAGCACGTCCAGCACCGGCGGGTCCACCTCCCGCAGCGGGCGGTCGATGCACGCCTTGATGACGGCGTCGTAGGTGCCCTGGCGGCGTAGCGTCCCGTAGACCAGCTCGGTGGCCAGCGCCGCGTCGCGCGCCTGGAAGTTCTCGTCCTGTCGGGCCTTCTTGAGCAGTGGCGGCAGTACGAGGTTGGCGTAGGCGTCGCGCTCGTCCACCGCCCGCAGCACCTCGAAGGCCAGCATCCGGACGGGGTCCTTCTGGGGCCGGCGGTAGGGCTTGGCCTGTTTGCCGCCCGCGCCTGCGGGGGCAGGCTTGCGACGGGGCTGACGGGGCTGTTCGCTCACGTGAAAGGTGCTCCGGGGTTTACGAGTGCTACGAGTGCTACGGGTCTTGCGGGGGTGGGACGGGGGGACGTCCGCGCTCGGACGTCGCCCCGATCAGCCTACGTCGGCTCCACCGAGGCGCTCGCCGGGAGCGATCCGCACCCCGCGCGCCCAGTCGGCGGCCCGCATCGGCTTCTTGCCCTGCGGCTGCACCCACAGCAGCTCCACGGCGTGCGAGCCGGTGCCGGCGTACACGTTGTTCTTGGCGGGGGCCAGCTCGCCCGGTTCCAGGTCCGTGCGGTCGGGCACCAGGCCGAGCGAGATCAGCTTGAGGCGTTCCCCGCGGAAGACGGTCCACGCGCCCGGGGCCGGCGTGCAGCCGCGGACCACGCGGTCGGCGCGCATCGCGGGAGCGGTCCAGTCGATCCGGGCGTCCTCCACGGTGATCTTGGGCGCGTGGGAGATCCCGTCGTGGGGCTGCTCGACGGCGCGCAGGGTGCCGTCCTCGATGCCGTCCATGGTGGCGGCCAGTAGTCCGGACCCGGCGAAGGCGAGCCGGGTGAGGAGGTCGCCGCTGGTGTCGGTGGGCCGGATCTCCTCGGTGAGGATGCCGTAGACCGGGCCGGTGTCCAGGCCTTCCTCGATGCGGAAGGTGGAGGCGCCGGTGACCTGGTCCCCCGCGATGATCGATTGCTGGACGGGCGCGGCGCCGCGCCATGCGGGCAGCAGCGAGAAGTGCAGGTTGACCCAGCCGTGCCGGGGGATGTCGAGGGCGCTCTTGGGGAGCAGGGCGCCGTAGGCGACGACCGGGCAGCAGTCCGGGCCGATCTCGCGCAGTCGGGCCTGGAAGTCCGGGTCGCGGGGGCGGGCGGGCTTGAGCACCTCGATGCCCGCTTCCTCGGCGCGTTCGGCGACCGGGCTGGCGACGAGGCGGCGGCCGCGGCCGGCCGGTGCGTCGGGCCGGGTGATCACGGCGGCGACCTCGTGCCGCCCGGAGGCGATCAGGGCGTCCAGGGCGGGTACGGCGACCTCGGGGGTGCCTGCGAAGACGAGCTTCACTGGGGACTACCTCGCTATCTCGGCTGTCAGCAGCGCACCAGTCTATGGGGCGCGGGTCGGGCCGCCCACCTGTGGTGTTGAGGGGGCGTACGCACACGCGCACGCCCCTCGCATATGCCGACACGCCCCCACAGCGTGACCTGGGCGACGGGTGGCGCGTTGTCAAGAGAGATTGACTAAAACGGGCCGCGTGTGAATGAACGGTGTCTGCGGCCCGATCCGCCCTTCAGCACCGGTTCGAGAGGCTTCTTCATGGCCGACCACGCCACCCACGACGCTCAAGCCCGGGCCAGCCTGCACCTCCTGGTACGGGACATCGAGCGGGTTCGCCGGCAGGTGGATGCCCTGCGTACGCTCACCGCCCAGCTCGGCAACGTGTACCGCCCGCGCCGATCGGGTCCCTCGACCGGCTTCGTCGTCTACGGCCGGGCGCCCGCCCCGACCGTCCGCCTCGCGCAGGAGCTGCGGGACAGCGTCGAGACGCTGGTCACCGCGGCGGTGGACTTCGACCGCTCGCTCGGCTTCTCGTGGGACGCGGTCGGTTCTGCGCTCGGTGTCACCAAGCAGGCCGTGCACCGCCGCTACGGGGCCCGGCGGGCGCAGTCCGCCGAGTCCGCGGAGCCGCTGGCCGAGGGGACGACCACCCGGACCATGGGGCCGCTGCCGACCGTCCCGGCAGCCCGCTCGATGCCGCCGCAGCCGGTGCGCGAGGAGGCCCAGGCAGCCGCTGCCGCGGGCGCTCCCGCGCGGGGGCTCGGAGAGGTTCCCCGCTCCCCCGCCTTCCCCGGTCCGCGCAGCGGCTGAGGAGTGTCCTGCCGCCGGGACGCCGACACCCGACGGCCGGCCGCGCCGGATCGCCGCGCCCGAGTCCGCCCCCGGTGGGACGCCCGTACGGGCGTCCCACCGGGGGTTTCGGCGTTCGGCGACGGCCTTGCCCGCACCGCGTCGGCGCGGCTCGTAGGCGCGGCTCGTCGGCGCGGCCCGGTGCCGCGGCCCGTCAGCCGATGTCGGGTGGGTCGATCCGGACCCGGACGGCCTCCGCCGCCGGAACCCCCTTCGCCAGCCGGGCCGCCTGCGCCGCCTTCAGGGCGGCCGCCAGGGCGGCTCCGCTGCCTGGCGGAACCCGGACCAGCGCACGCTCCCCGGGGGACGGCTCCCCGCGCCGCCCCGGGAGCGGCACCGGCCCCAGGATCTCCGCGTCGGGCGGCAGCTCGGCTCCGGCCAGGAAGGCCTCCACGGCCTCGCCCCGGCCGGCCACCGCCGCCATCCGGGACACCGGCGGGAAGCCGAGCTGGGACCGCTCCGCGAGCTCCCGCACGGCATGGCCCACCGGGTCCCACCGCACCAGCGCCTGGACGGGCCGCAGCGTCGGTTCGGCGACCACCACGACCTGGCCGTCGCCCCGGACCAGGGAGGCGGCGGCGATCCACCGCCGCAGGGCTTCCTCGCCGGCCCGCAGGTCGGGCCGACCCAGCATGGCCCAGCCGTCGAGCAGCAGCGCGGCCGCGTACCCGGCGCCCGCGGCCACCGGTTCGGCGCCGGGGGTGCACACCACCAGCGCAGGCCGGTCCGGCACCTCGTCGAGGACGTGGTCGCGCCCGGAGGTCCGTACGGCCACGGCCGGGAAGGCGCGTCCCAGTTCCTCGGCGGTGCGCCGGGCCCCGACCACCTGGGCCCGCAGCCGGAACGATCCGCATTCCTCGCAGTGCCAGGACGGCTCGCCCCGCCCGCACCACCCGCACCTCAGATCCCGCTCGTCGGGGGCCTCCAGGGGTCCCGCGCACACCGTGCAGCGGGCGGGGGTGCGGCACCGCTCGCACGCCAGCCGGGGCACGTAGCCCCGCCGCGGTACCTGTACCAGTACGGGCCCGGTCTTCAGCCCTTCCCGTACCGTCTCCCAGGCCAGGCTCGGCAGGCGCGCGGCCCGGGCCGCCTCGTCACGGGCGAGCAGCTCGTCCCCGACGGTCCTGATCCGGGGCGCGCAGGCCCGCACGGTCTCGCGGTCGGCGATCAGGGGCCTGGCCCAGCCGGACTCGACCAACTGGGCGGCCTCCACGGTGCAGCTGGTACTGCCCGCGAGGAAGCCGCAGCCGTCGCTTACGGCGCGGAGTTCCAGCACTTCTCTGACGTGCGGGAAGGGGGCGTTGTCATCGCTGTGGCTGGAGTCCCCGTCGTCCCAGACGGCGACCAGGCCGAGGTCCCGCACGGGTGCGAACATCGCGGCCCGGGTGCCGATGACGGCCCGCACGGATCCCCGGTGCACCGCCAGCCATTGGCGGTAGCGCTTCTCGGGTCCCGACTCGGCGGTCAGCAGCGCGTGCCGGCCTTCGCCGAGGAGGGCGGTCAGGGCCGCGTCGACGCGGGCGGCGGTGCGGCCGTCCGGGAGTACGGCGAGGGCCCCGCGCCCGGAGGCCAGGGTGGCGGCCATGGCGCGGGCGAGTTCGTCGGCCCAGCCGGGGCCGGGCAGGGCGGTCCACACGGCGCGCGGGGCGCCACCGGTGGCGAGGGCGCGCAGGAAGCCCGGCCCGGCGCCGTACCGCGCCCAGCCGGCCGGCTCGGGGACGGGGGGCGGCGGCAGGGGCTCCGGTGAGGGCTTGGCCTCGGCGCGGGCGCTGCGCGCGGGCAGGGCGAGCTGGAGGACGTCGGCGAGGCTGCCCGCGTACCGGTCGGCGACGGCCCGGGCGAGGGCGAGCATGCGGGGGCTGAGGACCACCTCGGGCGAGACCACGTGGGCGAGGGCGGCCAGTGCGCCGTCGTAGTCGGACTCTGCGCGGCGTTCCACGATGAAGCCGTCGATCAGGCCGCCGCCCTCGCGGCGGCCGCCGTGCACGTGGTGGGAGCCGGCGCCGAACCGGACGCGGACTCGGACGCCGGGCTGGGCGGCCTCGGAGAGCTCCTCGGGGACGGCGTAGTCCCAGAGCTGGTCGAGGTGGAGGACGCCCTTGTTCACGAGGATCCGGGCGACGGGCAGCTCGGCGGCGAGAGGGGCCCCGCGCCAGGTGCGCGGCTTTGCCTTGGGCGCCTTGGCCTTCGCCTCGGCGACCATCTCCCGGATCAGTGCGAGCTGCTCCGGCGGGCCGCCCGCCTCGGTTTCGCTCTCGCCGTTGTCCCTGCTCACAGCAGCATTCTTACCAAACGCCACCGACAGTGGGCGCCCTCCCGAGATCAGGGCGGGCGGCGGCAGGTGGAACTACCCTTCAACGCCGGGCTCGCGCCCGGCTCCAGATGAAGCCGTCACCCCGCGCACCGGGAGGGCAGGAGCAGCATAGGCACCGGACCGCCGGCCGATCAACGCGAATACGGCCCCGGACCAGCGGTCCGGGGCCGTACGGGTCCGCCGTGCGGCGGGGTGTGCTTACAGGCCGGCCGCGGTGCGCAGGGCGTCCACGCGGTCGGTGCGCTCCCAGGTGAAGTCCGGCAGCTCACGGCCGAAGTGGCCGTAGGCGGCGGTCTGGGCGTAGATCGGGCGCAGCAGGTCCAGGTCACGGATGATCGCGGCCGGGCGCAGGTCGAAGACCTCGCCGATCGCGTCCTCGATCTTCTGGACCTCGACCTTGGCGGTGCCGAAGGTCTCGACGAAGAGACCGACGGGCTCGGCCTTGCCGATGGCGTACGCGACCTGCACCTCGCAGCGCGCGGCGAGACCGGCGGCGACCACGTTCTTGGCGACCCAGCGCATGGCGTAGGCGGCCGAGCGGTCGACCTTCGACGGGTCCTTGCCGGAGAAGGCTCCGCCACCGTGGCGGGCCATGCCGCCGTAGGTGTCGATGATGATCTTGCGGCCGGTGAGGCCGGCGTCGCCCATCGGGCCGCCGATCTCGAAGCGGCCGGTCGGGTTCACCAGGAGGCGGTAGCCCTCGGTGTCGAGCTTGATGCCGTCCTCGACGAGCTGCGCCAGGACGTGCTCGACGACGAACTCGCGGATGTCGGGAGCGAGCAGCGAGTCGAGGTCGATGTCCGAGGCGTGCTGCGAGGAGACCACGACGGTGTCCAGGCGCACGGCCTTGTCACCGTCGTACTCGATGGTGACCTGGGTCTTGCCGTCGGGGCGCAGGTACGGGATGGTCCCGTTCTTGCGGACCTCGGAGAGCCGGCGGGACAGCCGGTGCGCGATGTGGATCGGCAGCGGCATGAGCTCGGGGGTCTCGTCGCAGGCGTAGCCGAACATCAGGCCCTGGTCGCCCGCGCCCTGCTTGTCCAGCTCGTCCTCGTCGCCCTCGACGCGCTTCTCGTAGGCGGTGTCGACGCCCTGCGCGATGTCCGGGGACTGGGCTCCGATGGACACCGACACGCCGCAGGAGGCGCCGTCGAAGCCCTTCTTGGAGGAGTCGTAGCCGATCTCGAGGATCTTCTCCCGGACGAGCTGCGCGATGGGCGCGTAGGCCTTCGTCGTCACCTCTCCCGCGATGTGCACGAGACCCGTGGTGATGAGGGTTTCCACGGCGACGCGCGAGGTCGGGTCCTCGGTGAGGAGCGCGTCGAGGATCGTGTCGCTGATCTGGTCAGCGATCTTGTCGGGGTGGCCCTCGGTGACGGACTCCGAGGTGAACAGACGACGGGACACAACGCTCCCTGGGGTTGCAGCGGCTGCTGGCTGATCATTTGGCGGAACCACATCGGGGGCTGCGCCCGATCACGTTCCGGATGCAGTTTATCGGTCGCCACCGTTACCCGGACCACCCGTCTCGCCTTATGGGAGCCGTGTGACCTGCGGCACTCCCATTCTTACGCACAGAGGTGATCTGGAGAAGGGGAATCGGGCCAGGCGCGTCGCGACTAGAGCCGGACGGCCACCTGGTCCCAAATCACCTCAGCCAAGACCTCCTTCGGACCATAGGGAACCTGGACCTCAGAGCCATCAGAGGCCAGGATCACCGCTTCGTTCTCCTCAGAACCAAAGGTTCGAGCCTCCCCGACCTCGTTCACGACGAGAAGGTCACAGCCCTTTCGGGCGAGCTTGGCGCGGCCGTTCGCGAGGACGTCGTCGGTCTCGGCGGCGAATCCCACGACCACCTGTCCGGCTCTGGCCCGATCGGCCGAGATCTCTGCGAGAACGTCCGGATTGCGCACCAGCGCCACCGGCGCCGGGTCCTGTCCGTCCTTCTTCTTGATCTTTCCGCTCGCGTATTCGGCGGGCCGGAAATCGGCCACGGCCGCGGCCATCACCACGGCGTCGGCGTCGGCGGCGGCCTTGAGCACGGCCTCCCGGAGCTGCACTGCCGTCCCCACACGTACGACGTCCACCCCGGCCGGGTCGGCCAGCGCGGTATTGGCCGAAACCAGGGTGACCCGGGCCCCGCGGGCGACGGCGGTGCGGGCGAGGGCGTAGCCCTGCTTGCCGGAGGAACGGTTGCCGAGGAAGCGGACCGGGTCCAGCGGCTCCCGCGTGCCGCCCGCGCTGATCACCACGTGCCGCCCGGCGAGGTCCGGCTCGGCCGCACCACGGGTCAGGACCCGGCGACAGACATCGAAGATCTCCTCGGGGTCGGGCAGCCGCCCCTTGCCGGTGTCCTTGCCGGTGAGCCGGCCGACGGCGGGCTCGATGACGAGGGCGCCGCGCCGGCGCAGCGTGGCCACGTTCTCCTGGGTGGCGGGGTGCTCCCACATCTCGGTGTGCATGGCGGGGGCGAAGACCACCGGACAGCGGGCGGTGAGCAGGGTGTTCGTGAGCAGGTCGTCGGCGAGCCCGTGGGCGGCCTTGGCCAGCATGTCGGCCGTGGCGGGGGCGACGACGACGAGGTCGGCGGACTGCCCGATGCGCACGTGCGGCACCTCGTGGACCGATTCCCAGACCTCGGTGGAGGCCGGGTTCCCCGAGAGGGCGGACCAGGTGGCCTCCCCCACGAAGTTCAGGGAGGACGCGGTGGGCACCACCCGCACGTCGTGGCCGGACTCGGTGAGCCGGCGCAGCAGCTCGCACGCCTTGTAGGCGGCGATCCCGCCACTGACCCCCAGGACGACCTTCGGCTTGTCCACCACGTACTTCCCTTCGACGGCTGCGACGCGTTCGGCTCTGATCGTCGTCGTACCCACCCATGACACACCACAGGCCCGGCAGATGTTCTGCCGGGCCTGTGGTGAAAGGACTTCTGGTGCCTTACTGGGCCGGGGCCTCGATGGCCTCGGAGGTCAGCAGACCAGCGTTGATCTCGCGCAGCGCGATCGAAAGCGGCTTCTCGTGGACGTGGGTGTCCACCAGCGGGCCGACGTACTCGAGCAGGCCCTCACCGAGCTGCGAGTAGTACGCGTTGATCTGACGCGCGCGCTTGGCCGCGTAGATCACGAGGCTGTACTTCGAGTCCGTGGCCTCGAGCAGCTCGTCGATCGGCGGGTTGATGATGCCCTCGGGCGCGGTGATGGAAGAGGACACGCTCTACCTTCCGAAGATGGGTGAAAGATTGGGCCGTCCTGGAATCGACCGAATCAAAAACATCGATCAACGATCAGACAACTGCCATCAAGGCTAGCAGCTCACGGGCTACGTCCTCGACGGAGGTGTTGACCAGGGTGGTGTCGAACTCGGACTCGGCAGCGAGCTCGATCTTGGCGGCGGCGAGCCGGCGCTCGATGACCTCCGCCGATTCGGTGCCCCGACCGGTCAGCCGGCGGACCAGCTCGTCCCAGCTCGGCGGTGCCAGGAAGACCAGCTGGGCGTCGGGCTTGGACTCGCGGACGAGTCGCGCGCCCTGGAGATCGATCTCCAACAGTACCGGCTCGCCGTTGTCCAGGCGTTCCAGCACCGCGCCGCGGGGAGTGCCGTAGCGGTTGCCCGCGAACTCGGCCCACTCCAGCAGCTCGCCGTTGGCGATCAGCTTGTCGAACTCGTCGTCATTGACGAAGAAGTAGTGGACTCCGTGTCGCTCACCGGGCCGCGGCTTGCGGGTGGTGGCCGACACCGAGAGCCATACCTCGGGGTGAACCTTGCGCATATGCGCGACGACCGTGCTCTTGCCGACCCCTGAAGGGCCGGAGAGCACGGTCAGCCGCGGACGAACCTCTGCTGCCATAGAGCGATTATCCAGGTTCTCGGGACTGCCTGAGAACGCCGGGAGAACTTCAGTCGACGCCTCAGGCGCCGGTGCTGCCGAACTCGCGCTCCAGAGAGGCGATCTGGTTGGAACCGAGACCTCGGACACGCCGGGACTCGGAGATGCCGAGACGCTCCATGATCTGCTTGGCGCGCACCTTGCCCACGCCAGGCAGAGACTCCAGCAGGGCGGAGACCTTCATCTTGCCGATGACGTCGTTCTCCTGGCCCGTCTTGATGACCTCTTGGAGCGAGGCACCGGAGTGCTTGAGTCGATTCTTGACCTCGGCCCGCTCCCGGCGAGCCGCGGCGGCCTTTTCGAGCGCGGCTGCGCGCTGTTCAGGGGTAAGGGGCGGAAGAGCCACGCCTACGTCACCTCGGATGTCGAACTGTCGGATACGGACCGGCGGGCTGCCCGAAGGCACCACACCTGGCGAGCTCCCGAACAGCGATGAACTCGTTCGCTGCACGTTCACTCTGGTCGGAGACTAGCGGCCAACACCGCTCCAGTCAGCGAGAACGGACGAAAAGTCCTGGTCAGCCTCCACTGAACCGGACATCACCGACAAAATACCCCGGTTTTGTCCGATGAAGAGCGTTCGAGTTTCGCCAAGAAGTGCGGGAGGCCGTGCCGCGGAGCTGCGGCCGGCCTCCCCGAGCGAGCGATTACGCGGTGACGGCCTCGTGGATCTCGTCGGCGAAGCGCCGTGCCGAGTCGCGCAGGGCGCTCACGTCCGGACCGTGCTTCAGGACGCCCCGCGAGACGTTCGGGACGACGTTGCGCACCGCCTTGCCGAAGACGCCCGGCAGGTCCGCCGCCGTCGCGCCCTGCGCGCCGATGCCGGGGGCCAGCAGCGGCCCGTTGATGTCCAGGTCGAAGGAGGACAGATCGCCCAGCGTGGCGCCGACCACCGCGCCGAAGGAGCCCATGGGGGCGGCGTCCGCGTTCTCCGCCGCCAGGTGCGCCAGCATCGTCGCGCCGATCGTCCGGCCGTCCTCGCGGACCGCCCGCTGGACCTCGGCGCCCTCCGGGTTCGAGGTCAGCGCCAGGACGAACAGGCCCGCGCCCGACTCCCGGGCCAGGTCGACGGCCGGCTTCAGCGAGCCGTAGCCCAGGTACGGGGAGACCGTCAGCGCGTCCGAGAACAGCGGCGAGGCCGGGTCCAGGAAGGCCGAGGCGTACGCCGCCATGGTGGAGCCGATGTCGCCGCGCTTGGCGTCCATGACGACCAGGGTCCCGGCCGCGCGGGCGTCCGCGACGGCCCGCTCCAGGACGGCCACGCCCTTCGAGCCGAACCGCTCGAAGAAGGCCGCCTGGGGCTTGAAGACCGCCACCGACTCGGCGAGCGCCTCGACGACCGTGCGGGAGAACCGCTCCAGGCCCGCGATGTCGTCCTGCAGCCCCCACTGCGCCAGCAGGGCGGCGTGCGGGTCGATGCCCACGCACAGCGGGCCCCGGGAGTCCATCGCCGCGCGCAGGCGGGTGCCGAACGGGGTCACAGTCACTTGGTGGCCTTTCGGGTCTCGGCGCCCACCGCTTCGGCGAGCGTCGCGTACGGGCTGTTGGCCAGGCGCGCGGCGAGGCCCTTGTGGATGGCGCGGGCGTAGCACGGGCCCTCGTAGATGAAGGCGCTGTAGCCCTGGACCAGCGTGGCGCCGGCCAGGATCCGCTGCCAGGCGTCCTCGGCGTTCTCGATGCCGCCGACCCCGACCAGGACCAGGCGGTCCCCCACGCGGGCGTACAGGCGGCGCAGGACCTCCAGCGAGCGCTCCTTGACCGGGGCGCCGGAGAGCCCGCCGGTCTCCTTGACTAGGGCCGGGGCGGACTTCAGGCCCAGCCCCTCGCGGGCGATGGTGGTGTTCGTCGCGATGATGCCGTCGAGGCCCAGCTCCAGGGCCAGGTCGGCGACCGCGTCGACGTCCTCGTCCGCCAGGTCGGGGGCGATCTTGACCAGCAGCGGCACCCGGCGGTCGGTCACCGTCCGGTCCGCGGCCTCGCGCACGGCGGTCAGCAGCGGGCGCAGCGACTCGGTGGCCTGGAGGTTGCGCAGGCCCGGGGTGTTCGGCGAGGAGACGTTGACCACGAGGTAGTCGGCGTGCCGGGCGAGGCGCTCGGTGGAGGCGACGTAGTCCCCCACGGCCTCCTCCTCGGGCACGACCTTGGTCTTGCCGATGTTGACGCCGACCACGGTCTTGAAGACGGCCTCACGGGCCGCCAGGCGGGCCGCCACGGCCGCCGAGCCCTCGTTGTTGAAGCCCATGCGGTTGATCAGCGCGCGGTCCGCCACGAGTCGGAAGAGCCGCTTCTTCGGGTTGCCGGGCTGCGGCTCGGCTGTGACCGTGCCGATCTCGATGTGGTCGAAGCCGAGCATCGACATGCCGTCGATGGCGACGGCGTTCTTGTCGAAGCCGGCGGCGAGGCCGAAGGGGCCGTGCATGCGCAAGCCGAGGGCCTCGGTGCGCAGCTCCTCGTAGCGCGGGGCCAGGGCGGCCGCGACGAAGGTGCGCAGCACGGGGGTGCGGGCGGCCAGGCGGATCCAGCGGAAGGCCAGGTAGTGGGCCTGCTCCGGGTCCATCCGCTTGAAGACCAGGTTGAAGAACGTTTTGTACATCGTCGGAAAATCCCTTTGCGCTCGTGAAGAGGGGGACACCCGTCGTGAAACCGGTGTCCCCCTCCCCGTGTCCGGGCTGGCTGTGCGGGCCTGCGTCAGTCGCGGGCTGCGGTCAGGTGCTCCGCGTGCTCCTGGAGGGAGCGCACGCCCACGTCGCCGCGGTTGAGCGCGTCGATGCCCTGGACGGCGGCGGCGAGCGCCTGGACCGTGGTCAGGCAGGGGACGCTGCGGGCCACGGCCGCCGTGCGGATCTCGTAGCCGTCGAGGCGGCCGCCGGTTCCGTACGGGGTGTTGACGATCAGGTCGACCTGGCCGTCGTGGATCAGCTGGACGATGGTCTTCTCGCCGCCCGGGCCCTCGCCCTCGCTGAGCTTGCGCACCACGGTGACGTTGATGCCGTTGCGGCGCAGCACCTCGGCGGTGCCGGAGGTGGCCATCAGCTCGAAGCCGTGGGCGACGAGCTCGCGCGCCGGGAAGATCATCGAGCGCTTGTCGCGGTTGGCGACGGAGATGAACGCGCGGCCCTTGGTGGGCAGCGGGCCGTAGGCGCCGGCCTGCGACTTGGCGTAGGCGGTGCCGAAGACGGCGTCGATGCCCATGACCTCGCCGGTGGAGCGCATCTCGGGGCCGAGGACGGTGTCCACGCCGCGGCCGTGGATGTCGCGGAAGCGCGACCACGGCATGACGGCCTCCTTGACGGAGATCGGCGCGTCGATCGGCAGGGTGCCGCCGTCGCCGGTCTTCGGCAGCAGGCCCTCGGCGCGCAGCTCGGCGATGGTGGTGCCGAGCGAGATGCGGGCGGCGGCCTTCGCGAGCGGGACCGCGGTGGCCTTCGAGGTGAAGGGGACGGTCCGGGAGGCGCGCGGGTTGGCCTCCAGGACGTAGAGGATGTCCCCGGCCATCGCAAACTGGATGTTGATCAGGCCGCGGACGCCGACGCCCTTGGCGATCGCCTCGGTGGAGGCGCGCAGGCGCTTGATGTCGTAGCCGCCGAGGGTGATCGGGGGCAGGGCGCAGGCCGAGTCGCCGGAGTGGATGCCGGCTTCCTCGATGTGCTCCATGACGCCGCCGAGGTAGAGCTCGTGGCCGTCGTAGAGGGCGTCCACGTCGATCTCGATCGCGTCGTCGAGGAACCGGTCGACCAGCACGGGGCGGGTCGGGGAGATCTCGGTGGACTCGGCGATGTACGACTCGAGGCGGGCCTCGTCGTAGACGATCTCCATGCCGCGGCCGCCGAGCACGTAGGACGGGCGGACCAGGACCGGGTAGCCGATCTCGTCGGCGATCGCCTTCGCACCCGCGAAGGTGGTGGCGGTGCCGTGCTTGGGGGCCGGCAGGCCCGCGTCGGCGAGGACCTGGCCGAAGGCGCCGCGGTCCTCGGCGGCGTGGATGGCCTCCGGAGAGGTGCCGACGACGGGGACGCCGTTGTCCTTGAGGGCCTGGGCGAGACCGAGGGGGGTCTGGCCGCCGAGCTGGACGACGACACCGGCGATGGGGCCGGCCAGCGACTCGGCGTGGACGATCTCCAGCACGTCCTCGAGCGTCAGCGGCTCGAAGTACAGGCGGTCGGAGGTGTCGTAGTCGGTGGAGACGGTCTCCGGGTTGCAGTTGACCATCACGGTCTCGTAGCCGGCGTCGCTGAGGGCGAAGGAGGCGTGGACGCAGGAGTAGTCGAACTCGATGCCCTGGCCGATGCGGTTCGGGCCGGAGCCCAGGATGATCACCGCGGGCTTAGTGCGGGGCGCGAGCTCGGACTCCTCGTCGTACGAGGAGTAGAAGTACGGGGTCTTGGCGGCGAACTCGGCGGCGCAGGTGTCGACCGTCTTGTAGACCGGGCGGACGCCGAGGGCGTGCCGGACCTCGCGGACGACGTCCTCGCGCAGGCCGCGGATCTCGGCGATCTGGGCGTCGGAGAAGCCGTGGCGCTTGGCCTCGGCGAGCAGCTCGGGGCCGAGCTTCTCGGCGGCGGTCAGCTCGTCCGCGATCTCCTTGATGAGGAAGAGCTGGTCGACGAACCAGGGGTCGATCTTCGTGAACTCGAAGACCTCTTCCTGGGTGGCGCCGGCGCGGATGGCCTGCATGACGGTGTTGATGCGGCCGTCGGTCGGGCGGACCGCGGTGCGCAGCAGCTCGTCCTTGTCGCCGGTGGGGCCGACGAAGGTGAACTGCGAGCCCTTCTTCTCCAGGGAGCGCAGGGCCTTCTGGAGGGCCTCGGTGAAGTTGCGGCCGATGGCCATGGCCTCGCCGACCGACTTCATGGTCGTGGTGAGGGTGGCGTCGGCCAGCGGGAACTTCTCGAAGGCGAAGCGCGGGGCCTTGACGACGACGTAGTCGAGGGACGGCTCGAAGGAGGCCGGGGTCTGCTCGGTGATGTCGTTGGGGACCTCGTCGAGCGTGTAGCCGATGGCCAGCTTGGCGGCGATCTTGGCGATCGGGAAGCCGGTGGCCTTCGACGCGAGGGCCGAGGAGCGCGAGACGCGCGGGTTCATCTCGATGACGATGACGCGGCCGTCGGTCGGGTCGATCGCGAACTGAATGTTGCAGCCGCCGGTGTCGACGCCGACCTCGCGGATGATCGCGATGCCGATGTCGCGCAGGCGCTGGTACTCGCGGTCGGTCAGGGTCATCGCCGGGGCGACGGTGATCGAGTCACCGGTGTGGACGCCCATCGGGTCGAAGTTCTCGATGGAGCAGACGACGACCACGTTGTCCTTGGTGTCGCGCATCAGCTCCAGCTCGTACTCCTTCCAGCCGAGGATGGACTCCTCCAGGAGCACCTCGGTGGTCGGGGAGAGCGTGAGGCCCTGGCCGGCGATGCGGCGCAGCTCGTCCTCGTCGTGGGCGAAGCCGGAGCCGGCGCCGCCCATGGTGAAGGAGGGGCGGACGACGACGGGGTAGCCGCCGAGGGTGTCGACGCCCTTGATGACGTCGTCCATGGTGTGGCAGATGACCGAGCGGGCGGACTCGCCGTAGCCGATCTTGGCCTTGACGGCCTCGACGACGCCCTTGAAGAGGTCGCGGTCCTCGCCCTTGTTGATGGCCTCGACGTTGGCGCCGATGAGCTCGACGCCGTACTTCTCCAGCACGCCCTGCTCGTGCATGGAGATGGCGGTGTTGAGCGCGGTCTGGCCGCCGAGGGTGGGCAGGAGCGCGTCGGGGCGCTCCTTGGCGATGATCTTCTCGACGAACTCGGGGGTGATCGGCTCGACGTACGTGGCGTCGGCGATCTCCGGGTCGGTCATGATCGTCGCGGGGTTGGAGTTCACCAGGATGACCCGCAGGCCCTCGGCCTTGAGGATGCGGCAGGCCTGGGTGCCGGAGTAGTCGAACTCGGCGGCCTGTCCGATGACGATCGGGCCGGAGCCGATGACCAGGACGGACTGGATATCGGTGCGCTTAGGCACGCTCGGCCTCCATCAGGGCGGTTTCCATCAAAGACGTGAAGCGGTCGAAGAGGTACGCGGCGTCGTGCGGGCCGGCGGCCGCCTCGGGGTGGTACTGGACGCTGAAGGCCGGCTGGTCGAGCAGCTGGAGGCCTTCGACGACGTTGTCGTTCAGGCAGACGTGGGAGACCTCGGCGCGGCCGTAGGGGGTCTCGGTGACCCCGTCGAGGGGCGCGTCGACGGCGAAGCCGTGGTTGTGCGCGGTGATCTCGACCTTGCCGGTGGTGCGGTCCTGCACCGGCTGGTTGATGCCGCGGTGGCCGTACTTCAGCTTGTAGGTGCCGAAGCCGAGCGCGCGGCCCAGGATCTGGTTGCCGAAGCAGATGCCGAAGAGCGGCGTCTTGCGCTCCAGCACGCCCTGCATGACGGCGACGGGACCGTCTGCGGTGGCCGGGTCGCCCGGGCCGTTGGAGAAGAACACGCCGTCGGGGTTGACCGCGTAGACGTCCTCGACCGTGGCGGTGGCGGGCAGCACGTGCACCTCGATGCCGCGCTCGGCCATCCGGTGCGGGGTCATGCCCTTGATGCCGAGGTCGACGGCGGCGACGGTGAAGCGCTTCTCGCCGATCGCGGGGACGACGTACGCCTCCTTGGTGGCGACCTCGGCGGAGAGGTTCGCGCCCTTCATCTGCGGCTGCGACTGGACCTTGGCCAGCAGGGCCTCGTCGCGGATGCCGACCCAGGCCTCGCCCGAGAAGATGCCGACGCGCATGGCGCCGCGCTCGCGCAGGTGGCGGGTGAGGGCGCGGGTGTCGATGCCGGAGATCCCGACGACGCCCTGCTGCGCGAGCTCCTCGTCCAGCGAGCGCCGGGAGCGCCAGTTGGAGGGGACGCGGGCGGGGTCGCGCACGACGTAGCCGGCCACCCAGATGCGGGAGGACTCGGGGTCCTCGTCGTTGACGCCCGTGTTGCCCACGTGGGGGGCGGTCATCACGACGACCTGCCGGTGGTACGACGGGTCGGTGAGGGTCTCCTGGTATCCGGTCATGCCGGTGGAGAACACGGCCTCGCCGAAGGTCTCCCCCACAGCGCCGTAGGCGCGGCCGCGGAAGATCCGACCGTCCTCCAGGACGAGTACGGCGGGAGCTTTGGCTGCTCCCCTGGTGGAGGTCGTCATCGTTCGGCGCCTTCCGTCGTGATGGATGAGTTCATGAGATTGATGGCTTCGACCCAGGCGGCGTGTTCGGCCGCGCGGTCGGAGCGGAATCCGGAGTCGATCAGCTTGTCGCCGTGCGCCCAGGTGACGACGAGCAGACCGCCCTCGGTGAGTACCTTGCCCGCGATTCCCTTGTCGAGGCGGGCGCCGCGCAGCTGCGCGGCCGGTACGAAGAAGTCGCCCGCCCCCGGTCGGACCACGTCGAGGCCCGCGTCGGTGAGCGTGAGCTCGACCCGGCTGCGCAGGCCCAGACCGTGGGCGACGATCCGGTCGAGCCACTGCCCGGCGGTGGTGGACCCGTGGTACCGGCCGACCAGCGCCAGTCGGTGCTCGGGGAGGCCGTCGGGGGCGGCGGGGAGCTCAGGCAGATCGTTCTGCAGGGCCCCTCGCCATTTCCAGCCCTGCCGCATCAGCCAGTACACGAACGCAATGAAGACGACCAGGCCGATCACCCACGCGATGCGGGCGCCGAACTGGGTCACCTCCGCCGACTGTCGTTCGGCGGCCTCGGCGGCCAGTTGGATTACTGCAGGTGTCACGCCAGTTTCCCGTCCACGACCGTTGCCCGGCCCCGCAGGAAGGTATGAGTGACGCGCCCCGGCAGCTCACGGCCCTCGTAAGGCGTGTTGCGGCTGCGGGAGGCGAAGTGTGCGGGGTCCACGACACCACGGTACGAGGTATCGACCAAGGTCAGGTTCGCGGGTTCACCTGCCGAGACGGGACGGCCGTGGTTCTCGAGACTGCCGATGCGCGCCGGAGCGAAGGACATCCGCTCGGCGACGCCCACCCAGTCGAGCAGTCCGGTCTCGACCATCGTCTGCTGGACGACGGAGAGCGCGGTCTCCAGGCCGACCATGCCCATGGCGGCGGCGGCCCACTCGCAGTCCTTGTCCTCGTGCGGGTGCGGGGCGTGGTCGGTGGCGACGATGTCGATCGTGCCGTCGGCAAGCGCCTCGCGCAGGGCCAGCACGTCGCGCTCGGTGCGCAGCGGCGGGTTGACCTTGTAGACCGCGTTGTACGAGCGCACGAGCTCCTCGGTGAGGAGGAGGTGGTGCGGGGTGACCTCGGCGGTGACGTCGATGCCGCGGGACTTGGCCCAGCGGACGATCTCGACGGAGCCGGCGGTGGAGAGGTGGCAGATGTGGACGCGGGAGCCGACGTGCTCGGCGAGCAGGACGTCGCGGGCGATGATCGACTCCTCGGCGACGGCCGGCCAGCCGCCGAGACCGAGTTCCGCGGAGACGATGCCCTCGTTCATCTGGGCGCCCTCGGTGAGGCGGGGCTCCTGGGCGTGCTGGGCGACGACGCCGCCGAAGGCCTTCACGTACTCCAGGGCGCGGCGCATGATCACGGCGTCGTCCACGCACTTGCCGTCGTCGGAGAAGACGGTGACGCGGGCGGCGGACTCGTGCATGGCGCCCAGCTCGGAGAGCTGCTTGCCCTCCAGGCCGACGGTGACGGCGCCGATGGGCTGCACGTCGCAGTAGCCGGACTCCTTGCCCAGGCGCCAGACCTGCTCGACGACGCCGGCGGTGTCGGCGACCGGGAAGGTGTTCGCCATGGCGAACACGGCGGTGTAGCCGCCGGAGGCGGCGGCGCGGGTGCCGGTGAGGACGGTCTCGGAGTCCTCGCGGCCGGGCTCGCGCAGGTGGGTGTGCAGGTCGACGAGGCCGGGGAGGAGGACCTGTCCCTCGGCTTCGATGACGGTCGCGCCGTCGGCGGACAGGTCCTGGCCGACCTCGGCGATGGTCTCGCCGTCGATCAGGACGTCCTGCGCCTCGCCGCCGAGTACCTTCGCGCCACGGATAAGGATCTTGCTCATGATTACTTGCTCTCCTCGGTACGGGCGGGGGCGGCGGGGGTGGTCGTGACGGCGGGCTGGGAGCCTCCGAGCAACAGGTACAGGACGGCCATCCGGGTGGAGACGCCGTTGGCGACCTGCTCGACGGCCGTGCAGCGGTCGGAGTCGGCGACCTGGGCGGTGATCTCCATGCCGCGGTTCATTGGGCCGGGGTGCATCACGATGGCGTGCTCGGGCATCTTCGCCATGCGGTCGCCGTCGAGCCCGTACCGGCGGGAGTACTCGCGCTCGGTCGGGAAGAAGGCGGCGTTCATGCGTTCGCGCTGCACACGCAGCATCATCACCGCATCGGACTTCGGCAGCACCTCGTCGAGGTTGTACGAGACCTCGCAGGGCCAGGTCTCCACGCCGATCGGGACGAGGGTGGGCGGGGCCACCAGGGTGACCTCGGCGCCGAGGGTGTGCAGCAGGTGGACGTTGGAGCGGGCCACGCGGCTGTGCAGGACGTCGCCGACGATGGTGATCCGGCGGCCGTTCAGGTCCTTGCCGAGGCCGGCGTCGCGGCCGACCAGGCGGCGGCGCATGGTGAAGGCGTCCAGCAGGGCCTGGGTGGGGTGCTCGTGGGTGCCGTCGCCGGCGTTGACGACGGCGGAGTCGATCCAGCCGGAGGTCGCGAGCCGGTAGGGGGCGCCGGAGGCGTGGTGGCGGATGACGACCGCGTCGGCGCCCATGGCCTCCAGGGTGAGGGCGGTGTCCTTCAGGGATTCGCCCTTGGAAACGGACGAACCCTTCGCGGAGAAGTTGATGACGTCGGCTGAGAGCCGCTTGGCGGCCGCCTCGAAGGAGATCCGGGTGCGGGTGGAGTCCTCGAAGAAGAGGTTGACGACGGTGAGGCCGCGCAAGGTGGGCAGCTTCTTGATCGGCCGGTCCGCGACACGGGCCATCTCCTCGGCGGTGTCGAGGATCAGGACGGCGTCGTCGCGCGTGAGGTCGGCGGCCGAGATGAGGTGGCGCTTCATCTGGATGGCTCCGTAGGTCTGGAGGGCAGGCGGACTGACGGGCGGAGGTGCGAGCGGTCAGGGCAGGGCAGGCCTCGGCGCGGGCCCGGTCGGGGCCCGTCACTCGAACGGTCTACTGGCCTGCTGCCTGGGCGGTCCGCTGGCCGAGCAGCACGGCGTCACGGCCGTCCTCCTCCTGGAGCTGGACCTTGACGGTCTCCCGCAGCGACGTGGGGAGGTTCTTGCCGACGTAGTCGGCGCGGATCGGCAGTTCGCGGTGGCCCCTGTCGACGAGGACCGCGAGCTGCACGGCGCGGGGGCGGCCGAGGTCGCCGAGGGCGTCGAGGGCGGCGCGGATGGTGCGTCCGGAGAAGAGCACGTCGTCGACGAGGACGACGAGGCGGCCGTCGAGGTCGTCGCCGGGGATCTCGGTGCGGCCGATCGCGCGGGCGGGCTTCATCCGCAGGTCGTCGCGGTACATGGTGATGTCGAGGGAGCCGACCGGGATCTTCGTACTGGTGATCTCTTCGAGCTTGGCGGCCAGCCGGCGGGCGAGGAAGACGCCGCGGGTGGGGATGCCGAGGAGCACCACGTCGTCGGCGCCCTTGGCGCGTTCGACGATCTCGTGGGCAATGCGGGTCAGGACCCGCGCGATGTCCTGCGCTTCGAGTACGGGACGCATGGAATCGGCGTTCTGCTGGGTGTCCATGAAAAGGACCTCCTTCTCCGCCTCACGGGACGGACCTTAAAGGACGTCTGATGTACGTCTCACACGGTACCAGGGAGAGGCCGGTGGCTCGGACCCGGCCGGTACGGAATGGCTCTCACAGGGCTGCTGGAACGGACCCCCAGGGGGGCGACGAAGACCATTCGGCTTGACGCATCCAAGTAACGCTGCGTAACCTCACAGTGAGTTACCAGCCGCGCGGCGGAGCCGCACGTAGTTACGTAGTCGCAGTGTCCACCAGTCACAGCGTCACAGCGTCCGGGAGCGTTATGTCCAGCGAATACGCCAAACAGCTCGGGGCCAAGCTCCGCGCCATCCGCACCCAGCAGGGCCTTTCCCTCCACGGTGTCGAGGAGAAGTCCCAGGGTCGGTGGAAGGCCGTGGTGGTCGGTTCTTACGAGCGCGGGGACCGCGCCGTGACCGTCCAGCGTCTTGCCGAGCTGGCGGACTTCTACGGGGTTCCGGTGCAGGAACTGCTTCCGGGTACGACTCCCGGCGGGGCTGCCGAGCCGCCGCCGAAGCTGCGTCTCGACCTGGAGCGCCTGGCGGGCGTCCCCGCCGAGAAGGCCGGTCCGCTCCAGCGTTACGCGGCGACCATCCAGAGCCAGCGCGGCGACTACAACGGCAAGGTGCTGTCGATCCGCCAGGACGACCTGCGCACCCTGGCCGTGATCTACGACCAGTCCCCCTCGGTCCTGACCGAGCAGCTGATCAGCTGGGGCGTGCTGGACGCGGACGCCCGTCGCGCGGTGGCGCACGAGGAGCTCTGAGTCTCGGGCTCGGGACCAGCAGAAACGTTTACCGGTGGGCGCCGGACCCTTGCGGGGGTCCGGCGCCCACCGGTTTTTTCGTCCTGCATCCCGCCCCGCACACGGAGCCCCGCGTACGGAAGGGCCCGCAACGCGTGCGTTGCGGGCCCTTCCGTACGGCGGTGCCGGTGCCGGTCCGTGCGGTCAGCTCTCGCTGCGCCGCAGGCTCGGCTTCAGGTCCTTGAAGCGGGCCAGCAGCCCGTTCACGAACGAGGGGGACTCGTCCGTCGAAAACTCCTTGGCCAGCTGGACGGCCTCGTCGATGGCCACGGCGTCCGGGGTGTCGTCCACCCAGATCAGCTCGTAGGCACCGAGCCGCAGGATGTTCCGGTCGGCGACCGGCATGCGGTCGAGGTCCCAGTCCACGGCGTAGGTGATGATCAGATCGTCGATGCGGTTCACCTTGTCGGCGTAACCCTCGACGAGATCCATCGTGAAGGCGCTGACCGGCGGCTGCCGGTCGTCCGACCGCGCGTGGCGGATCCAGTCCGCGAGGACCTCGCGTACGGGCACCCCGCGCTGGTCGGCCTCGAAAAGGATCTGGAAGGCGCGCTTGCGCGCATTGCTCCGAGCAGCCACGGGTTAGTTGCTCTTCCGGCCGAGGTAGTCGCTGGTGCGGGTGTCGACCTTGACCGTCTCGCCGGTGGTGACGAAGAGCGGGACCTGGATCTCGTAGCCGGTCTCCAGGGTGGCGGGCTTGGTGCCACCGGTGGAGCGGTCGCCCTGGACGCCCGGGTCGGTGTGCTCGATCTTGAGCTCGACCGCGGCCGGGAGCTCGACGTAGAGCACCTCGCCCTCGTGCTGGGCGACAGAGGCGGTGAAGCCCTCGATCAGGAAGTTGGCGGCGTCGCCGACAGCCTTCTTGTCCACCATCAGCTGGTCGAAGGTGGTCATGTCCATGAAGACGAAGTACTCGCCGTCCATGTAAGAGAACTGCATGTCACGGCGGTCGATGGTGGCCGTCTCGACCTTCGTGCCGGCGTTGAACGTCTTGTCGACGACCTTGCCGGAGAGCACGTGCTTGAGCTTGGTGCGCACGAAGGCCGGGCCCTTGCCGGGCTTGACGTGCTGGAACTCGACGACGGACCAGAGCTGGTCACCGTCGAGCTTGAGCACCATGCCGTTCTTGAGGTCGTTCGTGGAAGCCACGGTTGCGGAATCTCCTGCACTGGAAGACCACGGGTGCGCGCACAGCCCGGCAGAGCCGGCTAGAGCGCGAGCAGCTCCTTGGTCGTAATGGTGAGTAGCTCGGGACCGCCGTCCGCCTCGGGGCGCACGACGAGCGTGTCATCGATCCGGACACCTCCCCGGCCCGGGAGGTGAACCCCCGGTTCGACGGTGACCGGCACGCAAGCGTCCAGTTTACCCATTGCCGTAGGTGCAAGCTGCGGGTCCTCGTCGATTTCGAGGCCCACGCCGTGTCCGGTCCACGGAGCGAGGGCTTCCGAGTGGCCTGCGGAGTCCAGGACGGAGCGTGCGGCATGGTCCACGTCCCGGTACGCGGCCCCGGGCAGCAGGGCCTCGCGCCCGGCCCGCTGGGCGGTGAAGACGAGGTCGTACAGCTCGATCTGCCAGTCTGCCGGACTGGTGCCGATCACGAAGGTCCGCCCGATCTCGCAACGGTAGCCGCGGTAGTTGGCGCCCAGACAGACCGTGAGGAAGTCACCCTCCTCCACCCTGCGGTCGGAGGGCCGGTGCCGGGAGCGGCCGGAGTGCGGGCCGGTGCCGACGGAGGTCGGGAAGGCGGGGCCGTCCGCCCCGTGGTCGACGAGCCGCCGCTCCAGTTCCAGGGCGAGGTGCCGCTCGGTGCGCCCGACGAGGATCGACTCCAGCAGCTCCCCGAGGGCCTGGTCGGCGATCTCGGCGGCGATCCGCAGGCAGGCGATCTCCTCCTCGTCCTTGACGAGGCGCTGCTGCTCCACGGCCGTACCGAGGTCCGCGAGGCGCAGTTTGGGCGCGACGGAGCGCAGGGCCCGGTGGCGGCCGACGGTGAGGTGGTGTTCCTCCACCGCGAGCGAGTCGGCCCGCAGGGAGGCGGCCAGATCGGCGGCCGCGACGGCCGGGTCACCACCGGGGCTGCCCAGGACGGTCACGTCCAGGTGCTCATCGAGGCGGCCCTCGTCCGCCTCGCCGGTGGGTGCGCCGGCGCAGAACAGCATGTCCTCGGTGGGGCCGACGAGCAGCACCGCATCGAGCGGGGACGCCCCGGAGAGGTAGCGGACGTTCGCCGGACGCGTGATCAGTGCGGCGGCGCTCCCCGCGGCGACACATCGGTCGCGAAGCAGGTCCCGGCGGGCGGCGTACACGTCTGACATGTCTTCGAGCGTACGAGCGCCCCGCCGATCCGGCCCGGCGAGCGCGTCCGGACGGGCCCGGGCCCGGCCGGACCGCGAGAGGCGCCCGGAGGCGACGCCCCCCGGCTACCCGGGCCGGCCGCCGGGGGCCGAGAGGGCCCGGGCCAGGGCCTCGTCGAGGGCGCGTGCGGTGCCTTCGATGTCCAGGTGGGAGTTGTCGATGATCGGCAGTCCGGAGCCGTACCAGCCGGCCATCCTGCCGTGGATCCGCGCGACTTCCTCGTCGGAGAGCCGGCGGTTGCCGGAACGGGCCGCGTTGCGCTCCAGGACGATCTCCAAGCCGGGCAGCAGCACGACCGGCAGCAGCGTGGGGCCCACGTGCCGCTTCCAGCCGCCCAGCCCGACCACGGGCCGGTCCGGGAAGACGGCGTCGTCCAGGATGCAGGAGATGCCGTTCGCCAGGTAGTTGCGGGCGGCGAAGCCGCAGGTGCGGCGGGCGAGCCGGTACTGGGCCTCGGAGTGTTCGTTCCAGCCCGCCTGGGGGTCCGCGAAGCCGGAGCACACCCACTCGCGGACGTCGTCCAGGCTGACGTGGGCGGTCGGCACGGGCCGGGTGCTGGCCCAGTGCCGGGCGACGGTGGTCTTACCGGCGCCGGCCGGGCCGATCAGCAGGACGGCGAGGACCGCCCCGCCGGTGCCCGGCACTGCGGGAGGCAACGGGATGTGCCCGGTGGCCTCCGGAACGGCGGGCACCGGCTGCGACTGATGGTGCTGATGATGCTGGTGGGGTGGCTGATGAGGCTGGTGGGGCGGCTGGGGCGGAGACTGCGGCGGGGGCGAACCCGGCCAGCCCTGCGCCGGGGGTATCGGCGGCTGCGGGGGCGCCGACGGACGCGGTCCCGGCTGCCCCCAGCCCGCGCCCCCGCCCCCCACTCCGTGCTGCATCCGCTGCCACTCCGTCTCGTTCCGGCGACTGATGCGAGAACGTTATATGACTGCCGGGGTCCGGCCGTCCACCAGCACCGTCAGGCAGGGTGTCAGGCGGAGATCTCGTCCGCCAGTGCGCGCAGCGCCAGCCGGTACGAACCGATGCCGAAGCCCGCCACCGTACCGGTCGCCACGGCCGCGATGACCGAGGTGTGCCGGAACTCCTCGCGGGCGTACGGGTTCGAGATGTGCACCTCGATCAGCGGCGCCGTGCGCTGCGCGGCCGCGTCCCGCATGGCGTACGAGTAGTGGGTGAAGGCCCCCGGGTTGATGACCACGGGGATCTTTCCGTCCGCCGCCTCGTGCAGCCAGCGGATCAACTCGCCCTCGTCGTTGGTCTCGCGGACCTCGACGTCGAAGCCGAGCTCCTCGCCCAGCGAGCGGCAGCTCTCCACCAAACCCGCGTACGAGGTGGCCCCGTACACATCGGGCTCGCGCGAGCCGAGCCGGCCCAGGTTCGGGCCGTTCAGCACGAGGACGGGGCGGCTCACGCCGACACCTCGCCGTAGGCGGCGACCAGGTGCGCCGGGTCGGGGCCCTCCAGGACGGTCGGCTTGGCCAGCCCGTCCAGGACGATGAAGCGCAGCAGGTTGCCGCGGGACTTCTTGTCGACCTGCATGGTCTGGAGCAGCTTGGACCACTGGTCGCCGCGATAGGTCAGCGGCAGCCCGACCGAGGCGAGGACCGCCTTGTGCCGGTCGGCCGTCGCGTCGTCGAGGCGGCCCGCGAGCCGGCCGAGCTCGGCGGCGAAGACCATGCCGACGGACACGGCCGCGCCGTGCCGCCACTTGTAGCGCTCGTTCTTCTCGATGGCGTGCGCGAGGGTGTGGCCGTAGTTGAGGATCTCGCGCAGCCCCGACTCCTTGAGGTCGCTGGAGACCACGTCGGCCTTGACCTGGATGGAGCGCACGATGAGCTCGGCGGTGTGCGGGCCCTCGGGCGTACGCGCCGCCGCCGGGTCCTCCTCGATCAGGTCGAGGATCACCGGGTCGGAGATGAAGCCGGCCTTGATGATCTCTGCGAGGCCGCTGACGTAGTCGTTGACCGGCAGCGAGTCCAGTGCCGCCAGGTCGCAGAGCACACCGGCCGGCGGGTGGAAGGCGCCCACCAGGTTCTTGCCCTCGGCGGTGTTGATGCCGGTCTTGCCGCCGACCGCAGCGTCCACCATCGCGAGGACGGTGGTCGGTACGGCGACCCAGCGCACGCCGCGCAGCCAGCTGGCCGCGACGAAGCCCGCGAGGTCGGTGGTGGCTCCCCCGCCGACACCGACGATCACGTCGGTGCGGGTGAAGCCGGACTGGCCCAGGGCCTTCCAACAGTAGGCCGCGACCTCGATCGTCTTGGCCTCCTCGGCGTTCGGCACCTGGATGGCGACCGCCTCGTAGCCCTGCTCGGCCAGGTCGTCGCGCAGCGCCTCTCCGGTCGAGGCCAGCGCCTCGGGGTGGATCACGGCGACCCGCTGGGCCTTCGTACCGATCAGGGAGCCGAGCTCGCCGAGCAGCTGCCGCCCGACCAACACGTCGTACGCGTCGTGTCCGGCGCTCTCGCCGACGTGGATCCGCGTCACCTGGTCTGTCATACGTCCTTCAACTCCAGAGCGTCGAGGACCGCCTGGGCGACCTCTTCGGGGGTGCGGTCGTCGGTGGCCACCACGACGCGCGCGACTTCGGTGTACAGGGGGCGCCGGGCGTCCATCAGCTCGCGCCACTGGCGGCGCGGGTTGACGGCGAGCAGCGGGCGGGCGGCGCCGAGGCCCACGCGCCGCACGGCTTCCTCGACGTCCATCGACAGATAGGCGACGGGCAGGCCGGCCAGCAGCGCGCGGGTGCCCTCGTCGAGGACGGCGCCGCCGCCGAGGGCGAGGACTCCGGTGTGCCCGGCGACGGCGGCGGAGACCGCCTGCCGCTCCAGCTCACGGAAGTACGGCTCGCCCTCGTCGACGAAGATGTCGGAGATCTCCCGGCCCTGGGCCAGGACGATGTCGGCGTCGGTGTCCCGGTAGGGGACGCCGAGCCGCTCGGCGAGCAGCGCCCCCACCGTGGACTTGCCGGACCCCATGGGCCCGACGAGGACGACGAGCGGTCCGGCCGTCACCGGATCTGCAGGTTGTCGAGGTAGGACCGGACGTTGCGACGGGTCTCGGGGACCGAGTCGCCGCCGAACTTCTCGACGACGGCGTCGGCCAGCACGAGGGCGACCATCGCCTCGGCGACGATGCCGGCGGCAGGCACGGCGCACACGTCGGAGCGCTGGTGGTGGGCCACGGCCGCCTCTCCCGTGGCCACGTCGACGGTCGCCAGCGCGCGCGGAACGGTCGCGATGGGCTTCATCGCGGCGCGTACGCGCAGCAGTTCGCCGGTGGTCAGTCCGCCCTCGGTGCCGCCGGAGCGGCCGGAGGTGCGCTTGATGCCCTCGGGCGTGGAGACGATCTCGTCGTGCGCCTTGGAGCCGGGCACGCGGGCGAGCTCGAAGCCGTCGCCGACCTCGACGCCCTTGATGGCCTGGATGCCCATGAGGGCGGCGGCGAGGCGCGCGTCGAGCCGGCGGTCCCAGTGGACGTGCGAACCGAGGCCGACCGGAACGCCGTAGGCCAGCACCTCGACGACACCGCCGAGGGTGTCGCCGTCCTTGTGGGCCTGGTCGATCTCCGCGACCATCGCCTTCGACGCGTCGGCGTCCAGGCAGCGCACCGGGTCGGCGTCGAGCTTGTCGACGTCGGCGGGGGTCGGGTAGACGCCGTAGGGGGCCTTGGCCGCGGCCAGTTCCACCACGTGCGAGACGATCTCGATGCCCGCGACCTCCTTGATGAAGGAACGGGCGACGGCGCCGAGGGCGACGCGGGCGGCGGTCTCACGGGCGCTGGCGCGCTCCAGGATCGGCCTGGCCTCGTCGAAGCCGTACTTCTGCATGCCCGCGAGGTCGGCGTGGCCGGGGCGCGGACGGGTCAGCGGCGCGTTGCGGCCGGTCTCCTTCAGCAGCGAGGGGTCGACCGGGTCGGCCGACATGACCGTCTCCCACTTGGGCCACTCGGTGTTGCCGATCATGACCGCGACCGGGCCGCCCTGGGACAGCCCGTGGCGGACGCCGCCGAGGAAGGTGATCTCGTCCTGCTCGAACTTCATGCGGGCACCGCGGCCATAGCCGAGCCGGCGCCGGGCCAGGTGATCGGCCACCAGCTCGGTGGTGACCGGGACGCCGGCGGGAAGGCCCTCCAGCGTCGCGACCAGTGCCGGTCCGTGCGACTCTCCTGCGGTCAGCCAACGCAACCTGCTCAACGATGCTCCTCATGCTCGCGCCTGGTACAGCGACGGCGCGATCGGGTGCGCGGCCCGGACCCGCCTCACCCGATCCTCCCACGTCCGGAGGGGTTTCTCGGGCCCCGGTCCAGCTATCGGACGCCTGAGGCGTCAGCGGGCCCGCCGGCCGCGCTCGCGCTGCCAGGTGATCCCGTACCAGAGGACGACGGAAGCGAAGAGTCCGAGGATGAGCGCCTTGGCCCACAGGGGCAGGGTGCCGAACGCCACTCTGATCATGCTGAAGACGACGAAGGGGAGGTCCCACTTCGACGCGAGTACCTGGTCCGTGCTGTTCCCGTCCATGCCGCCCCCTGTGAATATGCAGGCGGAAAGCCTAACGGGCGGCGAGCGCCCGCTCTCCGGCGGCCCTCATGGCGGCGAGCGGCCCCGGGGTGCGGCCCGTCATCCGCTCGACCTGGAGCACGGCCTGGTGGACGAGGAGGTCGAGTCCGCCGAGGACCTGGCCGCCCTGCCGCGACCAGGCCGCGGCCAGCGCGGTGGGCCAGGGGTCGTAGAGGACGTCGAAGAGGGTGCCCGCCCCTTCGGGTACGGACGCCGCCAGGGCGTCGGTCGTACCGGCCGGAGTGGTGGCGATCACCAGGGGCGCGGACAGCGCCTCGGCCGCCGCGGACCAGTCGGCCGTGCGGACGGGCACGCCGAGCCGCTCGCCCCACTGCCGCATCTCGTCCGCCCGGGCCGCCGAGCGGACGTACGCCGTGACCTCCCCGGAGCAGATCCGCGCGAGCGCGGCGAGCGCCGAGGAAGCCGTTGCGCCGGCGCCGAGGACGGCCGCGGAGGACACCTTCTCGACGCCGCGCTCGTGGAGCGCGGCGACGATGCCGGGGATGTCGGTGTTGTCGCCGAGGCGCCGGCCGTCCTCGGTGAGGACGACGGTGTTGACCGTCTCGACGGAGGCGGCCGTGTCACTGATGCCGTCGAGCAGCGGGATGATCGCCCGCTTGAGCGGCATGGTCAGGGAGAGCCCGGCCCACTCGGGGCCGAGTCCTGCCACGAACTCCGGGAGCGCGGCCTCGTCGATCTCGAAGCGGTCGTACGACCAGTCGTCGAGGCCGAGCTCCTGATAAGCGGCGCGGTGCAGCACTGGTGAGAGGGAGTGCTCGATGGGCGAACCCAACACCGCGGCCCTTATGCGTGACATGTCCTGCTATCCGCCGTTCTTCTGCTTCTGCCGTTCCTGGAACTCGTTGGCCAGCTTGGTGTGCTCTTCGTAGGTCTTGGTGAAGGTCGTGGTCTTGCCGTCGACCGACACGAAGAACATCCAGCCACCGTGGTCCGGGTTGAGCGTAGCGGTCAGCGCGTCCAGGCCCGGATTGTCGATCGGCCCGGTGGGCAGTCCCCTGACGAAGTGCGTGTTGTAGGGGTGGTCGAAGGCCTGGGCTTCCTTCAGGTTGAAGTTGATCTCGCTCTGGTTCTTGACGTAGTTGTACGTCGAGTCGAACTGGAGCTTCTGGTTCGTGACGTCGTTGGTCTTCTTGAGGCGGTTGTAGACCACCTCGGCCATCTTCCGGAAGTCGTCGTGGTTCTTGCCCTCGGCGTTGACGAGGCTGGCGACCGTGACCACCTGGAGCGGATTCTCCAGGCCCAGCTCCTTGGCCTTGCCCTCGAGGCCCAGCTCCGTGTACTTGTCGGTCGCGTTCTTGACCATCTGCTTGAGCAGGGAGTCGGGGGTGCTCTCCTTGCTGAGGTCGTAGCGCGCCGGATACAGGAAGCCCTCGAGCGGGTCGATCAGCTTCGGGTTGTTGTTCGCCCAGGCGGGCAGGCCGAGGTTCTTGATCTCGCGCTTGGCGATCTCGGCGGTGGTGCCCTCCTGCTGGCCCAGCTTCTTGTCGATCGCCGCGTACACCGCACTGTTGCGCATGCCTTCGGTGACCGTGATCACGTTCAGCTTCGAGGGGTCGCTCATCACCTCGACCGCGGACGCGGCCGACATCTCCTTCCGGAGCGGGTAGACACCGGCCTGGATGGCCTTGCCCGGAGGGAGCTTGGACGCGGCGTCGACGAACGCCTGCCCGCTGGCGACGACGCCCGCCTTCTTGAGGATCAGGCCCATCTGCATGAGGCCCGAGCCCTTGGGGATCTCGACCTCGACGATCTCGCCGCTGCCCTCGCCCGCGAAGTCCTCGGCCGAGCTGAACCTGGCCTTGATGTAGTTGTAGCCGTAGTAGCCGCCACCGCCGACCACGCCGAGGATGACGACTGCG
This sequence comes from Streptomyces sp. NBC_01439, assembly GCF_036227605.1. Classification (GTDB taxonomy): domain Bacteria; phylum Actinomycetota; class Actinomycetes; order Streptomycetales; family Streptomycetaceae; genus Streptomyces. Next base: position 7,513,995 of record NZ_CP109487.1, on the reverse strand, counting down.
GCGACCAGGCAGGCCGTGCCGCTGCGCTTCTTGGGCTTGTCGCCCTTGGAGCGGCCGCCCCGGCGGCCGTCGCCGTCGTCGTCCCCCTCCCCGTCGTCGCCGTCACGGCCTCCACCAGCGGTGAGCAGGTCGCTCTCCGGCTCCTCCGCGGGCTCCGGCTCCTCGACGGGCTCCGGCTCCAGGTGACGCCGACCCGGGGGCTGTGGCGGCGCGTAGGCGTCTTCCGTGCTGTAGAGGTCGGGGGCCTCACCCGGGTAGCCCGCTGCGGGCTGCTGGGTGTAAGGGTCCACGCCCGCGTACGGGCCGCTCTGCACGGCCGCCGCGTACTGGCCCTGGCCGGTGTCCCAGCCCTGGTTGTCGTAGGCCGGCTGCTGCGGCTGCTGCTGCGGGGCGTAGGCCTGCTGCTGCCCGGTGTACTGCTGCTGCTGCGCGTACTGGCCCTGCAGGTACTGCTGCGGCTGCTGCTGTGCCTGCTGCGGGTACTGCTGCTGCTGGTACTCCGGGTACTGCTGGTGCTGGGGGTACTGCTGCTGGTACTGCGGCTCCTGTGGGTATTCCTGCTGCTGCGGGGCACCACCGTAAGGCACCTGGCCCTGCTGGGTCTGGTGCCCGGTCCACCCCTGGTCCCCGTAAAGGGGGTCCTCAGGGTGCCAGGGTTCGGGGCCACGGCCCCGGCCATAGTCAGTCATCGGTCCCCTAGAGCCGCGAGACGGAGGCCACGGACTCCATCATCCGTGGCAACCGGTTCCGCCTCTTTGACGGTGATCGACGGCTGTTCGAATGCCGTCTCATCGCGCGGAACGTTACCGTATCGCGATCAGACAACCACTTCGACGCACTCGCCAGGCGGATTACCCGATACCCGTTCGGTCTCAAGAGCGTTCTGAAGGATCACCACAGCGGCTGCCTGATCGATGACCGACCGGCCCTTCTTCGCGTTCTTCCCGGAGGCCCGAAGACCCTGGGCGGCGGTGACCGTGGTCATCCGCTCGTCCACCAGACGGACCGTCACCGGCTTGATGCCCTTGGCGAGTTCGTTCGCGAAGGCGCGCACCTTGGCCGCGGCCGGCCCCTCCCGCCCGCTGAGCGAGCGGGGAAGGCCGACCACGACTTCGAGGGGCTCGTACTCCTCGACGAGCTGCCGCAGCCGCCGGTGGGCGAAGGGGATGTCCCGGCCCGGAACGGTTTCCACCGGTGTGGCCAACACCCCGTCGGGGTCGCACGAGGCGACCCCGATACGGGCGTCACCGACATCGATGGCGAGCCGGCGGCCGCGGCGCAGAGTCATCGTCAGACCGTCTCTACGACGAGGCGCTCGACGGCGCTGATGGCCTCCGGCACGGCGGCCGGGTTCTGGCCGCCGCCCTGCGCGACGTCCGGCTTGCCGCCACCGCCGCCACCGAGGGTCTTGGCGGCCGTACGGACCAGGTCGCCCGCCTTGAGGCCGCGCTCGCGTGCGGCCTCGTTGGTGGCGATGACGGTCAGCGGGCGGTCGTTCGCCACGGTGAACAGGGCCACGACGGCCGGACGGTCGCCCTGGATGCGGCTGCGGACGTCGAGGACCAGCTTGCGCAGGTCGTCGGCGCCGATGCCGTCCGCCACCTGGCCGACGACGAGGGCGACGCCCTTGATGTCCTGGGCGTTCTGGGCGAGCCCGGCGGCAGCCTGGAGGACCTTCTCCGCGCGGAACTTCTCGATCTCCTTCTCGGCGTCCTTCAGCTTGCCGAGCATGGAGGCGATCTTCTCCGGCAGCTCCTCCGGACGGCCCTTGACCAGCTCCTGGAGCTGGGCGACGACCGTGTGCTCCTTGGCGAGGAAGTTGTACGCGTCCACGCCTACGAGGGCCTCGACGCGGCGCACGCCGGAGCCGATGGAGGACTCGCCGAGCAGCTTCACCAGACCCAGCTGGGCGGTGTTGCCGACGTGCGTGCCGCCGCACAGCTCCTTGGAGAAGTCGCCGATGGTCACGACGCGCACGCGCTCGCCGTACTTCTCGCCGAACTCGGCGATGGCGCCCTGCTTCTTCGCCTCGTCGATGCTCATGATCTCGGCGGTGACGTCGAGCTCGCGCGAGAGCACGTCGTTGATCTTCTGCTCGACGTCGGTGAGGACCGAGCCGGGGACGGCGTTCGGAGAGCCGAAGTCGAAGCGGAAGCGGCCGGGGCTGTTCTCGGAGCCGGCCTGGGCGGCGGTGGGGCCGAGGGCGTCGCGCAGCGCCTGGTGGGTCAGGTGCGTGGCCGAGTGGGCGCGGGCGATGGCCCGGCGGCGCTTGACGTCGATGGCGGCGTAGGCGGAGGCGCCCACCGTCACCTCGCCGACCTGGACGGAGCCCTTGTGCACGGAGACGCCCGGGACCGGCTGCTGGACGTCGCGGATCTCGATGACGGCGCCCGTGTCGAGCTTGATCCGGCCCTGGTCGGCGAGCTGGCCGCCGCCCTCGGCGTAGAAGGGGGTGCGGTCGAGGACGACCTCGACCTCGTCGCCCTCGGAAGCGGCGGGCGCGGAGACGCCGTTAACCAGCAGGCCGACGATGGTCGACTCGCCCTGGTTGGTGGCGTAGCCGGTGAACTCGGTGGCGCCGGAGCCGTCCGCGATCTCGCGGTAGGCGGACATGTCCGCGTGGCCGGTCTTCTTGGCCTTGGCATCGGCCTTGGCGCGGTCGCGCTGCTCCTGCATCAGGCGGCGGAAGCCGGGCTCGTCCACGGTCAGGCCCTGCTCGGCGGCCATCTCCAGGGTGAGGTCGATCGGGAAGCCCCAGGTGTCGTGGAGCAGGAACGCCTTGTCGCCGGAGAGGACGGTGCCGCCGGTGGCCTTGGTCTCGGTCACGGCGGTGTCGAGGATGTTCGTGCCGCCCTTGACGGCCTTCAGGAAGGCGGCCTCTTCGGCGAGCGCGACGGTCTCGATGCGCTTGCGGTCGGTGACGAGCTCCGGGTACTGCTGGCCCATCGTGTTGATCACGACGTCGACCAGGTCCTGAACGACGGGACCGGTGGCGCCCATGAGGCGCATGTTACGGATGGCGCGACGCATGATGCGGCGCAGCACGTAGCCGCGGCCCTCGTTGCCGGGGGTGACGCCGTCGCCGATGAGCATGACGGAGGTGCGGATGTGGTCGGCGACCACGCGCATCGAGACGTCGGTGTTCTTGGCGGCGCCGTACTGCACGCCGGTCAGCTCGGTGGCCTTGTCCATGACGACGCGCAGGGTGTCGGTCTCGTACATGTTCTGCACGCCCTGCAGGATCATCGCGAGGCGCTCGAGACCCAGACCGGTGTCGATGTTCTTCGACGGCAGGTCGCCGAGGATCGGGAAGTCTTCCTTCCCGTCGCCGGCGCCGCGCTCGTACTGCATGAAGACCAGGTTCCAGATCTCCACGTAGCGCTCGTCGTTGACGGCCGGGCCGCCCTCGACGCCGAACTCCGGGCCGCGGTCGTAGTTGATCTCCGAGCACGGGCCGCAGGGGCCGGGGACGCCCATGGACCAGAAGTTGTCCTTCTTGCCTAGGCGCTGGATGCGCTCGGCGGGCACGCCGATCTTCTCGCGCCAGATCGTCTCGGCCTCGTCGTCGTCGAGGTAGACGGTGATCCAGAGCTTCTCGGGCTCGAGGCCGTAGCCGCCGTCCGCCACGGAGCTGGTGAGCAGCTCCCAGGCGTACTTGATGGCGCCTTCCTTGAAGTAGTCCCCGAAGGAGAAGTTGCCGCACATCTGGAAGAACGTGCCGTGGCGGGTCGTCTTGCCGACCTCTTCGATGTCCGGCGTACGGACGCACTTCTGCACACTGGTGGCGCGGGGGGCGGGGGGCTTGGTCTCGCCGAGGAAGTACGGCTTGAAGGGAACCATGCCCGCGTTGACCAGCAACAGAGTCGGGTCGTCCGCGATGAGCGACGCCGAAGGGACAACGGCGTGACCGCGCTCCTCGAAGAAGCTCAGCCAGCGGCGGCGAATCTCAGCCGACTCCATCAGTGGTCCTCATTCCGGTCGTACGACAACTTAGGTCGGTAGGTGGTCTTGCGGTTCTCGATGGCCCGCAGCCGCCGCGGCCCGGGGAGGGCCGTGACGTTGTCGGGTCGATCGGGGTCCTGGTGGAGCCCCAATGCGTCGTTCAGCTCGTCCTCGCGCTGCGTCATTCCCGCTTTGACGTCGAGGGCGAAGTCCTTGAGGCGGTGTCCCGCCTCCACGGCCTTGTCGGCCGCCTGGGCGGCGAGGCTCTCCGGCGTCAGCTTCTTCAGCTGGCGGTTGACCTTGGTGGTGGCCCACACGCCGGCGGCTGCGCCTGCGGTGAACCAGAAGGCTCGGCGGAACATCGGCGGTCTCAGCCCTTCTGCTTCCGGCGCCGGGCGGCCGGCACCGTACGTCCAACGATCACGGTTCGTCGGGATGTCTTCGGCGGCGTGCCTCCCGACGCCCCGGCGTCCCCCTTGCCCAGCGCCTTGCGGACGCCGTAGCCGAAGGCCGCGACCTTCACCAGCGGCCCGCCGAAGGCGGTGGCCACGGTGGAGGACAGTGCCGAGGCGTTGGAGGTGACCTCTTGCACGTCGCTCGCGATGGCGTCGACCCGGTCGAGCTGGGTGCGCGCGGAGCGGACGGTGGTGGAGGCGTCGGCGAGCAGCGGAACGGCCTGGTCGGTCACGTCGGCCACCAGCTTGGTGGCCGCCCTGAGCACCTGGGCCAGCCTCACCAGGGCCACGGCGAGGAAGGAGATCAGGATGGCCCAGAAGACGGCCACGATGATCCCGGCCACCTCTACACCGGACACGTCACACCGCTCTCTGTCTGTACCGGAACCGCAGGACTATTCGCCCTCCGACCCTATCGCGCCGGAGATCCTCGGCCGTACCGGAAATCCGTGAGGACCGGACCCGTCTTGAACGCAGCGCATCCGGACCAGTACCCTCCGTGTCCCATGGGACAGACACCCCTTCGAAGTACTGCCGGGGGCAATCTTCCCTCGGAGCTGGGCCGGTTCATCGGGCGGGGTGGCGAACTCGCCGAGGTGGGGCGGCTCCTGGAGCGCTCGCGGCTCGTGACGGTGACCGGCGTGGGCGGAGTGGGCAAGTCCCGGCTCGTGCTCGCTGCGGCCCGGGCCGCGGCCGAGGGACCGAAGGAACGCTACTGTGACGGCGTCCGGCTGGCCGAGCTGTCGACCGTACGGGATCCCGCACTGCTGGAGCTGGCCCTCGCCGAGGCCCTGGAGCTGACCGACCACACCACCCGGCCACCCCGGACGGTCCTGGCCGAGCACCTGGCCGGACGCCGGCTACTGCTGGTGTTGGACGGCTTCGAGCAGCTGGTCGACGAGTGCGCCGACCTGGTACGGGAGCTGCTGCGCCGCTGTCCCGGCCTGTGCGTCCTCGCGGCCGGCCGGCGGCCGCTGGCCCTGGACGGGGAGTCGGTCTTCCCCCTGGCCCCGCCGGCCGCCGAGGAGGCACTGGCCCTGCTGGCGGCGCGGGCGTCCGCGGCCGACCCGGCCTTTGCGGTGACCGCGGAGAACCGGGCCGCGCTGGTCGAGCTGTGCGCCCGCCTCGACGGGATCCCGCTGGCCCTGGAGCTCGCGGCGGGCCGGCTGCGGACGCTGTCCCCCGCGCAGGTGCTGGCCCGGCTGGAGGACCGCTTCGCGCTGTTGACGGGTGGTGCGCGCGGCGGGCTCGCCCGGCACCGGGCGCTGCGGACCGCGATCGGCTGGAGCCACGAGCTGTGCACGCCCGCGGAGCGGCTGCTGTGGGCGCGGCTGTCGGTGTTCGCGGGGCAGTTCGAACTCGACGCCGCCGAATACGTGTGTGCGGGTCCGGATCTGCCGGTGGAGACCGTGCTGGACCTGGTTGGGGAGCTGCTCGCCCAGTCGCTGCTGGTTCGGGAGGAGACGCCCGCCGGGGTGCGTTTCCGCATGCTGGAGACCGTACGGGTGTACGGGGCGGGGTGGCTGGAGTCGCTGGGCGACGCCGGACGCCTGCGGCGGCGCCACCGGGACTGGTACGTGGGGCTGGCGACGTGGTGCGAGCTGGACTGGTTCAGCCCGCGCCAGCAGGAGGTGGCCGCGCTGGTGGAGGCGGAGCTGCCGAACATCCGGCTCGCCCTGGAGTGCTGTCTGGACGAGCCGGACGAGACGCACCTGGGCCAGTACTTGGCGGGGACGCTGTGGTTCTACTGGGCGGGCTGCGGGCGCCTGACCGAGGGGCGGCAATGGCTGGACCGGACCCTGGAGCCGGCGGACCGGGCGGTGGAGTACGAGACCTCGCGGCTGAAGGCCCTGTGGGTGCTCGGCTACGTCGCGGCCCTCCAGGGGGACGCGGCGGCCTCGATGAGCGCCCTGTACGAGTGCCGGGACGGGGCGGCGCAGAGCGGGGACCAGGTCGCGGCGGCCTACGCGGTGCACCGGATGGGCTGCCTGGCGCTGGTATCGGACGACATGGCGCGGGCCCGGGAGCTGCTGGGCGCGGCGCTGGAGCAGTACCGGGCCGCCGGCGAGCTGAACAGCAACGTGTTGATGTGCCAGGTGGAGCTGGGGATGGCGCTGGCCTTCCTCGGTGACCTGCCGGGCGCGCTCGCGCTGTGCGGGGAGGTCCGGGAGATCTGCGAGGAGCGCGGGGAGCGCTGGACGAAGGCGTACGCCCTGTACGTCCTCGCGTACGCGGCCCTCGAAGCGGGGCGCACCCGGGAAGCTCGGCGGCTGCTGACCGAGTGCGTGACCATCAACCACGTCTTCCACGATCTGGTCGGGCTGGTGCTCGCGCTGGAGCTGCTCGCGCTGGTCACGGTCGCGGAGGGGGACGCGGCCGAGGCCGCGGTGCTCCAGGGTGCGGCGGAGCCGATGTGGGGCGGGGTGGGGTTGCAGCTGTTCGGCTCGGGGTACTTCAACGCCCCGCGGCTGATGTGCCGGGAGCGGGCGGGCGAGCTGCTGGGCGCCGAGCGCTACGCGGCGTACGAGGCCGAGGGCCGGGAGCTGAGCCGTGAGGCGCTGGTCGGGCGGGCGTTGCGCGATCCGGAGGAGCGCGGCGCCGGCGGAGTGCCGCGGCAGGCGGGGCGGCCGCGCGGCTCCCGCGTGTCGACGGGCACGGCGGCGGAGCAGCCGCAGCCCTGAGGCCGGGCCCGGAAACGGAGGAGGAACGGAAAACCCGCCGCCCCCCGGAGGGGACGGCGGGCTGACCAGCCAGTGAGACTAGGCCTGCATCAGCGGGCGTAGTACTCGACGACGAGCTGCTCGTCGCAGATGACCGGGATTTCCTTGCGGTTCGGGTCGCGGTCCAGGCGGAAGGCCAGGGCCTTCAGGTTGACCTGCAGGTAGCGCGGGGTCTCGCCCTCGCCTGCGTAGCCACCCTCACGGGCAACCTGGAACGGAACCTTCTCGCGGCTGCGCTCGCGCACGGTGATGACGTCGTCCGGACGGACACGGAACGACGGCTTGTCGACCTTGTCGCCGTTGACCTCGATGTGGCCGTGAACGACCATCTGGCGGGCCTGGTAGATGGTGCGGGCGATGCCCGAACGCAGGACCAGGGCGTCGAGGCGACGCTCGAGCTCGACGACCAGCGCCTCGCCCGTCTTGCCTTCGGCCTTCTTGGCGCGGTCGTACGCGCGGGCCATCTGACGCTCAGAGATGTCGTACTGAGCGCGCAGACGCTGCTTCTCCAGCAGACGGACCTTGTAGTCCGAGTTCTGCTTGCGGCCACGGCCGTGCTCGCCCGGCGGGTAGGGGCGGGCCTCAAAGTACTTGACGGCCTTCGGGGTCAGCGCAATGCCGAGGGCACGCGACTTCTTGACCTTGGGTCGCTTCTGGTTCACGGGGAACCTACCTCCATGTAAGTTAGGTGAGGCTTACCTTAGCGAGGAGGACGTAATGTCTCGACCACATGGGATCCCCCTGCCCAGTGCGCAACGCAGTTCGGATTCCAACGAAACAGAATCCGCTTGCGCCGACGATAAGCAAGGTCAGCCGCGTCCCAGGGAAGGCGTTCGGCAGCTCACCGGAGCCGAACGCGTACGAACCCTCGTAGAGTCCAACGCCTCAGTATCCCTCACGCTGATCGGTGCTCGTGACACTCACGATGCCGAGGAGTTCGGGACAGGGCTGCCGGTCGCGCGGACCGTCACCCCGGACGGGGACGTGATTCTCCTTGTTTCCGGGGAATCCACGGCTGCCAGGGCAGCCGCTCACGCCCAGGACGACGACCTCACCGCCGTGATCGAGATCACGGACGTGGCGCCGGTGTCCGTGCCCCATCGTATCCGAGGCCGCGCCTGGCTGGCCGGGTGGCTGACGCCGGTGCGCGGGGACGACCGCGCGGCCTGCGCGGCGCTGCTCGCGGAGCGGCAGCCGGTGGGCGAGCTGCTGGGCATGCGGGAGTCCCTCGACGCCCCCCACGCCGGACGCCCGGCCTGGATGATGCTGCGCCTGGAGGTCGGCGAGATCTCGGTGGACGACCTGTGGGGCGCCGAGCACGTCGACCCGGACGACCTGGCCGCCGCGGAGCCGGACCCGATGGTCGCGCACGAGTCGGAGCTGCTGCAGCACCTGCACTCCGCCCACGGCGACCGGCTCGGCGAGCTGGGCGGCCTGCTCGGTGCCCGCGAGGCCCGCGGGATGACCGCCGTCCCGCTCTCCCTGGACCGACTGGGGCTGCGGGTCCGCTTCACCGGCGGCCCGGCCGGCTCCTTCGACGCCCGCTTCGACTTCCCGGAGCCGGTCGCGGACATCTGCGGCCTGCGCCGGGCGATGCACTCCCTGTTCTCGGCCGCTTCGTACTAGAGACAGGTCGTTGGCGTACTCCAGCCGGCGCCGCGGGGTCCGGGCGTACGCGCCGCCGCGCCGGGCGGCGCCGAGCGCGACGACGTGGTCGGTCAGGACCCGGCGCCCCGGAGGCGCTCGCGGACCTTCTCGACCACGTCGGCGTAGCGGGCCTCCGCGCCGTACCGCGTCGGCTCGTAGTACCGCTTGCCCTGGATCTCGTCCGGTGCGTACTGCTGCGCCGCGATCGCGCCCGGCACGTCGTGCGGGTACACGTACCCCTGCGCGTGCCCCAGCTTCGCCGCGCCCTTGTAGTGCCCGTCCCTCAGGTGCGGCGGGACCGATCCGGCCAGGCCCGCCCGTACGTCGGCCAGTGCCGCGCCGATCGCGGTCGTGGCGGTGTTCGACTTGGGGGCCAGCGCCAGGGCGATCGTGGCGTGCGAGAGGGTCAGGGCCGCCTCCGGGAAGCCGATCATCGCCACCGCCTGGGCCGCGGCCACGGCGATCGGCAGGGCCGTCGGGTCCGCCAGGCCGATGTCCTCGCTCGCGGAGATCATCAGGCGGCGGGCGATGAACCGGGGGTCCTCCCCGGCGTCGATCATCCGGGCCAGGTAGTGCAGTGCGGCGTCGACGTCCGAGCCGCGGATCGACTTGATCAGCGCGCTGGCCACGTCGTAGTGCTGGTCTCCGTCCTTGTCGTACCGGACCGCCGCCCGGTCGACGGCCTCCTCCAGCGTCTGGAGGGTGATCTCGTCCTCGCCCTTGGCGATGGCCGACCCGGCGCCCGCCTCCAGTGCCGTCAGCGCCCGCCGGGCGTCGCCGCCGGCGATCCGCAGCAAATGGGCCTCGGCGTCCGCCGGGAGGGTGACGGCCCCGCCCAGGCCCCGCCCTTCGGTGAGCGCGCGCCGCATCAGGTCGCTCAGGTCCTCGTCCGTGAGCGGTTCCAGCGTCAGCAGCAGCGAGCGGGACAGGAGCGGGGAGATGATCGAGAAGTACGGGTTCTCGGTGGTGGCCGCGATCAGCGTCACCCAGCGGTTCTCGACGGCGGGGAGCAGCGAGTCCTGCTGCGCCTTGCTGAACCGGTGGATCTCGTCGAGGAAGAGGACGGTCTCCTTGCCGTAGCCGCCGGCCGCCCGCTTGGCGCCCTCGATGACGGCCCGTACCTCTTTGACGCCCGCCGTGATGGCGGAGAGCTCCACGAAACGCTTCTGCGTGGCCTGGCTGACCACGTACGCCAGCGTCGTCTTCCCGATGCCGGGCGGGCCCCAGAGGATCACCGACGAGGCACCGGCCGGGCCGCCGGCCCCTTCCCCGACGAGGCGCCGCAGTGGTGATCCGGGCTTCAGCAGGTGCTGCTGGCCGACGACCTCGTCCAGGGTGCGCGGGCGCATCCGGACGGCGAGCGGGGAGCTCGCCGGGTCCTTCTCCTGGCGGTCTTCGGCAGCGGCGGTGAACAGGTCTGGTTCCACACGGGAAGCCTATGCGAGCCCACCGACAGGGCCGCCCGCGCTCAGGAGGTCCAGAAGTCCCACCAGCGGGTCAGGATCAGCATCCCGATGATCCCGACGTGCAGGACGGGCAGGACCCAGGTGAACTCGTCGAGGAAGGCCTTGAGCCAGCCCGGGGCCGGCAGCAGCCCCTCGCGGACGTTGTGCGCGGTGACGTACCAGAACATGAAGATCGTGGCGACCCAAGCCAGGCAGCACCACAGGCAGAGGGAGTTGATGTTGTAGAGCGACTGGTACATGAGCCAGGTGCAGAAGACGACGCCGAAGAGGGTGCCGGCGTTGAAGGTCAGCCAGTACCAGCGGCGGAACGAGGCACCGGCCAGCATGCTCATGCCGACGCAGATCACGATGCCGTAGGCGACGAGTCCGAGCATCGGGTTCGGGAAGCCGAAGGCCGATGCCTGATCGCTCGTCATGATGTTGCCGCAGGAGACGATCGGGTTGAGGCTGCAGGCGGGCTTGAAGGTCGGGTCCTCCAGCAGCTTGAACTTGTCGATCGTGATCACCCAGGCGGCGAGCAGGCCCGCGGCTCCGGTGATCACCAGCAGCAGGGCCAGGGCCCGGCTCCCCCCGACGGTCCTGCCCCGGGCGGTGTCCGCGTCCGCGCTTCGTGTCGTCATACCGCCCGCTCCACATCTGCCAGGTGATCAAGCACGGGCCATTGTGCCGTACGAGCCTGTGAACGGACGGGGCCGGGGAAAGATCCCCGGCCCCGTCCCGTGCGCGTGCGAAGCGTCGCCGTCAGGCGAGGCGGGCCCGGACCGTGTCGACCAGCTCGTCGACGGGCACGGCCGCCTGCTCGCCGGACTCCATGTCCTTCAGCTGGACGACGCCCTCGGCGAGGTCCCGCTCACCGACCACGACCGCGAAGCGGGCACCGCTCCGGTTCGCGTCCTTCATGGCGCCCTTGAGGCCCTTGCCGCCGTAGGACATGTCGGCCGCGACGCCCGCCTTGCGCAGCTGCGTCACCAGGCCGAACACGGTCGCCTTGGCCTCTCCGAGGGCCACGGCGAAGACCGTGGTCGTCGCCGGGATGTCCAGCTCGATGCCCTCGGCCTCCAGGGCCAGGACCGTGCGGTCCACGCCGAGCGCCCAGCCCACCGAGGGCAGGGCCGGTCCGCCGATCATCTCGGACAGTCCGTCGTACCGGCCGCCTCCGCCCACCGCGGACTGCGCGCCCAGACCGTCGTGGACGAACTCGAAGGTGGTGCGGGTGTAGTAGTCCAGTCCGCGCACCAGCTTCTCGTCGTCCTCGAAGACGACGCCGGCAGCCGTGATCAGCTCCCGCACCTCCTCGTGGTACGCCTTGCAGGCGTCGCACAGGTAGTCCCGCAGCACGGGGGCACCGACGAGCTGCTTCTGCACCTCGGCCCGCTTGTCGTCGAGCACGCGCAGCGGATTGATCTCGGCCCGGCGGACGGTCTCCTCGTCGAGGTCGAGGCCGCGCAGGAAGGTCTGGAGCGCCTCGCGGTAGACCGGGCGGCACTCCTTGTCGCCGAGCGAGTTCAGCAGGATGCGGAAGTTCGACAGCCCGAGGGTGCGGTAGGCCTGGTCGGCCAGGATGATCAGCTCGGCGTCCAGGGCTGGGTCCTCGGAGCCGATCGCCTCGGCACCCACCTGCGAGAAGTGGCGGTAACGACCCTTCTGCGGTCGCTCGTAGCGGTAGTAGGAGCCCGAGTACCAGAGCTTGGCCGGGAGGTTGCCCTGCTTGTGCAGGCTGGCCTCCAGGGCCGCGCGCAGCACGGAGGCGGTGCCCTCCGGGCGCAGGGCGAGGTTGGTGCCACCCTTGGTGGTGAGGGTGAACATCTCCTTCGTGACGATGTCGGTGGACTCGCCGACACCTCGGGCGAACAGGTTCACGTCTTCAAAGCCCGGCGTCTCGATGTAGCCGTACCCGGCCTTGCGCAGCGGGGCGGAGATGGCGTCGCGGACCGCCAGGTACTTGGCCGAGTACGGCGGGATCAGGTCGTACGTGCCCTTGGGGGCCTTGAAAGTGCTCACGAAACTCTCGTCACATTCCTCGTCGTGGAGCGGCGGTGCCGTCTCCGAGCCCGGCGGCGACTTCCCGAAGGTACGGGTTGGTCGCGCGCTCGCGGCCGATGGTGGTCTGGGGACCGTGGCCGGACAGCACCACGGTCGAGTCGTCGAGCGGCAGGCACACGCGGCCCAGCGATTCGAGGATCTCGGCGTGGGAGCCGCCGGGCAGGTCGGTGCGTCCGATGGAGCCGGCGAAGAGCAGGTCGCCCGAGAAGAAGACCGGCGGGACGTCGGCCAGCTCGGGCATCCGGAAGGTCACCGACCCCTTGGTATGGCCCGGCGCGTGCGCCACGGAGAAGTCCATTCCGGCCAATTTCAGGGTGGCGCCGTCGGCCAGTTCTCGTACGTCGTCCGGCTCCCCCACGGTCAGCTCGCCCATGAGCGGCATCCCGATGGAGCGGCCGAGGGCCTTCTCCGGGTCGCTCATCATGTAGCGGTCCTCGGGGTGGATCCAGGCCGGTACGTCGTGTGCTCCGCACACCGGGACCACCGAGGCCACATGATCGATGTGGCCATGGGTCAGCACGACCGCGACGGGCTTGAGCCGATGCTTCTTCAGCGTCTCCTCGACGCCCCGGGCGGCCTGATGGCCCGGGTCGATGATGACGCACTCCTCACCGGCGGCGGGGGCGACCACGTAGCAGTTGGTGCCCCAAGCGCCTGCGGGGAACCCGGCAATCAGCACGTTCGTCCTCAATCATCATCAGGCGGGAGGTCGTAGACAGGAATCCTGCTGCTCAGAGCCTACCGGCGCCGCTCATTACACAGCGAACCCATATACGGTACGGCCTTAGCCCAGCCCGGACAGCAGTATCAGACACGTACAAGGAGACGACCCGGTGGTCACGAGCGATCAGCGGCGGCGACAGCTCGCCAGGGAGAAGTACGAGCGCCAGCAGAAGCGCCGCGCCGAGGCCCGGAAGAAGGGGCGCCAGCGTGCGGCGGTGATCGGCGCGGCCGTGGCCGTGGTGATCGCGACGCTGGTCGGCCTGATCGTGGGCGGTGTCTTCGACAAGGACAAGAAGGACCAGGCCGCGGACCCGTCCGCGAACCCCTCGGCATCGGCAAGCGAGCCCGCGCCCAAGCAGTCCCCCTCGCCGGAGATGGCGATCGACCAGAAGGCGAAGTACACCTTCGCGCTGAAGACCAGCGCGGGTGACATCAACTTCGCGATGGACGCGGCCAAGACCCCGCAGACCGTGAACTCCTTCAAGTCGCTCGCCGACAAGGGCTACTTCGACAACACCAAGTGCCACCGGCTGACGGCCGGCGGGATCTTCGTGCTCCAGTGCGGCGACCCCGAGGGCACCGGCCGCGGCGGCCCGGGCTACAACATCCCGGACGAGAACCTGGACTCGCTGGGCAAGGCCGACGCGAACGGCCAGGTCGTCTACCCGGCCGGCACGGTGGCGATGGCGAACACGGGCCAGCCGGGCTCGGGCGGCAGCCAGTTCTTCCTGGTCTACAAGGACAGCCCGCTGGCGCCGACGTACACGCCGTTCGGCAAGATCGACGCGGCCGGCCTCAAGGTCCTCGAGGAGATCGCGAAGGCCGGTACGGTCGACGGCGGCCAGGACGGCGCTCCCAAGACCGAGGTGAAGATCGAGAAGGGCACGGTCACGCAGAACTGACCCGGTGCGCCGACCCCGGGCCCGGCCGGCCCGCATCCCGTACGCCGATATTGCGTCGTGCGTGATGCGGACAGCCGGCCCGGCGGTCGCCTATGTTGGCGTTGTGCAGGGCGGGCGCTGCCCGCCCCAGGAAACTGTGGACGATGCCCAGGGGGTGAACCCCTCGCAAGGCATCAGGTGGAGGAGGCGCTGTGAGCAGCGACCCGTGGGGCCGAGTCGACGAGACGGGCACCGTGTACGTGCGTACTTCCGATGGCGAGCAGGTCGTCGGATCGTGGCAGGCCGGCACCCCTGAGGAGGCCCTGGCCTATTTCGAGCGCAAGTACGAGGGCCTGGTGGTCGAGATCGGCCTCCTCGAAAAGCGGGTGCGGACCACTGATCTGTCCGCCAAGGACGCCCAGACGGCGATCGACCACCTGCGTACGCAGGTGGAGGAGCACCATGCCGTGGGTGACCTGGACGCCCTGCGCGTGCGGCTGGACAAGCTGGTCACGACCGTGGAGTCCCGGCGCGAGGAGCGCAAGGTAGCGAAGGCCAAGCAGACGGACGAGGCCCGCGCGGCCAAGGACGCGCTGGTCGTCGAGGCCGAGCAGCTGGCCCAGAGCGACCAGTGGCGCAGTGCGGGTGAGCGGCTGCGCGCCCTGGTGGACATCTGGAAGGGGCTGCCGCGGCTGGACCGCAAGTCGGACGACGAGCTGTGGCACCGGTTCTCCCACGCGCGCTCGGCCTTCTCCAAGCGCCGCAAGGCGCACTTCGCCTCGCTGGACGCGCAGCGCGAGGATGCCCGCAAGGTCAAGGAGAAGCTGGTCGCCGAGGCCGAGTCGCTGTCGAAGTCGACCGACTGGGGTCCGACGGCGGCCCGCTACCGCGAGCTGATGGCCGACTGGAAGGCGGCGGGCCGGGCGCAGCGCGAGTCCGAGGACGACCTGTGGAACCGGTTCCGCGGTGCGCAGGACGTGTTCTTCGCGGCCCGCAGCGAGGTCTTCGCGGAGCGTGACGCCGAGCAGATCGAGAACCTGAAGCTCAAGGAGGAGCTGGCCGACGAGGCCGAGAAGCTCGTGCCCGTGACGGACCTGAAGGCGGCCCGTGCCGCGTTCCGCTCCCTCAACGAGCGCTGGGAGGGCATCGGTCACGTGCCGCGGGACGCCCGGCCGAAGGTCGAGGGCCGCATGCACTCGGTCGAACGGGCGATCCAGGAGGCCGAGGAGGGCGAGTGGCGTCGTACGAACCCGGAGGCGCGGGCCCGTGCGGCCGGTCTGACGGGCCAGCTCCAGGCGGCGGTGGACAAGCTGCGTGAGCAGATCGACGCGGCACGCGCGGCGGGCAACAACGCCAAGGCCGACAAGCTGTCGCGCGAGCTGGAGGGCCGCCAGGCCCTGCTGGACCAGGCCCTGAAGGGCCTGGAGGAGTTCGGCGGCTGATTGCGCTGATTGCCGCCCCCGGCGCCGGAACCGGTGCCTCGGGCGGTCTTCACCAAAGGGGCGGCCCCGGTACGCGGAACGCGTACCGGGGCCGCCCTTCGTGTGGTGTACCCACGGCGGCGTGCCTACGGCCGCCTGGCCGAGGTCACGCGGTAGACGTCGTAGACGCCCTCGACGCCCCGGACGGCCTTCAGGACGTGCCCCAGGTGCTTGGGGTCGCCCATCTCGAAGGTGAACCGGGAGGTGGCCACCCGGTCGCGGGAGGTCTGGACGGCCGCCGAGAGGATGTTGACGTGCTGGTCGGAGAGGACCCGGGTGACGTCCGACAGCAGCCGGGACCGGTCCAGGGCCTCGACCTGGATGGCGACCAGGAAGACCGAGGACTGGGTGGGCGCCCACTCGACCTCGAGCATCCGCTCGGGCTGCTGGGAGAGCGAGTCGACGTTGACGCAGTCCGCGCGGTGAACCGATACGCCGCTGCCGCGCGTGACGAAGCCGATGATCGGGTCGCCCGGTACCGGGGTGCAGCAGCGGGCCAGCTTGACCCACACGTCCTCGACGCCCTTGACGACGACGCCCGGGTCCGCGTTGGTGCGCCGCTTGCGGCCGCGCGCCGGCGGGATCGATTCCTCGATGTCCTCGTTGGCCGCCTCCTCGCCGCCGAGGGCCGCCACCAGCTTCTGTACGACGCCCTGCGCGGCCACGTGGCCCTCGCCGATCGCCGCGTACAGGGAGGAAATGTCGGGGTAGCGCATCTCGTGCGCGAGGGTCACGAGCGAGTCGCCGGTCAGGATGCGCTGGATCGGCAGGTTCTGCTTGCGCATGGCCCGGGCGATGGCGTCCTTGCCGTGCTCGATGGCCTCGTCGCGGCGCTCCTTGGAGAACCAGGCGCGGATCTTGTTGCGGGCCCGCGGTGACTTGACGAAGCCGAGCCAGTCGCGGGACGGGCCGGCGCCCTCGGCCTTGGAGGTGAAGACCTCGACCAGGTCGCCGTTGTCGAGCGTGGACTCGAGCGGGACGAGCCGGCCGTTGACCCTGGCCCCTATCGTCCGGTGGCCGACCTCGGTGTGGACGGCGTACGCGAAGTCCACGGGGGTGGCTCCGGCGGGCAGCGCGATGACGTCGCCCTTGGGGGTGAAGACGAAGACCTCGTTGCGGGAGAGGTCGAAGCGCAGCGAGTCGAGGAACTCGCCCGGGTCCTCGGTCTCCTTCTGCCAGTCCAGCAGCTGGCGCAGCCAGGCCATGTCGTTGACCGTGTCCTGGCCGGCGCTGCCCTTGGCGGCCTGCGGGACGTCGGTGCGGACCTTGGAGGTGCCGGCGACGGTCTGCTGCTTGTACTTCCAGTGCGCGGCGATGCCGTATTCGGCGCGGCGGTGCATGTCGAAGGTGCGGATCTGCAGCTCGACGGGCTTGCCGCTGGGTCCGATGACCGTCGTGTGGAGCGACTGGTACATGTTGAACTTGGGCATCGCGATGTAGTCCTTGAACCGGCCGGGGACCGGGTTCCATCGCGCGTGCACGGTGCCCAGGGCCGCGTAGCAGTCCCGGACGGTGTCGACGAGGACGCGGATGCCCACCAGGTCGTAGATCTCCGCGAAGTCACGGCCGCGGACGATCATCTTCTGGTAGACGCTGTAGTAGTGCTTCGGGCGGCCCGTCACGGTGGCCTTGATGCGGGCGGCCCTGAGGTCGACCTGCACCTCGTCGGTGACGACGGCGAGGTACTCGTCGCGCTTGGGCGCGCGCTCGGCGACCAGGCGCACGATCTCGTCGTACATCTTCGGGTAGAGGATCGCGAAGGAGAGGTCTTCGAGCTCCCACTTGATCGTGTTCATGCCCAGCCGGTGCGCCAGCGGGGCGTAGATCTCGAGGGTCTCGCGGGCCTTCTTCTCCTGCTTCTCCCGCTTGAGGTAGCGCATGGTGCGCATGTTGTGCAGCCGGTCGGCGAGCTTGATGACCAGGACGCGCGGGTCCTTGGCCATCGCCACGACCATCTTGCGGACGGTCTCCGCCTGGGCGGCCTCGCCGAACTTCACCCGGTCCAGCTTGGTGACGCCGTCGACGAGGAGGGCCACGGCGTCGCCGAAGTCACGGCGCAGGTCTTCGAGGCCGTACTCGGTGTCCTCGACGGTGTCGTGCAGCAGACCGGCCATGAGGGTGGCGGGGTCCATGCCGAGCTCGGCGAGGATGGTGGTCACCGCGAGCGGATGGGTGATGTACGGGTCGCCGCTCTTGCGCTTCTGGCCGCGGTGCCAACGTTCGGCCACCTGGTAGGCCTGCTCCAACTGGCGCAGCGTCGACGTCTCGATCTTCGGGTCGTTGCTGCGGACTATGCGGAGCAACGGCTCCAGCACCGGGTTGTACGGGTTCGAGCGCTGCACGCCGAGCCGGGCGAGACGGGCGCGCACCCGGTTGGAGGACCCGGCGGACTTCGACGGCGCGGGCTTGACCGGCGGCACCGGCGGGGCCGGCGGGGGCGTGGCGGGGGCCGCCGTGGTCTGCTCGGCCTGCGGGTCGGGCTGCGCGGCGGAGATTGGCTGGACCTCGTCTGGCAAGAGCGCTCCTCACGGGGGTCCCCCCGAACGGCGTCTGGGGGAGGATCCGGTGCCCGTGTCCGGTCCGGACAACCCATGGTAGCGAGCGTTGCGTCACCCCGTTCCCCGAGGCCCCGCCGGTGTGCGGGGATGAGCCGCGGATCTCGTCAGCCCCGTCGGCATTTGAGGCGCGCGGGTCCGGGGGCGCCCCCCGGCAGCGGCGCCGCACACGAAAGCGGCGGGCACCCGGAACCTCCCGGATGCCCGCCGCCTCGGCAGAACAGAACTCAGACCACGATCAGCGCGTCCAGCGGAGCCTCGCCCAGCGCGGGCGCCAGCTTGGCCCGCCCGGGGAGGAAGGACAGCTCCATCAGCACCGCCACGCCCGCGACCTCCGCACCGGCCCGCCGGATCAGCGAGAGCGAGGCCTCGGCCGTACCGCCGGTGGCCAGCACGTCGTCGATGACCATGACCCGGTCACCGGCCGACAGGTCCTCGGCGTGGACCTCGATCTCCGCGGTGCCGTACTCCAGCTCGTACGACTGCGCGAGCGTCGCGCCCGGCAGCTTTCCGGCCTTGCGCACCGGCACGAAGCCGATCCCGGCCTGCACGGCGACCGGAGCCGCGAGGATGAACCCGCGCGCCTCCAAGCCGACGATCTTCGTCGCGCCGTACCGGCCGGCCAGCTCCACCAGTGCGTCCGTCAGCGCGGCGAACGCCTCGGGGTCCGCCAGCAGCGGGGTGATGTCCTTGAACATCACGCCCGGCTTCGGATAGTCCGCCACGTCCTTGATCCGGCTGAGGAGCAGCTCCCGGGCGTCCTCGGACAGCGGCGCGGTCAACGTCGCCGCCCCGGCCGGCCCTGCGCCACGACCTGCGGCTCGTCCTCGGCCGCGTAGGCCTCGTCCGGGGACTCGCCCTTGGCCGCCGCGGCCGCCCGCTTGGCGAGCACCCGCTTCTTGAGCGCCTTCATCGCCGGCTCACGCTCCTTGAGGTCGACGACCAGCGGGGTCGCGATGAAGATCGAGGAGTACGCACCGGCCGCGAGGCCGACGAACAGCGACAGCGAGATGTCGTTCAGCATGCCGGCGCCCAGGAAGCCACCGCCGATGAACAGCAGCGCGGCGACCGGGAGGAGCGCGACGACCGTGGTGTTGATCGAGCGGACCAGGGTGCCGTTGATGCTGCGGTTGGCGACCTCGCTGTACGTCCAGCGGGTCTGCTTGGTGATGTCCTTCGAGCCCTCCTTGAGACCGTCGAAGACGACGACGGTGTCGTAGAGGGAGTAACCGAGGATCGTCAGCAGACCGATGACCGTGCCCGGCGTGACCTCGAAGCCGACGAGCGCGTACACACCGACGGTGATGGTGAGGTCGTGGATCAGCGCGATCAGCGCCGCGACCGCCATCCGCCACTCGAAGGCGATGGCCAGATAGATCACCACGAGGACCATGAAGACGCCGAGACCGGTCCAGGCCTTGTTCGCGATCTGCTCGCCCCAGCTGGGGCCGACCAGGTCGGCGTTGATGTCGGCCTCGCTGACCTTGAGGTCGGCGGCGAGGGTCTTCTTGACGTCGGTCGCGGCGGCGGTGTCCAGACCGGAGATCTGGATGCGCAGGCCGCCGGTGCCGAGCTGCTGGACGATCGCGTCGTGGCCCGAGGCCTTCTCCGCTACTTCCGTCGCCTTGGCCACGGAAATGGAGGACTTCGAGGTGGTGAAGACGGCACCGCCCTTGAACTCGATGCCCATGTTGAGGCCCTGGACGGCCAGGGCGACGATCGCCGTGATGGTGATCAGGATGGAAACGCCGTACCAGAGAAAGCGCTTGCCGACGAAGTCGTAGCCGACCTCACCGCGGTACAGCTTGGCGCCGAGATCTCCCAGCTTCGACATCTCTCACGCCTCCTTTGCGTCGACGGGGGCGGGGGCGGAACCGGTACGGCGGGACCGGCGGAGCGGAGGCTTGGCGCCCAGCCGCTTCGGGTCCAGCCCGGACCACGGGTGACCGCTGGCGAAGAACTTCGTACGCGCCACCAGTGTCATGACGGGCTTGGTGAAGAGGAACACCACGACCACGTCGAGCAGGGTCGTAAGACCCAGTGTGAACGCGAAGCCCTGGACCTTGCCCACCGTGACGATGAACAGCACCGCGGCGGCCAGGAACGACACGAAGTCGGAGACCAGGATCGTGCGACGGGCGCGCGGCCAGGCGCGCTCGACGGCCGGACGCAGTGTGCGCCCCTCGCGGATCTCGTCGCGGATGCGCTCGAAGTACACGATGAACGAGTCCGCCGTGATGCCGATCGCCACGATCGCACCGCAGACCGCCGGCAGGTTCAGCGCGAAACCGATGCCCTTTCCGAGCAGCGACATGATCGTGTAGGTCAGGATCGCGGAGACCATGAGGCTGACGATGGCGATGAACGCCAGGCCCCGGTAGTACACCAGCAGGTAGATCACCACGAGGAGCAGGCCGATGGCGCCGGCGATCAGGCCGGCCTTCAGCTGCTCGCCGCCGAGCGCGGCGGTGACGGTGGTGACGCTGTCCTCGGTGAAGGTGAGCGGCAGGGCGCCGTACGAGAGCATGTTGCCCAGGTCCTGCGCGGACTGCTGGGTGAAGCCGCCCGAGATCTCGGCGTTGCCGCCGGTCAGCGCCTGGCTCACGGAGGGGTCGGAGATGACCCGCCCGTCGAGCACGATGGCGAACTGGTTCTGCGGCATCTGCTTGGTGGCCAGCTCACCGGTGATCTTGGCGAACTTGTCGGCGCCCTTGTCGGTGAACTGCATGGTGACGATCCACTGGCCGCGCTGGGGATCGATCTGACCCTTGGCGTCCTTCACGTCCTGGCCGTTGACCTGGGCCGGACCGAGGATCCACTTGCCCCAGGCGGTACCGCGCTGGCCGCAGGCGACCATCGGCTCCTCGGGCTTGGCGCCCGCGCCGGCGGCGGCGCGCTGCGCCTCGTCGTTGCAGTCCAGCGCCGCGAACTTGGCCTGGAGGGCCGCTGCGGCGGCCTCGTCGCCGGTCGCCGGCGCGGAGGCGGATGCGGAGGGCGACGGGGCCTTGGTGTCGTCTGCCTTCTTCGACTCGCTCGCCGAGGGCGAGGGAGTGGGCGCGGCCGGGGCCTTGAGGGCCTCGCTGAGCGCACGGCCCTGGGAAGTGGCGCTGGACGACGGGCTGGCGGAGGGGCTGGTCTTGCCGTCTCCGGCCTTGGGAGCGCCGGAGCCGCTCGCGGACGGGCTCGGGCTCGGGCTCGCAGTGCCCTCGGGAGCGGCCGGGGAGCCGTCCGCGAAGGCGAGCACCGGGCGGAAGTACAGCTGGGCGGTGGTACCGACCTGCTCGCGCGCCTGCTGCTCGTTCGTCCCCTTGGGGATGTTCACGATGATGTGGTCGCGACCCTGGGTCTGGACCTCCGCCTCGGACACGCCGAGACCGTTGACGCGGCGGTCGATGATGCCGACCGCCGTGTTCATGTTGGTCTCGTTGATGGCGCTCTCTTTGCCGGGCTCGCTCTTGGCCTTGAGCGTGATGCTCGTGCCGCCGGCGAGGTCGATGCCCAGCCTGGGAGTCGTCTGCTTGGAGAGGAACATCCCAGCGGTGAGCGCCACCATCGCGATCAGGATGATCGCCAGGGCGCGCCCCGGCCTCCCCTGAGCCCCCGTGGGCCGCCGGCCCTTCTTCGGTGCTGCCACCTTGTCGTTTCTCCCTGTCCAACCGTCCCGCGCCGGGTCAGCGCGGGGACGGCCACGAAATGTGTGGTGGGGACCCCTGCCCCCCGCAGAAGTGTCACAGACGGGGACCGTGCCGGTCGCCGGTCGGGCGCCTCCACGGTCCCCCGCGGCGCGTTACTTCGCGCCGGCCTCGCCGTCGGACTTGCCGTCCTTGGGCTCGCCGTCGCCCTTGGGCGCGTCCTCGTCCTTCTTGCCCAGGTCGAGCCCCGGAGCCTCGTCCTCGCCCTTGGTGAGGTCCGTCTTCGGGGCATCGGTCAGCGAGGAGGCGTCGTCCGGGACGACCGGCGTGTCGGTCGCCTCGTCGTCGTCGATGCCGTGGACGATGCGGTTGTACTCCGCGTCCTCCAGAACGGCACCGATGGCGTTCTTCGCGAAGATCGCGTGGACGCCGGGAGCCAGCTCCAGGGTGACCGTGTCGTCACCGATCTCCTTCACCGTGGCGTACATGCCGCCGATGGTGCGGACGCCGGTGCCGGGCGTCATGTGGTCGCGCATCTGCGCGGCTGCCTGCTGCTTCTTCTTCGCGGAGCGGGTCATCAGGAACATCGCCCCGATGAGCACGATGAACGGGAGGAGTGTCACGAGATTCACGGGACGGAGATCCTTCGCACGACCGCACGCGGACGGCGGCCTTTTCTACGGGGGTGGGCACACCGACCCGAAGGGTCGGCATCGGCGGAGTCTAGGCGAGTCCGCACCGATGGAACAACGCCCAGCATGGCACCGCAGTTCCTGAGGGGTCGAACCTCCGCGCCGTCAGGCCCCGAACAAGCCCTGTTGTCCGCTTGATCCACTCCCGCCGTGCTGCGGGGGGACGAGCCCCAGGTGGGCCCATGCGGCGGGCGTCGCCACCCGCCCCCGGGGGGTACGTGCGAGCAGCCCCTCGCGGACCAGGAAGGGTTCCGCCACCTCCTCCACGGTCTCCCGCTCCTCGCCGACGGCCACGGCGAGGGTGGACAGGCCCACGGGTCCGCCGCCGAAGAGCTTGAGCAGGGCTTCGAGAACGGCGCGATCCAGTCGGTCGAGGCCGCGCCCGTCCACCTCGTACACCTGGAGGGCGGTACCGGCCACCTCGCGGTTGATCACGCCGTCCGCCCGGACCTGGGCGTAGTCGCGGACGCGGCGCAGCAGCCGGTTGGCGATGCGCGGGGTGCCGCGGGAGCGGCCGGCGATCTCGGCGGCGCCGGCGGTGTCGATCTCCACGTCGAGGAGGCGGGCGGAGCGGTGGATGACGCGTTCCAGCTCCTCGGGGGCGTAGAACTCCATGTGCCCGGTGAAGCCGAAGCGGTCCCGCAGCGGCGGGGGCAGCAGTCCGGCCCGGGTGGTGGCGCCGACCAGGGTGAAGGGCGGCAGCTCCAGCGGGATCGCGGTGGCACCGGGTCCTTTGCCGACGATCACGTCGACGCGGAAGTCCTCCATGGCCATGTAGAGCATCTCCTCGGCGGGCCGGGACATGCGGTGGATCTCGTCGAGGAAGAGGACCTCGCCCTCCTGGAGGGAGGAGAGGATCGCCGCCAGGTCCCCCGCGTGCTGGATGGCGGGGCCGGAGGTGATGCGGATGGGCGCGCCCATCTCGGCCGCGATGATCATGGAAAGGGTGGTCTTGCCGAGGCCGGGCGCGCCGGAGAGCAGGACGTGGTCGGCAGTGGCTCCGCGCTGCTTGGCGGCCTTCAGGACGAGGTCCAGCTGCTGGCGGACCTTCTCCTGGCCGACGAACTCGCCGAGGTCCTTGGGGCGCAGCGCCGCCTCGACGGCGGTGTCCTCGCCGTCGGCGGCGGCCGCCACGATCCGGTCGTCGCTCTCGTCTTCCCAGTTCACGCTGTCAGTCTGCCTTCTCGGTTCGTACGGTGGTCGGTCGCCTGCGGCCGGTCCCTGCGGGGCGTTCCCCCCGCCCCGCCCCTTCGCCGTTCCCGGGCGCTGCCCGGACCCGCTCCTCGATCGCCGGCGGGGCCGAACGCGGGCGCAGGGGTCAGCGGGCCCGGTTCAGGGACTGGAGGGCCGCCCGCAGGAGCTGCGGAACGGGGGCCGAACCGCCGGCGGCGATGGCGGCCTCGGCCTGCGGCGTCACCGCCGCGACCGCGTCCTCCGCCTCGCGCGAGGCGTAGCCGAGGCCGATCAGGGCGGCGGAGAGCTGCTCGGTCCAGGGGGCGGGCCCGGAGGCCGCGGCGCGCTGCGCGCCCACGAGGCCGCTGCTACCCAGTGGAGCCCCCAGCTTGCCCTTCAGTTCGAGGAGTAGTTTCTGGGCGCCCTTCTTGCCGATGCCCGGCACCGCCACGAGCGCCTTCTCGTCGCCGGTGGAGACGGCCAGCCGCAGCGCGTCGGGGCTGTGCACGGCGAGCATCGCCTGGGCGAGCCTCGGTCCGACCCCGCTGGCGGTCTGCAGGATCTCGAAGACCTGGCGCTCGTCGTCGTCGGCGAAGCCGTACAGGGTGAGCGAGTCCTCGCGCACGACGAGGGAGGTGGCCAGCCGGGCCTGCTCCCCCATCCGCAGGCCGGCGATGGTGGTGGGCGTGCACTGCACGGCCATGCCCACTCCCCCGACCTCGATGACGGCAAGGGTGGGGGCGAGTGCGGCGACCGGGCCGCTGACGAAGGCGATCATCGGGTACGGCCTTTCGAGGCGTGCAGGGCGACCGCCTGCTGGAGGCGGTTCTGGGCGGGGGCCCGCCAGATGTGGCAGATGGCGAGGGCGAGGGCGTCGGCGGCGTCCGCCGGTTTGGGTGGTGCGTCCAGCCTCAGCAGCCGGGTGACCATGGCGCCGACCTGGGCCTTGTCGGCCCGGCCGCTGCCGGTGACGGCGGCCTTGACCTCGCTGGGGGTGTGCAGGGCGACCGGTATTCCGCGGCGGGCGGCGCACAGCATCGCGACGGCGCTCGCCTGGGCGGTGCCCATCACGGTGCTGACGTTGTGCTGGCTGAACACCCGTTCCACCGCGACGACTTCGGGCCGGTGAGCGTCGAGCCATTCCTCGATGCCCTGCTCGATGGCGACGAGCCGGTGGCCCAACTCGGCGTCCGCGGGCGTCCGTACGACTCCCACGCCGAGCATGGTCAGCGGCCGTCCGGCCACCCCCTCGACGACGCCGACACCGCACCGCGTCAGCCCGGGGTCAACACCGAGCACTCGCACCACCGCCACCTCCTTCTTCGCGCAGGTGTGCAGGCTACCGGCCGCCTGTGACAGTGCACCGACAGCACGGACCGACCCGCCGGGCAGAGGGGCGCGCCGAGAGTGCCGGGGACGGAAACGACGGTGGGCCGACGGGGTGTCCCCGTCGGCCCACCGTTGACGCTCGGTCAGGCGTCGACCTTCTCCATGACTTCGTCCGAGACGTCGAAGTTGGCGAAGACGTTCTGCACGTCGTCGCTGTCCTCCAGCGCGTCGATCAGCTTGAAGATCTTGCGCGCGCCCTCTTCGTCCAGCTCGACCTGCATGGTCGGCAGGAAGTTGGAGTCCGCCGAGTCGTAGTCGATGCCGGCCGTCTGGAGCGCGGTGCGGACCGCGACCATGTCGGTGGCCTCGCTGATGATCTCGAAGCTGTCGCCGAGGTCGTTGACCTCTTCGGCACCCGCGTCGAGCACCGTTTCCAGGACGTCGTCCTCGGAGAGCTCGCCCTTGGGCAGCAGGACGACGCCCTTGCGGTTGAACAGGTACGAGACCGAGCCAGGGTCGGCCATCGAACCGCCGTTGCGGGTCATGGCGACGCGCACGTCGGACGCGGCACGGTTGCGGTTGTCGGTGAGGCACTCGATGAGCACCGCGACACCGTTCGGACCGTAGCCTTCGTACATGATCGTCTCGTAGTCGGCGCCGCCGGCCTCGAGCCCACCGCCGCGCTTGACCGCGGAGTCGATGTTCTTGTTCGGGACCGAGCTCTTCTTGGCCTTCTGGATGGCGTCGAAGAGCGTCGGGTTGCCATCGATGTCGGCACCGCCCATACGGGCCGCGACCTCGATGTTCTTGATCAGCTTCGCGAAGAGCTTGCCGCGCTTGGCGTCAACCACGGCCTTCTTGTGCTTCGTCGTAGCCCATTTAGAGTGGCCGGACATCTGCCTGTCTCCTTCGCGTCACCAACAGTGTTCGTCTCCGATCCTACCGGGAGCCCGTTACAGCCCCGCGCGCACCATGTCGACGAAGTACGCGTGAACGCGGTCGTCTCCGGTCAGCTCGGGGTGGAACGAGGTGGCGAGGACGTTGCCCTGGCGCACGGCGACCGTGTGGCCGTCGTACGTGGCGAGCACCTCGGCGGCGGCGCCGACGGACTCGACCCAGGGCGCGCGGATGAAGACGCCCTCGACCGGACCGCCCGCTATGCCCGCGAAGTCGACCTTCGCTTCGAAGGACTCGTTCTGGCGGCCGAACGCGTTGCGGCGGACGATCATGTCGATGCCGCCCAGGGTCTCCTGGTCCTCACGGCCGTCCAGGAGCTTGTCCGCGAGCATGATCATGCCGGCGCAGGTGCCGTACACGGGCATCCCGGCCGCCACGCGCTCGCGCAGCGGCTCCAGCATGCCGAACAGCACGGCGAGCTTCGACATGGTGGTGGACTCGCCGCCGGGGATCACCAGGGCGTCGACCTCGGCGAGCTCCTCGGGACGCCGGACCGGCCTGGCCACGGCGTCCGCCGCGGCCAGGGCGATCAGGTGCTCCCGCACGTCGCCCTGGAGGGCCAGGACACCGATCACGGGGGTGTTCGTCATGATCGGATTACCAGCCGCGGTTGGCGTAGCGCTCGGCCTCGGGGAGGGTGTCGCAGTTGATGCCGACCATGGCCTCGCCCAGGTTGCGGGAGGCGTCCGCGATGATCTTCGGGTCGTCGTAGAAGGTGGTGGCCTTCACGATGGCGGCGGCGCGCTTGGCCGGGTCGCCCGACTTGAAGATGCCGGAGCCCACGAAGACGCCCTCGGCGCCGAGCTGGCGCATGAGCGCGGCGTCGGCCGGGGTGGCGACGCCACCGGCGGAGAACAGCACGACCGGGAGCTTGCCGAGCTCGGCAACTTCCTTGACGAGCTCGTACGGGGCGCGCAGCTCCTTGGCGGCGGCGAACAGCTCGTTGTTGTCGTAGCCGCGCAGGCGGGCGATCTCGTTCTTGATCTGGCGCAGGTGGCGGACGGCCTCGACGACGTTTCCGGTGCCGGCCTCGCCCTTCGAGCGGATCATGGCCGCGCCCTCGGCGATGCGGCGCAGGGCCTCGCCCAGGTTGGTGGCGCCACAGACGAAGGGGGTGGTGAACGCCCACTTGTCGGAGTGGTTGACCTCGTCGGCCGGGGTCAGGACCTCGGACTCGTCGATGTAGTCGACACCGAGGGACTGCAGGACCTGGGCCTCGACGAAGTGGCCGATGCGGGACTTGGCCATGACCGGGATCGAGACGGCCTCGATGATCTCTTCGATCATGTTCGGGTCGGACATGCGCGCGACGCCGCCGTCCTTGCGGATGTCGGCCGGAACCCGCTCCAGGGCCATGACGGCCACGGCGCCGGCGTCCTCGGCGATCTTCGCCTGCTCGGCGTTGACCACGTCCATGATCACGCCGCCCTTCAGCTGCTCGGCCATGCCGCGCTTGACGCGCGAGGTGCCGATCGCCGACTCGGCGGACTGGGGGGAGGTGGGAAGCGTGCTCACGGATTGACCTCACTCGGAAGGAAGACGGGGTACTGCTCGTACTACTCGGCTGAGGAAACCCCAGGGGATCAGTCCACTACAAGGGCCAATGTGGAGCCTGTGGCTCCTTGATTTATCCCTCGCGGCCCTTGGAAGCCCCTCGAAGGCCTAGGTCGGCCGGTCTGCAAGATCCACCGGGGGCTCGTCGTCCATTTCGAAGGCGAGCGGGAACGGCGCGTGTCCCGCCAGTCTGAACCAGCGGACCTTGCGGTGCCGACGCAGCGCGCGGGCGGCCCGTACCGAGTCGTTGAGGAAGCGCCGCGCCATCGGAACCCGGCGGACGGCCGCCGCCAGCTCCTCCGTGGCCTCGGCCCCACCGGGGGCCGCCTTGAGCACGTCGACCTGGTCGGCATCGGCGAAGACCGCCCGCAGTGCCTGGCTGAGTTCGCTCTCGGCCACCTCGCGGTGGTCCTCCTCGGCCTGCCGGGCGGCGTGCGCTGCCTCGTAGAGCACCAGGGAGGAGGCGGGGTCGAGCACCCCGGAGGTGGCCACCTCCAGCACGACGGAGGCCCGCCGCACGAGCTGGGCGTCGAGCGCGGCCCGCGCGGCGTCCATCCGCGAGTGCAACCGGTCGAGCCGGCCGGCGGTCCAGCTGAGGTAGACCCCGATGACTCCGAGAGCCAGGGCGATCCAGACAAGGGTTTCGATCACGCTGCGCGACCCTACCGCTCCGCGCGGCCCCGGCCTCCATCGGGCCTGGTCCGGGCCGCCCCCGGACCAGTAAGGTCCATGATCCATAAACATCGGGGGGACAGGACATATGAAGCCGCACCGCAGAACAACGGCACGCGCACTGCTCGCGGTGGCCGCCGCACTCGTGGCGGCCACCCTGGCCGCCCACGTCTGGGGCGGTTCGGACGGCGGGCTCGTCGTGATGAACCAGGTGCACGGCCACTTCGTCGCCATGGGCTGGGTGACGCTGGTCGCCCTGGTCGGGGGGATCCTGCTGGGAGCACGGAAGACGGCGACGCGCCTCGCCCTGGGACTCCCGGTGGCCATTCTCGGAGTCATGGTCATGAGCCTCGCCACCATGCTGGCCATGCTGGCCGGTGGGCAGGAGCAGACGCAGAGCCTGACGGCCCCCGGACGGGACGACCGTCGCCTGGTCGTCGAAGAGGGCTCGGCCATGATCGACCCGCTGTGGTATGTGTACGTCCAGCAGGGCAGCTGGCCCCGGGAGCGCCGTTGGGCCGTCGGCTACTTCAACGGCGACGCCACCGGCAACGAGCTCCGCGAGGCCGTCTGGACGGCCCCCGACCGGATCCGGCTGACCACCTCGGACGGCGTGGTCCACGAGGTGGCCGTCGCCCCCGGCGGCCGGCCCGATCAGGTCGTCTCCGCCGGGTGGTGACCCCTCAGGAGAATCCTCAGGAGGACGTGGTGTCCTTCGAGAAGCCCAGGCGGGTGCGGAGCGGGACGCGTTCGTCCGCGGCCACCGCCGCGGCGCCGTCCGTCACCGTTTCGTAGACGGCCAGGATGTCCGCCCCGACCGTGGACCAGTCGAAGCGGCGCACGTGCGCCGAGCCGCGGGCGCTGAGCCCGGCCCGGCGCTCCGGGTCCCGCAGCAGGGCGATCGCCGCCGTCGCCAGCGCGTCGGAGTTCTCGTTGGCGAAGAGGTCGCCCGCCCCGCCCTGGTCCAGGACCTGGGCGAAGGCGTCCAGGTCGGAGGCGAGCACGGCCGCGCCCGCCGACAGGGCCTCGACCAGGATGATGCCGAAGCTCTCGCCGCCGGTGTTCGGGGCGACGTACACGTCCACGCTGCGCAGCAGCCGCGCCTTGTCCTCGTCCGAGACCATGCCGAGGAACTCGACCCGCTTGCGCAGGTCCGCGGACAGGGAGGCGACCGCCTCCTCCTCGTCGCCGCGGCCCGCCACGAGCAGCCGTACGTCCGGGCAGGCCTCCACGATCTTCGGGAAGGCCGCCATCAGCACCGGCAGGCCCTTGCGGGGCTCGTCGATCCGGCCGATGAAGCCCAGGGTCTGCCCCGACCAGTCGGGGTTGGGCTCGGCCTTGGCGAAGAAGTCCACGTCGACGCCGTTGGGGATGACGACCGCGTCGCCACCCAGGTGTTCCACCAGCGTGCGCCGCGCGTACTCGCTCACCGCGATCCGCGCGTTGATCTTCTCCAGGGCCGGCTGCAGGATCGGGTACGCCGCGATCATCGCCCGGGACCGGGGGTTCGAGGTGTGGAAGGTCGCCACGATCGGCCCCTGCGCCGCCCAGCAGGACAGCAGCCCCAGCGAGGGCGAGGCCGGCTCGTGGATGTGGATCACGTCGAAGGTGCCGTCGTGGAGCCAGCGCCGTACCCGGGCCGCCGACAGGAAGCCGAAGTTCAGCCGGGCCACCGAGCCGTTGTACGGGACCGGCACCGCCCGCCCGGCCGAGACCACGTACGGCGGCAGCGGGGTCTCGTCGTCCGCCGGGGCGAGCACCGACACCTCGTGGCCGAGGCGGATCAGGTGCTCCGCCAGGTCCCGGATGTGGAACTGGACGCCACCCGGCACGTCCCACGAGTACGGGCACACGATGCCGATCTTCACTACGGGCGCTCCTCCAGGTCGTCCAGCCACAGCCGCTGCAGCATGTGCCAGTCCTCCGGGTGCTCGGCGATGCCCCAGGCGAAGGCGTCCGCCATCGCCTGGGTCATGAGGGTGGTCTTCTCGGTCCGGGTCCCGGTCTTCGGCACCTCTACCTCGGGGTGGATCCGGCCGTACATCTTCGGCGTGTCGCCGTAGTGCAGGGTCGCCGGGAGCAGCACCGCGCCGGTCTGCTGGGCCAGCAGCGCCGGCCCGGCCGGCATGCGCGCCGTGGCGCCGAAGAAGTCCACCTCGACCCCGGAGGCCGACAGGTCCCGGTCCGCGACCAGGCAGACCAGGCCGCCGGAGCGCAGCCGCCGGGCGAGGGTGCCGAAGGCGGCGCCGCCGCTGTGCGGCAGGACCTCCATGCCCAGGCTCTCCCGGTAAGCCACGAAGCGGTCGTAGAGGGTCTCGGGCTTCAGCCGCTCGGCGACCGTGGTGAAGGGCGCCTCCATGTGACCGATGGCCCAAGCCCCGGCGAGGTCCCAGTTGGCGAGGTGCGGCAGGGCCACGACCACGCCGCGCCCGGAGTCGAGGGCCTCGCGCAGCAGGTGCTCGTCCCGGAACTCGACGTCGGTGCTGAAGCGCTCCGGGTCCATGGTCGGCAGCCGGAAGGATTCCATCCAGTACCGCATGTACGAGCGCATGCCCGCCTGCGACAGCTCGCGCAGCCGCTCCGGACCGGCGTCGGGCACCACCCGGGCCAGGTTCGACTCCAGCCGCAGCACACTCTTGCCGCGCCGCTTCCACGCGAAGTCGGCGATGCGCCGGCCCAGGGCCACGGCGGCCGGTTCGGGCAGCTTCTTGACACCGGCCCAGCCGAGTCCGTACAGCGAGTCGACCAGCTTGTCCTGTATGGCGCCCATCAGGCCGCGCCGCCTTCGGCGGACGCGGCCGCCGCGTCGGCCTCGGCCGACTCGCGGCGCACGGTGACCACCCGCTGGATCAGGGTGACGAGCGAGCCCACCGCCACGATCCACAGCGCGATCGGCAGCAGCACGCCGATCCAGGACGGCACACCGAAGGTCTGCAGCCCGGACAGGCCGGCCGCGACCAGCGAGATCACCAGCCTCTCGGCCCGCTCGATGAGCCCGTTGACGGCCACCGGCAGCCCGATCGACTCGCCGCGCGCCTTGGTGTACGAGACCACCTGACCGCTGGCCAGGCAGAAGATCGCCACCGCGCACAGTGCATTGTCGTTCCCGTTGCCCGCGTACCAGAGCGCGAGGCCGCCGAAGATCGCCGCGTCCGCCACCCGGTCGAGGGTGGAGTCGAGGAAGGCTCCCCACCGGCTGGAGACACCGGCCTGGCGGGCCATGTTCCCGTCCACCAGGTCGGAGAAGACGAAGAGGGTGATCGTGATCGTGCCCCAGAAGAACTCGCCGCGGGGGAAGAACCACAGCGCGCCGGCCACCACTCCGGCCGTGCCGATCAGGGTGACCGCGTCCGGGCTCACCCCCCGCCGGAGCAGAAATGCGGCGAATGGCGTGAGAACACGCGTGAAGAATGCACGCGCGTACTTGTTCAGCATGGCCTTCCCGGAGGGTCGCTGGGCCGCACGGCCACCACGGCCACCGGCTGGCCCATCGTAGCCAGCACGCCACCGCGCGAACGCCGCGCACCCACCGGTTCGTGTCACGTAAGACGTACTTCACGCCCCGGACCGCCTCCGGTGGGCCCCCGGTACCTCCCCGGTACGACGTATGGACGGGATGTGACACCAGTGCAAAGCTCGAAGAATCCCGCGTTCCGCCTCCGCGGAGGCGGCCGGGACACCCGATCCGGACACCTATCCCCCACACCACCCGACCCTCCTCACCGTCACCACCGGGAGGCACGAGCATCATGGGAGCCACATCACACCAAGCCGGAGCCGCCGGCAGGGCACTGACGGCCGACCGCCCCTCGTCCATTCGGAACGTCGTGCTGGTCGGCCACAGCGGATCCGGCAAGACCACGCTGGTCGAAGCCCTCGCCCTGACCGCAGGAGCGGTCAACCGGGCCGGCCGGGTCGAGGACGGCGCCACCGTCTCCGACTACGACGAGATCGAGCACCGCCGGCAGCGCTCCGTCCAACTGTCCCTCGTCCCCGTCGAATGGGGCGGAATCAAGATCAACATCCTGGACACCCCCGGATACGCCGACTTCGTCGGGGAACTCAGGGCCGGTCTGCGCGCCGCGGACGCGGCCCTTTTCGTCGTCTCGGCCTCGGACGGGATCGACGGCGCCACCCGCATGGTCTGGGACGAGTGCGAAGCCGTCGGCATGCCCCGCGCCATCGTCGTGACCCACCTGGAAGCCGCCCGCTCCGACTACGCGCAGATGACCACCGTCTGCGGCGAGATCTTCGGCGACGACGACCCCGACGCGGTGATCCCCCTCTACCTCCCCCTGCACGGCCCGCCCGGCCCCGACGGGCACGCCCCCGTCACCGGCCTGCTCGGCCTGCTCTCCCAGCGCGTCTACGAGTACGCCTCCGGCACGCGCGTGGAGCGCGACCCGGACCCGGCCGAGCTCGCCCTCATCACCGACGCCCGCGCCCGGCTGATCGAGGGGATCATCGCCGAGAGCGAGGACGAGAGCCTCATGGACCGCTACCTGGGCGGCGAGGAGATCGATCTCAAGACCCTCGTCGACGACCTGGAGCGGGCGGTGGCGCGCGGCACCTTCCACCCCGTCCTGATGGCCGCCCCCGCCGCCGACGGCGCCCGCCAGGGCCTGGGCACCGTGGAAGTCCTGGAACTGGTCACCGGCGGCTTCCCCACCCCCCTGGAGCGCGCCGCCGTCACCGTCACCCGCCCCGACGGCGCCGCCCGCCCGGACGTCACCTGCGATCCCGACGGCTCCCTCGTCGCCGAGGTCGTCAAGACCTCCTCCGACCCCTACGTCGGCCGGGTCTCCCTCGTACGCGTCTTCTCCGGCACCCTGAAGGCCGAGGAGACCGTCCACGTCAGCGGGCACGGCCTCGCCGACCGCGGTCACGAGGACCACGATGTCGACGAGCGGGTCGGCACCCTCTCCTCCCCCTTCGGCAAACAGCAGCGCGTCCTCACCCGGTGCATCGCCGGAGACCTGGCCTGCGTGGCCAAGTTGACCCGCGCGGAGACCGGCGACACCCTCTCCGCCAAGGACGACCCGCTCCTCATGGCGCCGTGGACCATGCCCGACCCCCTGCTCCCCCTCGCCATCGAGGCGCACAGCAAGGCCGACGAGGACAAGCTGTCCCAGGGCCTGGCCCGGCTCGTCGCCGAGGACCCGACCATGCGGCTGGAGCAGAACCCGCACACCCACCAGGTCGTCCTGTGGTGCCTCGGCGAGGCCCACCAGGACGTCGCCCTGGAGCGGCTGCGCACCCGCTACGGCGTGCAGGTCGACCCCGTCCCGCACAAGGTGAGCCTGCGCGAGACCTTCGGGGCCAAGGCCGCCGGGCGCGGCCGGCACGTCAAACAGTCCGGCGGCCACGGCCAGTTCGCCATCTGCGAGATCGAGGTGGAACCGCTCCCGCCCGGCAGCGGCATCGAGTTCGTCGACAAGGTCGTCGGCGGCTCCGTGCCCCGCCAGTTCATCCAGTCCGTGGAAAAGGGCGTACGGACCCAGGCGGCCCGCGGGGTCGCCGCCGGCTATCCGCTGGTCGACGTGCGCATCACCCTCCTCGACGGCAAGGCGCACTCGGTGGACTCCTCCGACGCGGCCTTCCAAACGGCCGGCGCCCTCGCCCTGCGGGAGGCCGCCGCCGAGGCCCGGATCGACCTCCTCGAACCGGTCGCCGAGCTCGCCGTCGTCGTCCCCGACGAGTACGTCGGCCCCGTCATGAGCGACCTGGCCGGCCGCCGCGGCCGTGTCGTGGGCACCGACCAGGCCACGCCGGGGCGCACCCGGGTCCGCGCCGAGATCCCGGAGATCGAGATCGGCCGCTACGCCGTCGAGCTCCGCTCCGTCTCGCACGGCACGGGCCGCTTCGCGCGGGCGTACGCACGCCACGAACCGATGCCGCCGCAGATCGCGGAAAAGGTGCGCGAACAGGCCGAGAAGGGAAGTTGATTGGTGTAGCACAGGGTCGGCCGCCCACCCAACCAGCTTGCGGTGGGCGGCATTTCCCTGTCCCATGACCATGGGGTGAGATCCGCCGATAGGCTCTTCGGCGCACCAAAAGAGCAGGAACGCACAGCGATGGGGGCAGCGGTGGCGGACGACGGATTCGACTTCAGGCCCGGAGCGCAGGTTCCGCTGCAGGGGGGCGGCGGGCAGACGGCGGCGACCAACGCCCTCGCCTCGGCCGCGTACCGGGACGGCGGCAAGGACAGCAAGCTCGAGAAGATACTCACCGCCAACAACGAGAACCACCCGGCGACGATCAAACCGCCCAAGATCTCCCTCTTCGAACCCAGCCTCGGCGAGGCCTTCTGCCGGGCCGTGGAGGCCCGTGCCCTCGGACCGGGCCGCAAGCCCCTCATCCAGTCCTTCGGCGCCGATCCGCAGACGGTGGTGGAGCACTGCCTGGCCGCCTCGCACATCCGCAAGGAACGCGACCGAAGGCTCCGGTTGATCATGCTGGTCTGCGGCGTGCTGTTCCTGCCCGGCCTGCTGCTGTGGCTGGGCCTCTTCCAGCTCCGCAAGACCCTGGCCGCCAAGGAGGGCAAGCACAGCTCCTGGATCGGCACCGTGGTCCTGGTCGGCATCGGCGCGGTAGCGGCCGTCCTGATGTTCAAGCTGCCGCTGACCGGCTTCCTCGGCCTGTACGCCCGCGGCATGATCATCGCCCCGGCCCTGGGCTGGCTGCTCGCCCGCCGCACCTGCGAGGCCACCGCCCGGGACCTGCGCGCCCGCTGGGACGGACTGCTGTCGGGCGGCGGGGTCGGCGCCAAGATCCCCGAGGCCGTACCCGGCAACCCCGACGAGAAGGCGCGCGAGGACCTGCGCCACCAGCTCGCCAAGCTCACCGCGGAGGACCGCAGCAACCAGGTCTTCTACGCCGGGCCCAAGGGGATCCTGGGCATGGGCACCCGATGGGGCAGCTGGCAGATGGCCGAGGAACTGGCCCCCAAGAGCGAGGGCATGGAGATCCATCCCTTCCGCAGCTGGGACGTCATACGCGGGATCGACGCCCAGCTCCGCAAGCTGGAGCGGGGCCCCCTGCACACCGGCGGCTTCCCGGCCGCCGCGATCCAGCACTGGATCGTCACCCCGATCGGCGAGGGCGCCGCCGAGGTGGCCCGCCCCACCGGCGAGAACGTGGACGCCTTCCTCATCAAGCCGCACGAGATCACCCGGATCTGCAACGAGCAGCAGTTCAGCGCCGGCAACCGGCACTACCTGGGCATCCAGTACCCGCTCTGGGACGGCCAGCTGGTCATCAACATGCTGGTCACGGTCACCGTGCTCTACAAGACGCTGCGCGTGGACGTCACCGCGCACGCCCTGGGCCCCGTACACGGACTGTTCACCAGCAAGTCCGCGGCTCCGACCGTGGAGGTGCCCAAGAGCATCCGCTTCTGGGAGACCGTGGAGCGCCCGCTGCCGCTGGTGGACGCCCAGGAGGTGGTGCGCCTCGCCGTGCGGGCCCCGCTGACCTGGTACCCGCCGCTCCTCGAGTTCTTCGGCGGCAAGCTGATCCTGCCCGAGCCCTTCGGCCTGCGCCACGTCTGGGCGAGCTCGATGTGGCGCCACCGCTTCATGGCGGACGACGCCCTGCGCACGGTGGCACCGGTCCTGCGGTCGATCCACGCGGCGACCTTCAAGGTGCTGGAGGAGAACGGCGTCGACACCGACCGCTTCACCAACCGCTCCTCGATCATGAGCGGGCTCGTCCAGGAGCCGTCCCCGCGCAAGGCCGACGTCTACGACGCGTGACGCACGGGGGCGCGCAGGCACGCGTGGGTAGGCTGGGGTGACGTCAGAGGAGGGACCATGACCGAGCGCAAACCACCGGGCGTCAGCTTCGAGTCCTTCGTGGACCGGCAGATCCGACAGGCCACCGAGCGGGGCGACTTCGAGAGCCTGCCCGGCTACGGCAAGCCGCTGGCCTCGCTGGACGCGCCCTACGACGAGCAGTGGTGGATCAAGGACAAGCTGCACCGCGAGGGCTTCGCCGTCCTGCCGCCGGCGCTCGCGCTGCGCAAGGAGGCCGAGGACGCCGCGGAGGAGGTCCGGGCGGCCCGCTCCGAACGCCAGGTGCGGGACCTCCTCACGGAGATCAACAAGAAGATCGCCGCGGCCCTGCGCAGGCCCCCGCCGGGCCCGCCCCTGGGCCTGACGGAGTTCGACGTCGAGGCCGAGGTGGAAACCTGGCGGCGGCGCCGCCCGGACCCGACCTG
Organism: Streptomyces sp. NBC_01439; assembly: GCF_036227605.1. Taxonomy (GTDB): domain Bacteria; phylum Actinomycetota; class Actinomycetes; order Streptomycetales; family Streptomycetaceae; genus Streptomyces. The sequence goes on along the minus strand of NZ_CP109487.1, from coordinate 7,477,855 downwards.
ACCGGTCCTCACGGGACGGACCTCAGTCGACGGGCCAGGCGTCGGCGAGCATCTGGCGGGTGTCCGCCAGGAGTTGGGGCAGCACCTTGGTGTGGCCCACGACCGGCATGAAGTTCGTGTCCCCGCCCCAGCGGGGCACGATGTGCTGGTGCAGGTGCGCGGCGATGCCGGCGCCGGCGGCCGCGCCCTGGTTCATGCCGATGTTGAACCCGTGCGCGCCCGAGGCCTTGCGCAGCGCGACCATCGCCCGCTTGGTGAGGTCGGCGAGCTCGGCCGTCTCCGGCCCGTCCAGCTCGGTGTAGTCGGCGACGTGCCGGTACGGGACGACCATGAGGTGCCCACCGTTGTAGGGGTACAAATTGAGCACCGCGTAGACGTGCCGACCGCGCGCCACGATCAGGCCGTCCTGGTCCGACATCTCCGGAATCCCGCAGAAGGGACAGCCGTCCCCGGCCTCCGGGCCGGTCGGCTTGTTCTCCCCTTGGATGTAGGCCATCCGGTGGGGCGTCCACAGTCGCTGGAACGCGTCCTGCGTGCCCACACCGATCTGCTGCTCCGGCTGAGTCGTCATGGCGGCAAGCATATGACCTTGGCCTGGCGGACGAAGAAGGCCCCCGGAAAGTGATCACTTTCCGGGGGCCGAACCCCGCAGCGGCGGGGAGCAGACCATGAGCTGGCCGCCGTTCTACGGCTAGAGGGGGCCATCCCCGCGTCGGCGGGGACCAGAGTCACACCTGTACGCGGCGCTCCACCACGTCAACGAGCTTCGCCAGCGCTTGGTCACGCGGGATGCCGTTCTCCTGCGACCCGTCGCGGTAGCGGAAGGAGACGGTGCCCGCGGCCATGTCCTCGTCACCGACGATGATCATGAACGGGACCTTGAGCTTCTGGTGGTTCCTGATCTTCTTCTGCATGCGGTCGGAGGAGGCGTCCACGTCCACCCGCAGGCCCTGCTTCTTCGCCGCCGCGGCGAACTCCTGCAGGTACTCGACGTGCCCGTCGCCGATCGGGATGCCGACCGCCTGGACCGGGGCCAGCCACGGCGGCATGGCGCCCGCGTAGTGCTCCAGCAGCACGGCGAAGAACCGCTCGATCGAACCGAACAGCGCGCGGTGGATCATGACCGGGCGCTGGCGCGAGCCGTCGGGCGCGGTGTATTCCAGGTTGAAGCGCTCCGGCAGGTTGAAGTCGAGCTGCACGGTCGACATCTGCCAGGTGCGGCCGATGGCGTCCTTGCACTGCACCGAGATCTTCGGACCGTAGAAGGCGGCGCCGCCCGGGTCCGGGACCAGCGGGAGGCCCTGCTTCTCGGCGACCTGCGCGAGGACCGCGGTCGCCTCCTCCCAGGCCTCGTCCGAGCCGACGAACTTCTCCGGGTCCTTGGTGGACAGCTCCAGGTAGAAGTCGGTCAGACCGTAGTCGCGCAGCAGGTTCAGCACGAAGGTGAGGGTCGTGTCGAGCTCCTCCGCCATCTGCTCGCGGGTGCAGTAGATGTGCGCGTCGTCCTGGGTGAAGCCGCGGGCGCGGGTCAGGCCGTGGACGACGCCCGACTTCTCGTAGCGATAGACCGTACCGAACTCGAACAGCCTCAAGGGCAGCTCGCGGTAGGAGCGGCCGCGCGCGTCGAAGATCAGGTTGTGCATCGGGCAGTTCATGGGCTTGAGGTAGTAGTCGGTACCACCGTCGAGCTGCATGGGGGGGTACATGCCCTCCGCGTACCAGTCCAGGTGGCCGCTCTTCTCGAAGAGGGCGCCCTTGGTGGCGTGCGGGGAGTAGACGAACTCGTAGCCCTCCTCCTCGTGCCGCTTGCGCGAGTAGTCCTCCATCACCCGGCGGATGATGCCGCCGCGCGGGTGGAAGACGGCGAGGCCGGAGCCGATCTCGTCCGGGATGGAGAAGAGGTCGAGCTCGTTGCCGAGCTTGCGGTGGTCGCGCTTCTCGGCCTCGGCGAGAAAGTCGAGGTGGGCCTTCAGCTCTTCCTTCGACGGCCACGCGGTGCCGTAGATGCGCTGCAACATCGGGTTCTTCTCGCTGCCGCGCCAGTAGGCGGCCGCGTTGCGCATGAGCTTGAACGCCGGGATGGTGCGGGTGGTGGGCAGGTGGGGACCGCGGCAAAGGTCGCGCCAGCACAGGTCGCCGGTCTTCGCGTCCAGGTTGTCGTAGATGGTCAGCTCGCCGCCGCCCACCTCGACGTTCGCGCCGTCGTCGGTGGACGCGGAGCCCTTGATGCCGATGAGCTCCAGCTTGTACGGCTCGTCGGCGAGCTCCTCGCGGGCCGCCTCGTCGGTGACCACGCGGCGGGAGAAGCGCTGGCCGCGCTTCTGGATCTCCTGCATCTTCTTCTCGATGGCCTTGAGGTCATCGGGGGTGAAGGGGCGGGCGACGTCGAAGTCGTAGTAGAAGCCGTTCTGGACCGGCGGGCCGATGCCCAGCTTGGCCTCGGGGAAGAGCTCCTGCACGGCCTGCGCCATGACGTGCGCGGTCGAGTGGCGCAGGATGTTGAGGCCGTCCTCGGAGGAGATCTCCACCGGCTCGACGGTCTCGCCGTCCTGCACCTCGTAGGCGAGGTCCTTGAGCTCGCCCGCGATGCGCGCGGCGACGATGGTGCGCTCGCCGGCGAAGAGCTCGGCCGCCGTAGTGCCCGTGGCCACCACGCGCTCGTCCCGCTCGGAATCGCGTTGGATGATCACACGGACGTCTGACACCGGTCTCTCCTGACTCAGGGGGTGCGCGGGCGAACGCCGCGCGCCTGAATCGTACCGAGCGGAGTGGCTGCGCCGCTAAACGGTTACCACCCGGGCCTGCTCAGCGGGTCCCCCGCACCCCGGGCCATGGGGCACCGCCGCGCCGCGCCGCGAAGCCGTGGCCCCGCCCCACCCGAAACTCCGGGCCTGTCGGGGTGAGCCGCCGGTAGCGTGGCCCGCATGCCACAGATACGCACGCTGGACCTCACCGACGACGCCATCGCGGCAGCCGTGCACCGGATCGGGCGGGCCGCCTACGCGGTGGAGGCGGAGCTGATCGGCTTCGACGGCATCCCGGCGCTGGGCGAGGGCCTCGCCAGGATGCGGGCCCTACCGCTGAACTGGGTGGGTGCCGTCGCCGAGGACGGAGAGCCGGCCGGTTTCCTCGCCTGGGAGGAAACACCCGAAGGCATCTCCATCGACCGGTTGTGCGTGGCCCCGTCCTGGTTCCGCCGCGGCGTCGCCTCCCTGCTGCTGCGCCACGCCCTGACCGAGCTGTTCCCCGGCCGCTTGGTCGAGGTCACCACGGGCGCGGCGAACGCCCCCGCGGTGGCCCTGTACGAACGCTTGGGCTTCACCCGCGGCCGCGACTTCTCCCCCGTCCCGGGGCTGATCATGGCTTCCTTCGGCCGGGCCGCCACGGGCACCTCGTGGGATGGTGGAAGGGGATCTTCCGACCTGGCATGAGGTGACACCCATGAGCGTGACCAGGAAGGCGGCTGCCTTGGGCGCCGCAACGGCCCTGCTGGCGGGCGGACTGCTCGTCGGTACCCCCGCGGTGGCGGCGCCAGCCCCCGCGTGCACCGGGGACCTGCTCTCGGACTTGGGCGCGGAGCGTCCCGACACCACGCACGTGCGGTTCACGGTGGCCAACAACGGCCCGACCTGTCAGCTGCAGGGCTTCCCGACGGTCGCCCTCGCGGGCCAGGGCTCTCCGGACCAGAACAAGCCGCTGCGCGTCGTCCCCCGGGGCGAGGCCCGGCCGGTGCTGCTGCCCCCGGGCGGGACCGCCTCGACGGTCCTGACCTTCACCCCGGTCCTCGGCGAGGCGGACGGCTACTGCGCCTCCGGCGCAGACCCGACCGTCGCCCCCACGCTGGTGATCGGCGCCGCGGGCGTGGGCTTCCAGGTGGCCCCTTCCGACGGCGGCCAGTTCGCCCTGTGCGGCGACACCGTCCGCGCCACCGCCTACCGCTGAGCCCGCCAAGACTGTCCCGCGACCGGGCCGGGCCCGGTGAATCGCTCCACCACCGAAGTCCCGGAGTCCGCGGCGACCCGGCGCTCTAAGCGATGACGCGGAGGACCAGACCGACCCCGACGAAGAGGGCTGCCAGAGCAGACACGAGCTCCGGGAACGGCGTTCTCGTCCACGCCCTCCGCGGTATGTCGGCTCCGTCCCCGGTTCCCTCGCGCGCCCCGTTCAGCCAGCCCCAGATCTCACCCGCGGCTTTCGGCCCGCTGCCGACCACTCGACTGATCAGAGACCCCCCGAACGCGAATACATCGACGACGTGTCCGTCTCGGAGATGGATTTCCAGACCACCGTCATCACGGACGGACGCCCAGCGCACGGACTCCCGAGGGCAGGAGTACGTGAAGACGGGGTTGACGACGGTCAGGGTGGTCGAGCCGAGCAGCACGCGCGACGAAAGGAGTCGCTGGATGAAGGCGACGAGAGCCAGCAGAACAGCGGCTACGTACCAGGCCTCCCCGGCGCCGCCAACCGCGGCTCCCTTCAGTACGCAGATCGCCCCGCCCGTGTAGAGCACCGGAGGAAGAACCCTCGACAAGAGCTTCCACGACCTGGGACGAAGTACCACCGATCCCCCCTGCTGCCTCGTCACGCTTCACCCTTCGCTCTCGTCGACGGCACCGGTTCCGGTCATCGTGCGAAGCGTCCCCGATCGCTGCCGCCCCGCGCCACCCCTCAGTCGTCCGACGGCAGCACGTCCTCGGGGTCGAAGGCCGCGTCCAGGGACTTCATCAGCCGGTCCCGCTCGACCTCGTCCATCGGTACGGGCGTCACGTCCGCCGCGTCGGACAGCCGCCGGAAGCCGCCGCGGCGTTGCAGTCGTCCGGTGAGCCGGACCGGCAGGCCCACCAGGTGGGCGTGGCCCGCTATGCGGTACGCCTCCTCGTCGAGGGCCGCCCGGACGTACGGGACCTCCGCCCCGGCCAGCACCCGCAGCCGTACGGTTCCGCCTCCCCCGGCGGCCTTGCGCCGCATCCGCACCACGGCCCCGGCGAGCCGGACCGGTACGGCGGGTTCCGCGCGGGTGTAGCGGGCGGCGGCCTCGCGCAGCACGGGCAGGTCGCCCGGGGAGAACTCCACCGGCTCGGGGCGGGCCGCACAGCCGGCCGGGACCCCGGCCGCCGGCGCCCAGGCCAGGGTGATCCGGGCCCCCTCCGAGCCCCGGACCAGGGCGATGAGCGCTTCGGCGAGTTCCCGGCTGACCCCGGCGGCCACCGCCGCGTCGAAGGCCTCCATGCCTCCGGTGGCCCGCTGGTAGTCCACCGCCTCGCGGGCCGCGTGCAGGGCGTGGTGCAGCCGGGTCACGGGTCCCCGGCCGCCGTCCACGGGAACGTACGCGGTCAGCCGGCGTCCGCCCGGAGAGGGCCCCACCAGGACCCCGTCCAGGGCGCGCTCGGCCTGCGCCTGGTACCGGGCCCCGTAGTAGCCGGCCCGGGCCCGGTCGGCGAGGGCCCCCGCGAGCAGGAGCCGGCGGGCGGCCGAGCGCAGCTGCTCCTGCACGGACCAGGAGGCCTCGCCCCGGTACCCGTGGGGCCCCTCCGGGATCTCCCGGTCCCAGCGGATCTCGTCGCTGGGCACGCTCAGTCCGAGGAGCACCTCGCGCGCCGAGGGCAGTCCGCCGTGCGCCAGGGCGGTGAGCGCCTCCTCCAGCAGGTCCGTGCAGTCGGGGAAGGTGCGGCTCTCGGGGACGAGCAGGCTGGTGCCCGAGCGGCCGGGCGGGGTCCAGCGGCCGTACCGGCCGGCCGCGCCGCCGCGCCGCAGCCATCCGTGCCGGTGCAGCAGCGCTCCCAGCACCTGCGGGTCGACCTGCGCGGGATCGGGACCGCCCGGGGCGTACCGCGGGGACGGGAGCGGTTCGAGGTGCGGTGAGTGCAGGTTCATCAGGGTGTCCCTCCCGACCCGACCCGGGTCATGATCTCGCACAGCGCACGGTCGTCGAAGATCCGCGTGGTCGGGATCCGTACGGTGGTGCGGCGCCGGCCGGTCACGGGGTGTCCGGCGAGGTTGGTCCAGTAGCAGCAGTGCCTGAGGTCGAGCCGGTCGTGCCCGGCGGCGAGCCACTGGTCGCGGTCCCTCGGCACGAGCATCACGACGAGGATCTTGTGGACGGCGACGGGAGTCCGGGCCAGCTTCACCAGGTGCTCGTTGTCGAGGGTGAACCCGAAGGTGGCCCCGGCCGGCCGCGGCGGTATCTGGTAGGTCGCCTTGAGCTGCACCTTGATGGTGACCTCGTCGTCGACGACGTGTTCGGGCGCTCCGTGGGAGACGTGCCAGTCGATGCCGTTGTCGGGGAAGGGCTGGGAGAGCGAGCACCCGGCGGCGGCCGCGACGGCGTGCAGGTATCCCACCTGGAGGGTCTCCATGCAGGCGGTGGTGGCGAGCGTGCCGCGCAGGGCTCCGGTCCGCGGACCTGTCCCCTCGTGCAGCACCCCGCCCGGTTCGGGCTGTGTGAGCGCCATGGCGCCGGCTCCCCCATGCCTTGCGGGCTCTGCCGCGAGCGGTGCGGGGTGACGACCGGTCATGCGTACGGTCCCCCAGGGAAGTTGTCTCCGCACCCGACTGCCCGCAAACGGCGTACGGGGCAAACAGCCCGGGTATCACCGATGCGGCGGGGTCGTGTGTCCAGGAAGCCCCACCCGCCGCTCGGGGACGAGGAGTTCGCCATGACACGCTGGTACGAGGGCCCGCTGGCCGCATTCGACACGGAGACCACCGGGGTGGACGTCGAGCAGGACCGGATCGTGTCCGCCGCGCTCATCGTCCAGGAGTGTGCGGGCGGCCGGGTCCGCACCACGCGCTGGCTGGTCAATCCCGGGATTCCGGTGCCCCCGGGCGCTACGGAAGTGCACGGGCTGACCGACGAGCACCTGCAGCGTCACGGGCGCTGGCCCGCCCCGGTGGTGGAGGAGATAGCCCGGGCGCTCGGGGAGCAGCAGGTGGCCGGACGGCCGGTGGTGGTGATGAACGCGCCGTTCGATCTGACGCTGCTGGACCGGGAGTTGCGCCGGCACCGGGCGTCCTCGCTGTCGCGGTACCTGGACGACCGGCCGTTGACGGTGCTGGACCCGCGGGTGTTGGACAAGCACCTGGACCGCTACCGCAAGGGCCGTCGGACGCTGACGGACCTGTGCGCGCACTACGGGATCGAGCTGGAGGGCGCGCACGACGCGGCGGCGGACGCGACGGCCTCGCTGGAACTCGTCCGGGCGGTGGGGCGGCGGTTCGCGGCCCGGCTGGAGCGGCTGACGCCGGCCGAGCTGCACACCCTCCAGGCGGTGTGGCACGCGGCGCAGGCGCGGGGTCTGCAGGCGTGGTTCGCGCGCCAGGGGACGCCGGAGCCGGTGGATCCGCACTGGCCGCTGCGACCGGACCTGTCGACGGCGGCGTAGGAGCGGTGTTCGAAGGCGCCCGGAATGCGGAAGGCCGGTCCGTCAGTGACGGACCGGCCTGTCCCGGTGGGCGATACTGGGATCGAACCAGTGACCCCTTCGGTGTGAACGAAGTGCTCTCCCGCTGAGCTAATCGCCCGGGAACGGACTGAACAATACAGAAGGCTCGGGGCTGGTTCAAACCGCTTCTCCCGATGGGGCCCGCGGGCCGTACGTCAGGTACCTACTCAGGGCACATCTGAGTACGCACGCCCATGTCCTGACTGCGTGACCGCCGCCACACTCCGGATATGAACACGCCTCTGCCGCCCGCCGAAGAGCTGGCGCTCATCGACCGTGAGCTGGCCCAACTCGATGCCCGGCGGCTGTACTTGCTGGGCCGCCGGGACTGGCTGCTGCGGCTGCTGCGCCAGCCCGGCAGTGTGCCCGCCCCGGTCCGCTGGGGCCCGGCCGCGACCGGCGGGCCCACCGGCCCCGCCGGTCCCGCGAAGGAGGCCTCCGCGCCGAGCGCGCAGAACGTGCTGCTCACCTTGGGCGCGGTACTGCTGGCGGTCGCGGCGCTCGCGTTCACGCTGGTCAGCTGGGGGTCCATGGGGATCGCCGGACGCTCGGCGGTGCTCGCCGCGGTGACGGCGGCGGCGCTGGGCACGCCCGTGCTCCTGCTGCGCCGCGGGCTGCGGTCGACGGCGGAGTCGGTCGCGGCGGTCGGCCTGCTGCTGACGGTGCTCGATGCGTACGCGCTGTACGCGGTCGGCATGCCGGACACGGACGGCACCGGTTACGCGGCGGGGGCGGCCGCCGTGCTGGCGGCCGCGTGGGCCGGCTACGGCTCGGGGCTGCGGAAGCTGCGGATCCCGCTGCCGGCCGCGGTGCTGGCGGCGCAGTTCGCGCTGCCGCTGGCTGCTCTGGCCGTACGGCCGGGCCCGCAGGCGCTCGGCTGGGCGCTGCTGGCGACGGCCGTACTGGATGCGGCGCTCGCCGTGCGGGTCAGGGCGGCGGCGATCCCGGCGGCGGTGACGGGCGCGGGCGCGCTGCTGATCGGGGTGGCCCAGTCGTGGTCGGCCGGGTCGGCGGCGCAGGCCCTGGCCCCGGCTGCGCTGCTGCTGGCCGGCGCGACCCTCGGGGTGGCGGCGGCCTGGCGGGAGCCGCGCGCCTCGGCCGCGGCGCTGACCGGCGCCCTGGCGGCGGTGGCCGGCCTGGGCGGGCTGGCCCGGCCCGGGCTGGACCCGGCGTGGACGGTGCTGGTGCACCTGCTGCTGGCGCTGCCGCTGCTGGCGGCGGTACGGGCCGGCGCGCTCCCGGCGGCGGTCCGGAACGGGTCGGCCCGGGCCGGTGTCGCGGTGGCGTCGCTCGCGGCGCTGTGGGCGGGTGCCGCGGCGGTCGCGGCCCTGGTGGCCCCGCTGCGGGTGCTGGACGAGGTGTGGGCGGCGACGACCCCGGCGCGGGACCCGTACCTGCCGGGGGCGGCGGTCGCGCTGACCCTGCTGATCGCGGCCGGGGCGGCCGGGTGGCTCGCGCGGGCGCTGTCCCGGCCGGAGCCGTTGGTGGTGGCGGTGGCCTCGGCCTGGGCGGGGCTGTTCGCGGCCCCGGTACTGCTCGGGTTCCCGGTGGTGGCGGTGCTCGCCGCGCAGCTCGCGGTGACGGGCGCGGCGGGCGTCCTCGCCCTGCGCTCCCCGGCGCGCGGGGCCCGGACCACGGCCGCCGTGTGTGCCCTGACGGGCGCCGCGAACGTGTCCCTGGGCGCGCTGGACGGTCGGGCGGCGACCTTCGCGGTCTGGGGTCTGCTGGGCGCGGGCTGCGCGGCGGCAGCGGCGTACGGGGCGGCTCCGCGCCCGGTCCGGGCCGGGGCGGCCGTGTGCGCGGTCGGGTACGCCACTGGCGTCCTGGTGGCGGCGGGAGCGGTGTCGGACCTGGCGGTGGTGTGGTGGGCGCTGCCGGTGCTCGCGGTCCCGGCGCTGGCGGCGGCCCTCGGGCCGCGGCTGGGCGGGGTCCGGCTGCCCGTCGAGATCGCGGCGGCCGTGGCGGGCGCCGTGGCGGTGGGCCTGTCGGCCGGGCGGGCCGGAACCCTGGCGCTGGTCCTGGCGCTGGCCGGGGTGGTCTGCGCCGGCGCCGCGGTGCGGCCGGACCGGCGGGTGCTGGGCTGGGCGGCGGGGGCCCTGTTCGCGGCGGCGACCTGGGTGCGGCTGGCCGAGGCGGGGGTGAGCGCACCGGAGGCCTACGCGCTGCCGGTGACGGTGCCCGCCCTCATGGTGGGTCTGCTGCGGCGCCGTCGGGACCCGCAGGCCTCGTCCTGGACGGCGTACGGCCCGGGTCTGGCGGCAACGCTGGTGCCGAGCCTGTTGGCGGCCTGGGGGGACGCGGGCTGGCTGCGCCCGCTGTTGCTGGGGGCGGCCGCGCTGGTGGTGACCCTGCTGGGCGCCCGGTGGCGGCTCCAGGCTCCGCTCCTGCTCGGCGGTGCCGTGCTGGCGGCGGTGGCGGTGCACGAGCTGGCCCCGTACGTGGTGCAGGTCGCGGGGGCGCTCCCGCGCTGGGTGCCGCCGGCCCTGGCGGGCCTGCTGCTGCTGGCGGTGGGAGCGACGTACGAGCGGCGGCTGCGCGACGCCCGCCGACTGCGGGCCGCGATCGGCCGGCTCCGGTGAAACGCCGGAGGCCCGGAGACTGTGAAAGTCTCCGGGCCTCCGGTCCGGGTGGGCGATACTGGGTTCGAACCAGTGACCCCTTCGGTGTGAACGAAGTGCTCTCCCACTGAGCTAATCGCCCGGACGCACCGCAAACATTACCGCATGTCAGCGGTGCTCCTTGACCATCACTGGTCCTTGAGGTTCCAGGGCAGGACGAGCCCGTACTTCCACAGGTAGAAACCGATCAGTGCGCCCGCGATGACGAGGCCCACGCTGGTCAGGATGATGTTGCGACGGCGGACCTTCGGGTCGAGCGCCTTCTGTGCGGCCTCGGTCACCTTCCGCTTCGTCCAGCGCAGCACGAGGTGGGCCCAGGCGAACTCGGTGGCCCAGATCGCCAGGCCCGCGAAGATCGCGACCCAGCCGGGGCCGGGCAGCACGAGCATCGCGACGCCGGCGGCGATCACCGCGAGGCCGACGATGAAGACGCCGACCTGCCAGCTCAGATGCAGGCTCCTGTTCGACTTGATGAAGGCCGGGGCCTTCGATACGTGCGGCGCCTGCTCGGTGGCCTCCGCGGTCTCGTCCGCGGTCTTGTCCGCGGCCGATCCGGTGGTGGCTTCCGTGGTGGCTTCGTCAGCGGCAGACCCTCGGGTACCGCGGTCACTCCCCGTATTCATGGAGTCGAATCTACCGGAGCCCGATGCACACCGGAATGCGGGTTTGGATCCGCCGTCCGAGGGACCCAGAGGTCCGCAAAACGGTCAGAGGGGTTTACAACGGCACCGTAGGTGGCATGTCGATTTCGCCGACGTGCGAATCCCCGAGCGCACACTGAGCGAAAGGCCCTGGCGCTTATGAACACCACGGTCAGCTGCGAGCTGCACCTGCGCCTCGTTGTGTCGAGCGAGTCCTCACTGCCTGTTCCCGCGGGCCTGCGGTATGACACGGCCGACCCCTACGCCGTGCACGCCACCTTCCACACCGGCGCCGAGGAGACGGTCGAATGGGTGTTCGCCCGCGACCTCCTCGCGGAGGGTCTCCACCGGCCCACCGGTACCGGCGACGTCCGCGTCTGGCCGTCCCGCAGCCACGGTCAGGGCGTCGTCTGCATCGCCCTGAGCTCACCGGAGGGAGAAGCGCTGCTCGAAGCACCCGCCCGAGCACTCGAGTCGTTCCTCAAGCGGACGGACGCCGCGGTTCCACCCGGGACCGAGCACCGGCACTTCGACCTCGACAAGGAGCTCTCCCACATCCTGGCCGAAAGCTGAGCCAGGCCCCCAGCCGCTCGACACCGTCCGACTCGGGGCGACGGTGCGGGTCGGACAACCACATACGGCAGTGCCGGCGCTGTTCCCGCGGAAGCCACCCGCGCGGACGGCGCCGGCCTGCTGTTCGGGACCCGCTATTGTCGGGCGGCAGCGGCGACGGCTCCCGTCGTCGCAGGCCCGGCCCCTGAGGGAGACCCCGTGCAGATCCCCCACGACACCCGTCGCGCGCTCGACGTCGTCGTCGCGCTGGTGAACACCGCGGCCGAGGCCGACCAGCCCGACGGGCTCTCGGACATCGGCGAGCTGCGCGGATTCGTCCAGGAGTACTCGATCAGCGACGTCGGCGAGCTCAGCGCCCGCGACCTGGCCGGCGTCCGGACCGTGCGCGGCAAGTTCGCCCAGGTCTTCGCCTCCCCGAACCCGCGTGCGGCTTCGATACTGATCAACGAGCTCGTGGCCACGGCCGGCACCACCCCGCAGCTGACCGACCACGACGGCTACGACTGGCACGTGCACTACTTCGCACCGGGCGCGTCGGTGGGCGACCACCTGGCGGCCGACGGCGGCATGGCGCTGGCCTTCATCGTGGTCTCCGGCGAACAGGATCGGCTGCGCCGCTGCGAGGCCCCGGACTGTCGACGGGCCTTCGTCGACCTGTCCCGCAACCGTTCCCGGCGCTACTGCGACAGCCGGACCTGCGGGAACCGGCTGCACGTGGCGGCGTACCGGGCCCGGCGCAAGGAGGCCGACGCGGGGGCGTCAGAGCAGGAAGAGATCGTGCACGGCGGCGAGCAGCAGCAGGATGCCGATCACCGCTAGGAAGATCATCAGGGGTGGTTGGGAGAGCGCGAAGAGACAGCCTCGCGGCTCCTCCACTGCAGGGGCGGGTACCGGCGGGTCACCGTGCGATGTGTCGAACATGTCGGGGCGATGATGGCGCAGCGCACCACCGACCAGCCCTCAACACGCCAACATCCGGGCGGGAGTTCGCTCGATCTTGTGGTCGAGGCCCGGTCCGGGCCGGATCCCGTGCTCAGATCCCGTGCTTCTTGAGAATGGCCTCGATGTCGGAGAAGTCATCCGCGGGAGCGGCGGACTGGGGCTGCGCACCGGCCCGGCCGGCCCCCAGGGACGGTGCGGAGGCGGCCGGGCTCCCCTTGACCTTCTTCTTCGGCTTCCCGGGTGCCCCGGGCTCCTCGGACGCGGTGAGGCCGCGGCGTTCGACGGCGCGGGTGGTCATGAAGAGCAGCCAGGACACCCCCAACAGTCCGAAGCCGGCCCAGACGGTCGGGTTGAAGACCATCCCGGACACCCACTCCACGAACCCCGTCATCACCAGGGCGACCGGTACGAGCGCGTACGCGGTGATCCGCGCGGCGGACAGGAAGCGCTTGCGGTAGGCGGTGACCGCGGCGATGCCCAGGCCCGCCACGGACACCGCGGAGCAAATGGTCTCGGCAAGCATGGGGCCCTCCGGGCTCTCGGCGATCGGGCGATCTGTCCCTATCCATCCTGCACCGGCCGCCGCCGCTCCGGCCAGGTCCCGGGGCCCGCCCGGACGGATCTCCGGGACATCTCCGGGTCGCGCCTCCTCCCTGGGTCCGGGTCAGCCGGCCCGGGTCCCGGTCGGTGGGGCGGGCGGGGGCTGGGAGACTGTCCGCATGACCGATTCCGTGATCCTCGACGTCTGGTGCGAACTGCAGTGCCCGGACTGCCACCGCGCCCTGGACGACGTACGCGCCCTGCGGGCCCGCTACGGCGACCGGCTGGACATCCGGCTGCGCCACTTCCCCCTGGAGAAGCACAAGCACTCCTTCGCCGCGGCGCAGGCCGCCGAGGAGGCCGTCGAGCAGGGCCGGGGGTGGCCCTACGCGGAGGCCGTGCTGGCGCGCACCGCGGAGCTGGCCGAGCGCGGCGAGCCGGTCCTCCTGGACGTGGCGCGTGAACTGGGGCTCGACGTCGAGGAGTTCGACACCGCCCTGATCGACGGGCGGCACATCCTGATCGTCGACGCCGACCAGGCCGAGGGCAAGGCGATCGGCGTCACCGGCACCCCGACGTACGTGATCGACGGGCAGCGCCTCGACGGCGGCAAGAGCCAGGACGACCTGCGCGCCCGTATCGAGGAGATCGCCGACCGCCTGCTGGCGGACGCCGGGGAGAGCGCCTAGTGCTGTCACGGCACTAGGCCGTCTCTTCCGGATCTTGGCGAGGCAAGATCCGGAAGAGACGGCCTAGATCAGGTCCTTGGCGTAGTTGAAGTCGGTGGGCCGGTAGCCGAGGGAGACGTAGAGCCTCAGGGCCGGGGTGTTGTCGGTGAAGACCTGGAGCGCCAGCAGGCGGTGGCCGGCGGCGAGGGCGGTGTGCTCGGCCAGCTCCATCAGGTGGCGGCCGTACCCGTGTCCCCGGTGTTCGGCCCGGACCTCGATGTCGTAGACGTACGAGCCCGCCCCGCGCGGCGCGAGCCACACGTGTCCGACGGGCACCCCGGCGGCCTCCAGGACGACGAAGGCCGCTCCCGGGGTGGCCAGGCCCCGGGGCAGCTGGCTCTCGTGGTCGGCGACCGACTTGGCGCGGGCGGCCTCGGCGGACATGCCGCGGCCGCTCCATTTCGCGGCGTAGGAATCGACGGCCCGGGCGTACCAGCCCTCGTACTCGGCGTCCGTCATGGGGCGGCCCAGCACCCCCTCGGGGAGGGCGGGCGGCTCGGCCGTCAGGTCCTTGGCCATGTACCGGCTGTACTCGGCGTACCCGAGGGCCTCCGCCATGCACAGACCCGCCTCCGAGTCCGCCGGGACCGAGACGCGGACCCGGCGGCAGCCCCAGCCGCGCAGCACTTCCTCGGCGGCGAGCGCGGCCACGGTGGCCCTCCCCCGCCGCCGGTCGCCCTGCTCGACGTCCAGGTGGCGGATCTCGCCGACCGTCGGCCCGAAGGGGGTGTCCGAGGCGATCACCAAGGTGCCGACCCGCCTGCTGTTGACCCGGATCTCGTACGGGCGCGAACGCGCGCCGTCGGCCGTGTGCTGGAGCGGCCCGGACGGCCGCAGGGTGGTGGTCATCCCTTGAGTTCTACCCGCCCCGCGGCCGCCGCGACAGCCCTCCTGGCCGCCGGGCGCCCGTTACGGGTCGATGTCCGCGGCCGCCTTCACCTCGAAGATCCGCATCACCTCGGCCGTGACCGGTCCGGGCGCAGCTCCCAGCTCGCGGTCGTCGATCCGCAGCACCGCCTGGGCATCGCGCAGCGAGGAGGTCACGAAGACCTCCTCGGCCCGCTCCAGCACCTCGAAGGGCAGGTCGGTCTCCTTGGCGCCGGCCCAGTCGACGATCAGGGCCCGGGTGATGCCCGCCAGGCAGCCGGATTCGAGCGGCGGGGTGTGCAGTTCCCCGTCCAGTACGACGAACACGTTGGAGCCGGTTCCCTCGCAGAGCCGGCCGAGGGTGTTGGCGAGGAGCGCTTCGGAGGCCCCGGCGCGGTGCGCGGCGGCGAGGGCGACCACGTTCTCGGCGTACGAGGTGGTCTTCAGCCCGGCCACGGCGGAACGCTCGTTGCGGACCCAGGGCACCGTGACGACGGCGGTGGTGTCCGGGCGGCGGGGGGAGTCCGCGACGGCGGCGATCAGGGTGGTCCCGGCGTCCCCCCGGTCGGAGCCGAGCGGGGAGACCCCGCCGGTGTAGGTGATGCGCAGCCGGCCGTGCTCCAGCGGGTTGGCCTCCAGTACGGCGGCGCAGGCGCGGCGGACCTCGTCGAGGTCGGGGTCCGGCAGGCCCAGGCCCCGGGCCGAGCGGGTGAGCCGTTCCAGGTGCCGGGTGAGCGCGAAGGCGCGGCCGCGCTCGGCCTTCAGCGTCTCGAAGACGCCGTCGCCCACGGTCAGACCGTGGTCGAAGACGGACACCTTCGCGCTGTCGACCTCGGTCAGGGCTCCGTCGAGCCAGATCTTCATGGTGCGGTCCTTCCGATCGTGTCGTTCGTCCCCTGCGTACCACCGCTCACCTCGTGGCCCATGGCCACGCGCAGGAGCCGGGCGGCTTTGAGTTCGGTCTCCGCCCACTCGCGGTCGGGGTCGGAGCCCCAGGTGATGCCCGCTCCGGTGCCGAAGAGCAGTCGGGGGCCGCCGGCGGCTTCGCGGTCGATCCAGAAGGTACGGATGCCGACGGCGAGCTCGGCGGTGCGCCGGTCCGCGTCCACCCAGCCGATGCCTCCGCAGTAGGGGCCGCGCGGGGCGGTTTCCAGGGCTTCGATGATCCGCAGGGCGGAGGACTTCGGGGCGCCCGTGACGGAACCGGGCGGGAAGGTGGCGGCGAGCAGCTCGGGCCAGCCGGCGCCGTCGGCGAGTTCGCCGCTCACGATGGAGACGAGGTGGACGAGGCCCGGGTGCTCCTCGACGGCGCACAGTTCGGGGACGGCGACGGAGCCCGTCGCGCAGACCCGGCCGAGGTCGTTGCGCACGAGGTCCACGATCATCACGTTCTCGGCGTGGTCCTTGGGGAGCAGGTCGTCGACGGTGCGGCCGGTCCCCTTGATGGGGCCGGACTCGATGTGCCGGCCGGACCGGCGCAGGAACAGCTCGGGCGAGGCGGTGGCGATCTCGACGCCGTGGGCGGCCAGGCGAATCGTTCCTGCGAAGGGGGCGGGGTTGCCGCGCGCGAGGAGTGCGGTGAGGGCGTCGACATCGGCGCGGTCGGGGTGGGGCAGCGGCGCGGACATCACCCGGCAGAGGTTGGCCTGGTAGACCTCGCCGGCGGCGATGTGTTCCCGGACGCGCCGTACGCCGGCCACGTACGCGGCGCGGTCGAGGGAGGAGGTCCACCGGTCGGCGTCGGGTCCGCGCCAGGCGCCCGGAACGGGCGCGGGGACCGGCTCGCGGCGTACGTCGCCGAAGCGCGCACAGACGAGCCGCCCTTCGAAGTCGGCGGACACCGCCCAGAAGCCGGTGGAGTCGAGGGCGGCGGGATCGCTGGTGACGTCTCGGAGGTCGGTCGCGAGGAGGCCGCCGAAGCGGGCCATGGGAGGCAGGTCGTGCACGGCTGCGAGTCTATGACCGGTGACGACACGGCGCCGGTGCGGTGACGACGGGGTGACCTGTGGTGATCGAGCGGCAGCACGCTGCGGAAACGCGTTTTTGAGCTGGCCCGGTAATCCGCTAGAGTTCAACACGTCGCCAGGGAGCGAAGGGGAAAAACCCCGGAGCGAACACGGTGACCTGCGGACGTAGCTCAGTTGGTAGAGCACCACCTTGCCAAGGTGGATGTCGCGAGTTCGAGTCTCGTCGTCCGCTCGAAGTGGGGGATCTTCCCGAGAACCCCTGCAGCTCCATGGTGGAGTGGCCGAGAGGCGAGGCAACGGCCTGCAAAGCCGTCTACACGGGTTCAAATCCCGTCTCCACCTCCAAGGACGATTAGCTCAGCGGGAGAGCGCTTCCCTGACACGGAAGAGGTCACTGGTTCAATCCCAGTATCGTCCACTGATCCGCAAGGATCCCCGCGCGATTAGCTCAGCGGGAGAGCGCTTCCCTGACACGGAAGAGGTCACTGGTTCAATCCCAGTATCGCGCACGCAGCACCTGCACCACCTTGTTGCACCTGCGGCTTTCGAGCTGCGGAGCCCGCGCGATTAGCTCAGCGGGAGAGCGCTTCCCTGACACGGAAGAGGTCACTGGTTCAATCCCAGTATCGCGCACCACCTGAAAGCCCCGACCGTCTTCACGGTCGGGGCTTTCGCGTTCCCCCGCACGGGTGGGCCGGGCACGCGGACGGCCCGGGAGCATGCAGCGCACGGAAGGCACAGGAGCACGGCGGCACAGGAGCACGGGAGCACGAAGGCACGGGAGCACGAAGCGCCGGGGCACATGAAAAAGGGTGCTGCCCGTCCGACTCCCCAGTCGTACGGGCAGCACCCTTCACCTGCCGTCCGTCCGCCGCTCCCCCGTCCCCACGGGGTTCGACAGGCCGATGTCCCGGTCCGGACCGCTCTTCCGGACCTGGGGCGCCGCTCAGCGCCCCAGCATCACACCTACGGACGACGCCTGCGCCGCCAGCTGCTCGAACCCTCCGAAGAGGAAGAGCAACAGGGCGGCCAGGGGGAGCACCATGGCCGCGGCCACCAGGGGGTGGCGGGTACCGGACTCGTGGCCGTTGAACGCGAATGCCTTGCGTCCCTGCCGTGCGACGTCCGCCATGGTCCTCTCCCTGTCGTCTGGCAGCGGCGGGCTCGTGACCTCGGGGGACGAGTGCGCCACCCGCCGCTTGTCTTCAACACTAGGCCGGTGGGCGGCTCCTGACCTCATGCCCTCGTACCCATTGCCGGGCCTCCAGGAGGATGACGGGGCCCCTCCCGCGTACTCCCCTGGGTGGAGACCGCTCCGCCGCTATGGGGGTCTTCCCGGAGGGGATGACCGGAGGGTAGTGACTTCGCTCACTTCCGTCACCACCTGTCGTCGCGTGTCCGCCCACCGAGCCCGGACAAGATCGACTCGGCCGGGAGCCGCCCACGGACGCGCCGCAGCGGGTCCGAACCCGCTCCCGGGCGCCAATCCCCTTGGCGCGAGGGCTGCTTGGCCCCGTGGGCCACCCCGGGAGCGCTCCCGGACCGCAGCGCCGACGCCCCCTCACGTGTGCTGTGGCGCACTGACAACCGAATCCCCCGGCGAGGGCGCGGCCTCTGAGCACGCATGCCGGATGGTCCGTAAGCTGTGCCACGTCAACAGGACGACCGGTCAGCGGGGTGGACATGGCGATGATGCGGCTCCGGCGCGAGGACCCGCGTGTCGTCGGCTCGTTCAGACTGCACCGGCGGCTCGGCGCCGGCGGCATGGGCGTGGTCTACCTGGGGTCGGACCGGCGGGGGCAGCGCGTCGCGCTCAAGGTCATCCGGCCGGATCTGGCCGAGGACCAGGAGTTCCGCTCGCGGTTCGCCCGCGAGGTGTCCGCCGCCCGGCGGATCCGGGGCGGGTGCACCGCACGCCTGGTGGCCGCCGACCTGGAGGCCGAGCGCCCCTGGTTCGCGACCCAGTACGTGCCCGGTCCCTCGCTGCACGACAAGGTGGCCGAGGAAGGCCCCCTGACGGCTGCGCAGATCGCCGCCGTGGGCGCCGCGCTCTCCGAGGGCCTGGTAGCCGTCCACGAGGCGGGGGTCGTGCACCGCGACCTCAAGCCCTCGAACATCCTGCTGTCGCCCAAGGGCCCCCGGATCATCGACTTCGGCATCGCCTGGGCCACCGGGGCGAGCACCCTCACCCATGTGGGTACGGCCGTCGGCTCCCCCGGGTTCCTCGCACCCGAGCAGGTGCGCGGCGCCGCCGTCACCCCGGCCACCGACGTCTTCGCCCTGGGCGCCACCCTGGCCTACGCGGCCACCGCCGACTCGCCCTTCGGGCACGGCAGTTCCGAGGTCATGCTGTACCGCGTGGTGCACGAGGAGCCGCACCTCCAGGGCGTGCCGGACGCTCTGGCGCCCCTGGTGCGGGCCTGCCTCGCCAAGGACCCCGAGGAGCGGCCCAGCACGCTCCAGCTGTCGATGCGGCTCAAGGAGATCGCGGCCCGCGAGGCGCAGGGGCTCTCCGACGGGCGTCCGCCGGCCCAGCGGGCCCGGGCCGAGCGGCCGACCGGACGGCTGCCCGAGGCCGAGCGGATCGGCGTGGCCGAGGAGTACCCCGGCCGGCGTACGGAGCGCCGTACGGGCGGCTCCACCGCGCCCCGGGCACAGGGCGGCCCGCCGAGCGGTCCGCACTCGCGGCCCTCGTCCTCCCGCAACCCGCAGCACCCCGGCGGGCCGACCTCCCGGCCGACCTCGGGGCGTACGGGCGGCCGTCCGGCCCCCAGGACGACGGGGACGGGACGGCGCCCCTCGCGGCCGGATCCGAAGCTGATGCGCCAGCGGCTGATCGTGTTCGTCGTGGTGACGCTGATCGTGGCGCTGGGCATCGCGGCGGCCCAGAAGCTCTAGGCCCGGTCATGCCCGGTCGTGCCCGGTCAGGCGCGGCCCTGGGCCACCGCGTAGAAGGCGACCGCGGCCGCCGCGCCCACGTTCAGCGAGTCCACGCCGTGGGCC
The DNA here is from genome assembly GCF_036227605.1 of Streptomyces sp. NBC_01439. GTDB lineage: Bacteria > Actinomycetota > Actinomycetes > Streptomycetales > Streptomycetaceae > Streptomyces. The sequence goes on along the minus strand of NZ_CP109487.1, from coordinate 7,458,531 downwards.
ATGGGGATGCGCACCCACTCGTCAGCGGCGACCAGCGCGGGCGTGGACAGGCCGTCGCCCTCGGCACCGAGCATCAGCGCGACCCGTTCCAGGGACTGCGGCGCGGCCACGTCGATCGCCGTGGCCTTCTCGTGCGGGGTGAGGGCGAGCAGCTTGAAGCCCGCCTCGCGCACCGAGTCCAGGCTCTTCGGCCAGGCCTCGAGGCGGGCGTAGGGGACGGAGAACACCGCTCCCATGGAGACCTTCACCGAGCGGCGGTAGAGCGGGTCCGCGCAGTCGGGCGACAACAGCACCGCGTCCATGCCGAGGGCGGCGGCGCTGCGGAAGATGGCTCCGATGTTGGTGTGGTCGTTGACCGCTTCCATGACGACCACGCGGCGGGTCGTGGAGAGCAGTTCCTCGGCCGTGGGCAGCGGCTTGCGCTGCATGGAGGCCAGGGCCCCGCGGTGCACGTGGTAGCCGGTGACGCGCTCGGCGAGCTCGGGGGTCACGGCGTAGACCGGGGCCGGGAGTTCGTCGATGACGTCGCGCATGACGTCGACCCACTTGGCGGAGAGCAGCATCGAGCGCATCTCGTACCCGGCGTCCTTGGCGCGTCTGATGACCTTCTCGCCCTCGGCGATGAAGAGGCCTTCCGCGGGCTCGCGCCTGCGCCGGAGTTCGACGTCGGTCAGGCCCGTGTAGTCGCGCAGGCGCGGGTCGTCGGGGTCGTTGACGGTGATGAGATCAGCCACAGGGTGATACTGCCTTGTCCTGGGTGTGGTGCCAACGGCCTGTCAGGCGCTGGTGGTGGGCGGGGTGGGGTCGCCCGGGCCGTTGACGCGGACGACCTCCCCGATGACGATGACGGCCGGCGGACGGACCTCTTCGGCGCGCACGGTCTCGCCGACCGTGGCCAAGGTGGCGTCCACCCGGCGCTGGGTGGCGGTGGTGCCCTCCTGGATCACCGCGACAGGGGTGTCCGCGGAGCGGCCGTGGCGCACCAGCGCCTCGGCGATCAGGCCGATCTTGTCGACGCCCATCAGGATCACCAGGGTGCCGGTGAGCTTGGCGAGGGAGGCCCAGTCCACGAGCGAGCGCGCGTCGTCGGGGCCGACGTGGCCGCTGACCACGGTGAACTCGTGCGCCACACCGCGGTGGGTGACCGGGATGCCGACGGCGCCGGGCACCGAGATGGAGCTGGAGATGCCGGGGACGACGGTGCAGGGGATGCCGACCTCGGCGAGGGCCTGGAGCTCCTCCATGCCGCGGCCGAAGACGTACGGGTCGCCGCCCTTGAGCCGGACCACGGCCTTGCCGGCCCGGGCGTGCTCGATCAGGGCGTTGTTGATGGCCTCCTGGGCCATGAACCGGCCGTACGGGATCTTCGCGGCGTCGATGACCTCGACGTGCGGCGGAAGCTCGTCGAGCAGGTCGCGGGGGCCGAGCCGGTCGGCGATGACCACGTCGGCCTCGGCGAGGAGGCGGCGGCCGCGCACGGTGATCAGGTCCGGGTCGCCCGGGCCGCCGCCGACGAGGGCCACGCCGGGGGTGGCCTTGTGCCGGTGGGCCGGGGCGGTGAGGGTGCCGTCGCGCAGGCCCTCCACGACGGCGTCGCGCACGGCCGCGGAGCGGCGGGGGTCGTTGCCGGTCAGCACGGCGACGGTGACCCCCTCGACGCGGCCGGTCGCGGGGGTCCAGGCGGTGGCGGCGGAGGCGTCGTCGGCGCGGACGCACCAGACGCGCTCGCGCTCGGCCTCGGCGGAGGCGCGCTCGTTGTCCTCGCGGTTCTGGGTGGCGATCAGCGCGTACCAGGCGTCGGCGAGGTCACCGTCCCGGTAGCGGCGGCGCTCCCAACGGATCTCGCCGGTCTCGGCCATCGCGTCCACGGAGGGGGTGGCGGAGGGCGAGATGAGCAGGACGTCGGCGCCGGCCGCGATGAGTGCGGGAAGGCGGCGCTGCGCGACCTGTCCGCCGCCGATGACGACGACGCGGCGGCCGGCGAGTCGGAGACCGACGGGGTAGGCGGGGGTTTCGGCCATGGCGGTGCGGCTCCTGGTGCGGCGGTCGTTCTGTCGTGCCGCTGCGGCTCTGGAGCGGCGGTGTGCTGACGTGCGGATTCTTGGTGCGGGTCCACCATACGGCGCGGGCCGTCCCGAGGCGCGGACGGGGCTGCGCCTGGCTCCCGCCGGGCCCGATGTGCGGGGTCGGCCTCGTGTCGTGCGTGGGTGCCGGTCACGGATCGGGGCTCCGCCCCGGGCCCTGCGCCTCACACGCCGGCGGGGCTGTGGGACGGCTTCGCGGTGGGACGGTGCCCCTCCGGGACGTCTCCTCGGCTCGCGAACCCCGAGCCGGACCGGCCTGCCGACCGGCGGTGGGTTCGCTCGGCCTGCGGGGACGTCCCGGAGTGTCCCCGCCCCACGGCAGATCCGATCGCCGGGCTGAATCAGCCCCGCCGGCGATTGAGGCGCGGGGTCCGGGGCGGAGCCCCGGGAGACCGGGGCTACTTCTCCGTCACGCCCGCCGAGTCGAACGTGGCGACCTCGTGCATCGCGCGGGCCGCGCTCTGGACCAGGGGGAGGGCGAGCAGGGCGCCCGTGCCCTCGCCGAGGCGGAGGTCCAGGTCGACCAGCGGGCGCAGGCCCAGCTTGTTGAGCGCGGCGACGTGGCCCGGCTCGGCGCTGCGGTGGCCCGCGATGCAGGCCGACAGGGACTCGGGGGCGATGGCGCGGGCCACCAGGGCGGCGGCTCCGGCGCTGACGCCGTCCAGGATCACCGGGGTGCGCAGCGACGCACCGCCGAGGAGCAGGCCGACGATGGCCGCGTGCTCCAGGCCGCCGATGGCCGCCAGGACGCCGATCGGGTCCGCCGGGTCGGGCTGGTGGAGCTCCAGGGCGCGGCGGACGACCTCGACCTTGCGGGCGTGCGTCTCGTCGTTGATGCCCGTGCCGCGGCCCGTGACCTCGGCCGGGTCCACGCCGGTGAAGACGGAGATCAGGGCCGCCGAGACCGTGGTGTTGGCGATGCCCATCTCGCCGGTGAGGAGGGCCTTGTTGCCGGCCGCCACCAGGTCGCGGGCCGTCTCGATGCCGACCTCGATGGCCGCGACGGCTTCCTCGCGGGTCATCGCCGGGCCGGTGGAGAGGTCGGCCGTGCCGGGGCGGACCTTGCGGGGCAGGAGGCCGGGGGTGGCGGGGAGGTCGCCCGCGACGCCGACGTCGATCACGCAGACCTCGGCGCCGACCTGGTTGGCGAAGGCGTTGCAGACCGCTCCGCCGCCAAGGAAGTTGGCCACCATCTGGGTGGTGACCTCCTGCGGCCACGGGGTGACGCCCTGGGCGTGCACGCCGTGGTCACCGGCGAAGATCGCGACCGCGGCCGGCTCCGGGATCGGCGGCGGGCAGACCCGGGAGAGGCCGGACAGCTGGGCGGAGATGATCTCCAGCATGCCCAGGGCCCCTGCGGGCTTGGTCATGCGCTTCTGGCGCTCCCAGGCCTCGCCCAGGGCCTTCGCGTCGAGCGGACGGATGCTGGCGACCGTCTCCGAGAGCAGGTCGTGCGGCTCCTCACCGGGCAGCGCGCGGCGGCCGTAGGTCTCCTCGTGGACCACCCAGGAGAGCGGGCGGCGCTGCGACCAGCCGGCCTGGGCCAGCTCGGGCTCCTCGGGGAACTCGTCGACGTAGCCGACGCAGAGGTAGGCGACGACCTCGAGGTGCTCGGGCAGGCCCAGCTCGCGGACCATCTCGCGCTCGTCGAAGAAGCTGACCCAGCCGACCCCGAGGCCTTCGGCGCGCGCGGCGAGCCAGAGGTTTTCGACGGCGAGGGCCGAGGAGTACGGGGCCATCTGCGGCTGGGTGTGCCGGCCGAGGGTGTGGCGTCCGCCCCGGGTGGGGTCGGCGGTGACGACGATGTTCACCGGGGTGTCGAGGATGGCCTCGATCTTGAGTTCCTTGAACTGCTTCGCCCGGCCCTTGGGCAGCGACTTCGCGTACGCCTCGCGCTGGCGCTGGGCGAGCTCGTGCATCGTGCGGCGGGTCTCGGCGGAGCGGATGACGACGAAGTCCCACGGCTGCGAGTGGCCGACGCTGGGGGCGGTGTGGGCCGCCTCCAGGACGCGGAGCAGCACCTCGTGCGGGATCGGGTCGGTCCGGAAGCCCTTGCGGATGTCGCGGCGCTCGCGCATGACGCGCAGGACGGCCTCGCGCTCGGCGTCGGCGTAGCCGGGGGCCGCCTCGCCCGCGGCGGGCTCGGCGGATTCCGCGGCTGCGGGCTCGGCCGGGGCGGCCTCCTCGGGCCGGGGCTCCACGGCCACCGGCTCGGCCTGGGCCACCGGGGTGGGCTGGGCCACCGGGGTGGGCTGGGCCACCGGGTCGGGCTGGGGCGCGGACTCGGGTTCGGGCTGCGGCTCCACGGCCGCCGGCTCGGGCACGGACTCGGGCTGCGGCTCGGACTCGGGCTCCGGTGCCGGCTGCGCCTCGGCGCCCGGCTCCGGCTGGACCGGCTCGGGCACCACGGCGGCCACCGGCTCGACGGGGGCCACCGGCTCGGCCTGCGGCTCCACCGCAACCGGCGGGGCCGCGATCGGCTCGGCCGGGACCACCGGCTCCGGCTCGGCCGCGGGCTGGACCTCGGCAACGGGCTCCGGCTGGACCGGCTCGGGCACCACGGCGGCCACCGGCTCGGGCTGGGCCTGGGGCTCCCCGGCCGCGGCCTCGGCCGGCTCCGCCACGACCGGCTCCGGCTGGACGGCGACGGGCTCCGGGACGACCACGACCGGCTCCGGCTCCGGCTCGACGACGGCGACGGGCTCCGGCTCGACCGCGACGGGCTCCGGCTGCAGCGGCTCGGCCGCCACCGGCTCGGGCTGGACGGCCGGTTCCGCGAGGGCCGGGACGGGCTCCGGCTCCACGGGCTGCGCCACGACCTCGGCGGGTGCCGGGGCGGGCTCCGCCACCGGCTCCGGCGTCCACGGCGCACCGGCCTGCGGCGGGATCTCGCCCGGCTGGGCCGCGGGGACCGGGGCGGCCTCGGCGCGCGGGACGTCCAGGTACTCGGGTCCCGTGGTCGGAGGTCCTGCCTGGCGCAGCGGGAGGGGCGCCGACGGGGTGCTCACGGCGGCCATGGGGACGGCCTGGGCGGGCGCGGCGGCCGGGCCGCGGTCGGCGAGGGAGCGTACGACTCCGCCGTTGGCCTCGGGCACGGGCGGACCCATGTGCAGGGGGCGCCGGACGGGGGCCGCCGGGGCGACGGGGACCGCCGGGGGCGGTACGACGAGCCCGCCGAGGTCGAGCGCGCCGGAGTCACGGCCGCCCGTCTCGTGCGCGCCCGCGCTGTAGCCGCCGTCGGGGAACACGGGCGGGGGGAACTCGGTGTACGCGACCGGGGCCTCGGGGTAGGCGGGCTCGGCGGCGTAGGACGGGTCCGGGTACATCTGTACCTCGCCGAGCTGGGGCGCGGCGGGGAAGGCGGGGGCCTGCGGGACGACCTGCGGGTCGCTCCACGCACCCTGGCCGCTCGGCATCAGCAGCAGTTCCTCGTCCTCCGGCTCGGCCGGGTTGTCCATGAGGTCCTGGAAGGCGTAGCCAGCGGGAATCGGTGCCGGGATCTGGACCGGAGCGGGGACGCTCTGCTGATCCACCATGCCCGCACTGTCCGGGAGACCCTCGCCCGGGACCTGGCCGGTGTCAGTCATGCTTACCCCTCGCCCATCGGTGTTGCCTCTTCGATCGCCCGGTCGCCCACGAGGCCGCCGAGCGGTTTGCCTGCGGGGTTGCGGTGCGACGAGCTCGTCTCGCATGCGCCTGCACGACAACCAGTAAGCATTGTCGCGCCCGTCGGCCACCGTGACGGCCATAACCGTCACGGTCCTCTGTGGACTGCGCCACGTCGCGCGTCCCGGTGGTGTCGCGATGCCCGAATGGTCCGAAGCGGTACGACGATCGGCCAGCCTACCCCGGCCCTCGGCTCAGCGCGTGGCGGGGCGTTGCGCTGCCAGGAGGAACACCACGGAACGGTCCTGTTCGGCCCAGGTCCGGGTGTCCAGGGCGACGGACTGGAGCAGCGCGCACTCGACGGCGTAACCGTGTTCGGTGAGTGCCCTGCCGATCGCCTCCGCCTCGTCGCGGGTGGAGGCGTGGCTGACGATCCGTTCGGGACGGCGTTCGGCGACGGCCGCGACAACGGCGGCGCCGCCACCGCCGACGCGGACGACATCGGGCTCGGGCAGGTTCTCCAGTACCTGCGGCGCCCGCCCGGCGACGGCCTGCAGCTGCACTCCGCGCTCGCGGGCGGCGGCAGTTACGCGGTCGCAGGCGGCCGGGTCGGCGTCCACCGCGATGACGGCGGCGCCGAGGGCGGCCGAATCCACGGCCACGCCGCCGGATCCGGCGCCGATGTCCCAGAGGAGGTCGCCGGTGCGCGGGCCGAGCCGGGCGAGTTGGGCCGCGCGGAGCTGGGCGGACTCGCCTTCTCCCGCGTCGGCCTGCGGCCCGGCCCAGCCGCGGTCGACGGACCGGGCGGTGCTCTGGCCGAGGAGCCAGCCCGCCTCGGCGGGGGCCGGTCCCCCGCCCCCGATGACGATGACGACGTTCGGGTCGCGCCAGCTGTGGTCGGCGGCCTTGTCGGAGGTGAGGACGCTCACCTGCTCCCGGTCCGTGCCGAGTTCCTCGCAGACGACGAAGGTGCGGTGCACTCCTTCGAGGAGCAGTGCGAGTTCCGCGGGGCCGGCGCCGGGTGAGGTGAGGACGGCGACCTTGGCGTGGGCGCGGCAGACGTTGACCGCGCGGCGCAGGGTGCGGGGGTGGGCGACGACCACCTGCGCGTCGTCCCAGGGCATGCCGGCGCGGGCGAAGGCGGCGGCCACGGAGGACACGGCCGGGAACACCTCGACCTCCAGGCCGTGCTCCGGGGCGCGCAGGACGCGTACGGCGCCGAAGAAGCCCGGGTCCCCGTCGGCGAAGACCACCGCGGTGCCGCGGTGGCCGGCGATGCGGCGTGCGGCGAGGCCGACACTGCCCAGGCGGATGCGCTCCGCGGTGGGCGGTACTTCGGGGAGGGCGAGGTGGTGCGCGGCGCCGGCCACGAGGGTGGCGGCGGAGAGCGCGGACCGGGCGCCCGCGGTCAGGGGCGAACCGTCCCAGCCGATCACCGTGACCCGGTCGGCCATCGTCGTCAGTCTCCTGGTCTGGCAGGGGGCACCGCCCAGCGGTAGCCGGGGGGCGGGCGAAGTTTCGTCGGGGCGGGCACGGTGAGACTACCCGGTCATCAGTTCAGTTCCAGTCGGCGCCGACGGGGTGGCCGTTCGCGTCGGCCCGGTGCGGGAAGGCGGTGCTGCGGGCGTATCCGTCGTAGCTGCCGTAGCTGTCGTAGCCGTCGACCTCGTCGAGGTCTTCGGGGACCAGGCTCCAGACGATGAGGTCGGTGCGGGTGTCGACCCAACCGCCGTCGACCGTCTGCGTCCGCACTATCCACGCGTTGCGCAGGACGCCCTCGCTGATGCAGCCGATCTTCTGGGCCACCTGCTGCGAGGCGGTGTTGTCGGCGGCGGTGCGCAGTTCGAGCCGCTCGAACCCCTGGGCGCGGAAGAGCCATTGGGCGACTGCCAGGACGGACTCGCTGGCGTAGCCCTCGCCGCGGGCCCAGGGGGCGGTGACGTAGCCGACCTCGGTGGCGCGGGTGTGCCAGTTGGTGCCCTGGAGGTGCACGATGCCGACGAGGCGCTGGGTGAGGAACTCGGTGACGGCGAAGACGATGCCGCGGCCCTCGGTGCGTTCCGCGTGGGAGTGCCGGGTGGCCCAGGCGTGCGCTTCGGCGCGGGTGTAGGGGTGGGGCACACCGGTCCAGGCGGTGACGTGCTCGTCGTTCATCATCTCGGTCAGCGCGGTGACGTCCTCTTCCTCGAAGGGGCGCAGCACCAGCCGGTCCGTGCTGATGGTGACGTCCGGGAAGGTGGTAGTCATGCGCAGCTCCATGCCTGAGACCGTGGTGCGACCGTGGTGCGATGCGACCGCGGTGCGGGACCGTTCGTGCGGGACCGTGCGTGCGGTTCGTAGGCCACAGCATGCAGCATCGACCGGGTGATGTGCAGGGTCGGGTTGCCCGGAAGCGGGCAGAGCTCGGCCCCGCGCGCCGTCAGGTGCGTGCGGGGCCGAGATTCATGACCGGTTCGGGAGGAACCGGATCAGGAGATACCGGTTCAGGAAGCGGCCGGGGCGCCGAAGGCCGGAATGACCGAGCCCTGGTACTTCTCCTCGATGAACTTCTTGACCTCGTCGGAGTTCAGCAGCTTGGCCAGCTTCTGGATCCGCGGGTCGTTCTGGTTGCCGTCCTTGACCGCGAGGAAGTTGGCGTAGGGGTTGCCCTCGGCCTTCTCGAGGATCAGCGCGTCCTTGGCGGGCGAGAGCTTGGCCTCGAGGGCGTAGTTGCCGTTGATGACCGCGGCGTCCACGTCGTTCAGGGCGCGCGGGACCGTGGCGGCCTCCAGCTCCTTGAACTCCAGGCCCTTCTTGTCGGTGATGTCGGACAGCTTGGCGCTGGTGCCGACACCCTCCTTGAGGGTGATCAGGTTGTTGGCGGCGAGCAGCTGGAGCGCGCGGCCCTCGTTGGTGGTGTCGTTGGGGACGGCGATGGTCTGGCCGGCCTTGATGTCACCGATGGCCTTGATCTTCTTGGAGTAGAGGCCGAGGGGCTCCAGGTGCACGTTCGCGACGGGCACGACGTGGGTGTTGTTCTTCTTGTTGAAGTCGTCGAGGTACGGCTTGTGCTGGAAGTAGTTGCCGTCGACCTGGCCCTGCTCGGTGGCGGTGTTCGGCAGGACGTAGTCCGTGAACTCCTTGACCTCCAGCTTGAGGCCTTCCTTGGCCGCGAGCTTGTCCTTGACGAAGTTCAGGACGTCGGCGTGGGGGCTCGGGGAGGCGGCTATGACGAGGGGCTTGCTCTCGTCGGCCTTGCCGCCGTCGGCCTTCGCCGACGACGGGTCCGAGGAGCTGCCGCAGGCGGTGAGGCCGAGGGCGAGCGCGGTGGCCGTGGCGGCGAGGGCGGTGAGCTTGATGTTCTTACGCACGAAGAGTGCCTTTCTTGCTGAACAAGTACGGATGACTTGCTGGGGTGGCGGCCCAAGCACGACAAGTGCGGGCTCTGTTGGGGGGAAAGTCTTTTCAGGCGGCCCTGCCGCGGCGGGCGAGGAGGCGGACCGCCCCGTCGCCGAGCAGCTGGATCACCGTGACGAGGGCGATCAGGACCACGACGGTGGCGATCATGAAGCCGGTCTCGAAGCGCTGGAAGCCGTAGGTGATGGCCTTGGAGCCCAGTCCTTCGCCGCCGACGGCGCCGGCCATGGCCGAGTAGCCGACAAGGGTGATGACGGTGGTGGTGACACCGGCGACCAGGGAGGGCAGGGCCTGCGGGAGGAGCACCTTGCCGACCAGGGTGGGGATGCCGCCGCCCATGGACTCGACGGCCTCGATGAGACCGTGGTCCACCTCGCGGACGGCGGTCTCGACGAGCCGGGCGAAGAAGGGGACGGCGCCGATGGCGAGCGGGACGATCATGGCGGTGGGGCCGATGAAGGTGCCGACGACCGCCGTGGTGACCGGGATCAGGAAGATCAGCAGGATGATGAACGGCAGCGAGCGGCCTATGTTCACGATCACGCCGAGGACCTTGTTGAGCGGCTGGTTCTGCAGGAGGCCGCCCTTGTCGGTGAGGACCAGCAGGATGCCGATGGGCAGGCCGCCGAGCACGGTCACCAGGGTGGACCACAGCACCATGTAGAGGGTGTCGTAGGTGCCCTGGGTGAGCAGGGGCTGCATTTCGGACCAGGTCACTTGGCACCGTCCTTGACCAGCTCGGCCAGTTCGTTGTCGATCTCGTCGATGACGTCGACCTGGAGGCCCTGCTCGCGCAGGAAGCCGACCGGCACGACGTTGTCCTCGTAACCGCCGGGCAGTTCGATGCGCATGCGGCCGATCTGCCGGCCCGCGACGGTGTCCATCGCGGCGCCGAGGATCGAGATGTCGATGTTGTACGTGCGCGAGAGCTGCGAGATGACCGGCCGGACGGCGGCTTCGCCGTGGAAGGTGACGTCGACGACCGTGCGGTCGGGGCCGGTGGCGGTGCCGGTGACCGGGAAGAGTTCGCCGGCGAGCTCGGAGCCGGGGGTGGCGAGGAGTTCGGCGACGGTGCCGGACTCGATGATCCGGCCGTTCTTCATCAGGGCGGCCGAGTCGCAGACGGTCTTGACCACGTCCATCTCGTGCGTGATGAGCAGCACGGTGAGGCCGAGCTGCTGGTTGAGGTCGCGCAGCAGCCCGAGGACGGAGCGGGTGGTCTCGGGGTCCAGGGCGCTGGTGGCCTCGTCGGACAGCAGCACCTTGGGATCGCCGGCCAGGGCGCGGGCGATGCCGACGCGCTGCTTCTGGCCGCCGGAGAGCTGGGTCGGGTAGGCCTTGGCCTTGTCGGCGAGGCCGACCAGGTCGAGGAGTTCGAGGGCCTTGCGGGAGCGCTCGCGGCCGGAGATGCCGAGGATCTCCAGGGGCAGCTCGACGTTGGCCTGGACGGTGCGCGAGGACAGCAGGTTGAAGTGCTGGAAGACCATGCCGATGCGGCTGCGGGCCTGGCGGAGCTCCTTGCCCGCGCGGCGGCCGCGGCCGGCGAGGGCGGTGAGGTCGACGCCGTCCACGGTCACCGTGCCGGTGGTGGGGCGCTCCAGCAGGTTGACGCAGCGGATCAGGGAGGATTTGCCTGCGCCGCTCTGGCCGATGACTCCGTAGACCTCGCCCTCGCGGACGTGGAGATCGACGCCGTCCAGGGCGGTGACCTCGCGGCCACGGGACTGGTAGACCTTCGTGAGGCCTGATGTGGTGATCACAGGATTTCCGTCGCTGTCGAGTGCGCGGCGCAGCGGGCTGCCGGCACGGGGCAAACAATCTGGGGACGCGATACGGGACGAACCGTCAGAAAATGACGGTGTCGACACGTGCGCGGGGCAGGAGCGAGCCGTGCTGTTCATCAGCTGGTGACGTGGTGGCGCGGCTGGTCTCGCTTCGGGGCGCGAGGCTCAGGAAGGGGCCCTCAGAAGGCGCACATTCGACACATACAACGAGCACCGGGCGTCATCGTCGCCTCGGTCGCAAGGGTGCGGCTGCTCGTCGTGGTCATGGGCCCCAGTAAAGCAGACGTATCCCCTGACCGATCAAAGACGTCCGAATAGCGGACGCATTTCGACCACATACCGGACGACACCGGTCAAGGCCACCCCTCCCGTCCGAGGCCGAGTCCCCGCCGCCGACCTGCGCCGACGCGGCATGCCGGGGCCGTCCGGCCCGCCCGGTCCGGAGTGCGGCGACCCGGCCCGCTGTGGTCAAGACCACGGTCGCCGCGCCGTGCACGAGGACAGCGCGCGGGTGCGGCGCACGGGTGGAGCGCGGGTGCGGCGCGGGCCGTGCGCGGGCCGTGCGCGGGCTTCCGGGAGACAGGGGTGCGCGCACCGGGTCTTATGGCCCGTAATACCCTCGCTGCATGCTCGACGCCCTGACGGTCGCCATCGGCGTGGCCGCACTCGCCCTCGCCGCCTGGTGCGGCCACGCCGCATGGCGGGACCAGCCGACCAAGGACTGGCACTTCATCGGCATGGCCGTCGTGACCGTGCTGGTCCTGGCGCAGCTGGTGATCGGCCTGGTCAAGCTGGCCCAGGGCGAGAAGCCCGACGAGGGCACGGTGATCTTCGTGGCTTACCTGGTGGGCGCGTTCGCCGCGGTCCCGGCCGCCGGGGTGCTCTCGCTGAGCGAGCGGACCAAGTGGGGATCGATCACGGTGGCCGCCGGCGCCGTCGTGCTCGCCGTCCTCGAAGTACGGCTCTACGACATCTGGGGAACCACCGGTGCCTGACTCCGACAGGACGGACGCCACCGGCGCCGCCACCACGACCTCCGGGCGGGGGCGGCTGGTCTCCGGGCCCGGTCTGCTGCTGGTGTGGCTGTACGGGGTGATGGTGGTGGGCGCGGTCTCCCGCTCGGCCTTCCAGATCTCCACCGAGTTCGACCGGGCTCCGCTGGCGTACTCGTTGTCCGCCGTGGCCGCGCTGGTCTACGCGTTCATCACGTACTCGCTCGTGCGCGGCGGCGAGAAGGCCCGCAGGGCGGCGCTGGTCTGCTGCGCCGCCGAGCTGGCCGGTGTGCTGGCCGTGGGGACCTGGACCCTGGTGCGACCCGAGTCCTTCCCCGACACGACCGTGTGGTCCCAGTTCGGGATGGGCTACCTGTTCATCCCGGTGATCCTGCCGATCACCGGGATGCTCTGGCTGCGCAAGCGCTGAGGGGCGGCTACGCGCTGACCGTGAAGTCCGTCGGGTCCTTGGCTTCCTTCTCCAGGATCACCAGCTGGACGCCGTCGGACGCGGTGCGGCCGCCGACCTTGACGTAGCCGGCCTTGCGGTAGAGGCGCAGGTTCGCCTCGCTCTTGTGTCCGGTGTGCAGGCGGAAGCGGGCGGTGCGGCCGGGGCCCGCCAGGGCTTCCTCGACCGCGCGCAGCAGGCGCGCCCCGAGGCCGTGACCCTGCAGTCGGGGGTGCACGCAGAGCTTGGCGATCTTGCCGGTGCCGTCCTCGTCGACGTTGCCGCGCACGGTTCCGACGATCTCGTCGCCGAGCCGGGCCACCAGGACGGTGTCCGTCGCCAGTTCCCCCTTGAGGGAGTCCAGGGACTGGGTGAGCGGCTGGATGAGGTAGTTGCCGTACAGCTCGGCCTCCCGCTGGAAGGCCAGGTACTGCAGTTTGAAGATCTGCTCAGCGTCCTCGGCAGCCGCCGCCGAAATGGTCACGCTCATGCCCATGTGCGCATGCCTCCAGCTCACCTGGTAGCCCGTTGGTCTACCGCTCCTTTCCCCGCAGGCCAGGAGCCGCAACCTCTGCAGCCAGCATTCTGCGCAGACATCCCAGGCAACGGGAACGGACGGGCCCCAAACTTCCTTGTGAGATACCCAACTCTCCTGCGATTTCACGGTAAGTGAGGTCTCTGGGCGAAAGAAGTGCCTTCATCAGCTCGGGACAGCGGCCGGGTAAACGGGCGACCGCCGATCGGAGTGCGCGGTTCTCCTCGCCGTGCAGGAGGGCGTCTTCGGGCTCGGCCGCGGGGGCTGCGCCGGCCGGTGCGCTCCCGTCCACAGGGTGCTGGCGGTGGCCGTACGGGATTTCCCGCCTGGCCCGGCGCCGGGCCAGGCGGGCCTCCGCCCGGACCGCCCGGCGCAGCCACCGCGCCGGCTCCGCGGGTTCGGCCGGATCGGGCGCGTGCCGGCCGCTCTCCAGCAGCCTGACCCAGACGGCTTGTTCCAGGTCGGCCGCGTCCATTCCGGTGCCCGGGGCCTCCGCGGCCGCCTCGGCGGAGAGGAGCGGGCCGAGCTTGTCGACGTAGTCAGCCTTCAGCAGGTCCATGCCGGGCGGGACGAGCGGACCGGGCCGGACGGTTTCCCCACCGGGCCCGGCCCACTCGTACGGGCAGCCGCGCTCAGCGGTTGACGGGGCGTCGGCCCGGGCGGAAGGCCTCCGCCGCGAGCAGCCCGGTGTCCGGGTTGTCGGTGAAGATCCCGTCGATGCCCTGTTCGAAGTAGGTCCGGAAGGCACCGAGGGCGTCCCCGTACGCGGTGGGGTCGGTCCCCTTGCGGTACTCGGCGGGCAGGAAGCTGTTCTCGTTGCGCGCGGTGTAGGGGTGCAGCAACAGCCCCCGGGCGTGGGCGTCCTTCACCAGGGTGGTCGGGGCGCCGAGCTTGCCGGCCGCGTCGCGCGGGAGGATCAGGTCCATGGTCGGGCCGATGCCCTGGGCGAAGCCGGCGATCCACTTCAGGCCCTCGGGCTTGACCAGGTCGGCGACCGTGCGCGGGTCCTTGGCCACCTCGAAGTCCCAGGGGCGGGTGGCGGCCGCGGAGAGCAGGACCACGCGGGGCGCGGAGACCAGCCGGGAGAGCCGCTGGATGCTGGAGGGCTCGAAGGACTGGAGGAAGACGGCGGCGCTGCGTCCGTCGCGCCCGTAGCGGCGCAGGAGCTTGGCGAGGGGCTCCTCCAGGCCGAGGCCCAGACCCCGGAAGTAGCTGGGGTGCTTGGTCTCGACGTGCAGCCACACCCGCCTGCCGCGCCGCTTGCCCTCGCGGTCGGCCCAGCGGAGCACCTCTTCGAAGGTGGGCACGGCCCACTGGCCGTCGTAGAGCGTGTTGCGCTGGCGGACGGCGGGGATGCGTTCCTTCGCGCGCAGGGTCTTCAGCTCGGCCAGGGTGAAGTCCTCGGTGAACCAGCCGGTGACGGCGACCCCGTCGACGGACTTCGTGGTGCGCCGCGCGGTGAACTCGGGGTGGTCGGCGACGTCGGTGGTCCCGCCGATCTCGTTCTCGTGGCGGCACACCAGGTGGCCGTCCTTGGTCGGGACGAGGTCCTGCTCGATGACGTCGGCGCCCAGGTCGAGGGCGAGCTGGTAGGAACCGATCGTGTGCTCCGGACGGTACCCGCTGGCTCCGCGATGGCCGATGACCGTCGGGTGGGGAAGGTCCCGGTGGCCCCCGTCACCGTTTCCGCGGCCGTCGCCGTGGCCGTAGCCGTCGTCCGCGGCGGCGGAACCCGCCGCGAGTCCCGTGATCCCGGTCCCCGCCGCCAGGACGGCCGCCCCCAGGACCGTGCGCCGCGCTGCCCCACCCTGTGTCATGAGTGCCACTCCTCTTCGTGATCGCCGTGTCGCGGCCCGCGATCGGCGTGCCGATGGTAGGCAAATAGGGGTGACTGCGGGGCGTGCGACGACGGCACATCCGGGGAACGTGGCGGAAACGTGCGTCAACACTGCGTATCCGACACGTGAACCCGATGTGCGCTCGGAGCTGACCCGCGAGTATCGTCCTCACCTGCGCTACCGCCGTGTGGTGGGTGCGCGAACCGCTTTTCGATGCCGGAGGGCCCACGTTGTTCCGTACGAAGCTCATCAAAGCCACTGTCGGACCGGTCATGCGCATGATGTTCCGCACCCGCGTGGAGGGCATCGAGAACATCCCCGGGTCCGGACCGGTGATTCTGGCGGGCAACCACCTCACCTTCATCGACTCCATGATCCTGCCGCTGGTGTGCGACCGCACGGTCCACTTCATCGGCAAGGACGAGTACGTGACCGGCAAGGGGATCAAGGGCCGCGCCATGGCCTGGTTCTTCAGCGGCTCCGGCATGATCCCCGTCGACCGTGACGGGGCCAACGGCGGCGTGGCGGCCCTGATGACCGGGCGCCGGATCCTCGAAGAGGGCAAGATCTTCGGCATCTACCCCGAGGGCACCCGCTCCCCCGACGGCCGCCTCTACCGCGGCCGGACCGGCATCGCCCGCCTCACCCTGATGACCGGCGCCCCCGTGGTGCCGTTCGCCATGATCGGCACCGACAAGCTCCAGCCGGGCGGCGCCGGCATGCCGCGCCCGGGCCGGGTCACCGTCCGCTTCGGCGAGCCGATGGAGTTCTCCCGCTACGAGGGCATGGACCGCGACCGCTACGTGCTGCGCGCCGTCACCGACTCGGTGATGGCCGAGGTCATGCGCCTCTCGGGCCAGGAGTACGTCGACATGTACGCCACCAAGGCGAAGGCCGCCTGACCCGCGCCGCGCCTACTGACGCTGGAGTGACCGGCTGACGCCCGCCGCCGTGGTGGTGGCGAGGATCCAGCCGGTCACGATCAGCAGGTACGACAGCCACTGGTGCAGGCCGCCCGGCGCGAAGGCCCCCTCCTGGCCGAAACCGACGATCGGCACCATCAGGTCGATCGTGTAGAAGACCGGGTTGAAGTCCGGTGCCTCCCCCGCCTTCAGGGCGCGCGGCGGGTCGATGCCGTACGCGATCGACCCGGTCATCAGTAACGCCAGCAGCCATCCCGCCGCGCGCAGCGGCCGGAAGCCGTAGCCGACGGTGACGTCCTGGAGCAGCCCCCACGCCCGGGCGGCCCGGGGCAGGGTGTGGCGGTGCCTGCGCAGCTTCGCGAGCTGGACGGTCCGGGCGGCCGCCTCGTCACCCGCCGTGCGGTAGGCCGCCGCGAGCTGTTCGTAGGCGTACGTGAGGTACCCGGACTCCTCCCGCTCCAAGGCGGGCAGTCGCTGCTCGGCGGGCAGGTGCGGGGCGAGGGTGCGGTAGGTCAGGCCGTCGATGGCGATCCGCTCGGGCCAGGCCTGCGGGTCGATGTGGAGCAGGTCGACGGTGGACCGGCGCAGGTTCACGTCGCCCCGGACCGGGGCGCAGCGGCGCAGCCACAGCTCGCCGATGGCGCAGCTGGAGGCGCGCAGAGCGGTCCCGTCCGGATTGGCGAGGTCGGCGCGGGTGAGGTTGACCTGGCCCGGGATCCGGGAGCCGGTGAGGTTGACCATGCCGCGGGCCTGCATCCGGTGCGCGCGCAGGTCGGTGCCGACGGTCAGGTTCTCGGCGTGCAGGGCGATCCCCCCGGGAGCCAGCAGCCGGGCGCGGTCGAGCTGGATCTGGCCGCCGACGGTGGCCCCGTTGAGGCGGAGCTGGCCGTGCACGGTCAGGTCGTTCGCGATGATGTCGGTGTCGACCTCGATGTGGTTGAGCTGGAGCGGGGGCTCGTCCGCCTCCTCGCCGGCCGTGGGGCCGATCACGGCGCCCTGGAGGAAGAGCCCCCCGGATATTTTGGCGCCCTGGAGCCGCACGGGCCCGGCGATCCGGCAGCAGGAGAGCCGTAGGACCACCTCGACGCGCACCGTGGAGGCCGTCAGGCCGGGCAGGGTGGAGTAGCCGAGGACCAGGGCGCGCAGCTGGGCCCCGTAGATCAGGGGCTTGCGCTCGAACCAGCAGTCGCGCAGCCGGATGGGGTGGTCGATCACGGCGTAGCGCAGGTCGAGCTTGCCCACGATCTTCGCGCCCTTGATCTTGAGACCGGGGATCCGGCCCTGCACGACGGGGCCGGCTCCCAGCAGGATCGCTCGCAGCACCTCGGCGCGCAGGGTGCGGTCGGGACCCCAGTCGGCCCCGTCGACGGAGCTGTCCTCGGGAGCGTGCCGGAAGTCGACCCCGTCGCCGCGCGGGAAGGCTTCCCAGACGCGGCGTTCCGCCGGGGTCAGATCGTTGATCTCCATCGCCGGGATGGTGTCCCGCACTTCGACGACCTGTCAACTCTAGCCGGAAAGGCACCCGTTCGGCGGGCGGTCAGTGCTCGAGGCCGTCCTGGAGCCGCTGGCCCTTGAGCAGGAACCAGGCGGCCACGGCGGTGGCCAGCAGTACGGCCGCACCGACGCCGGAGGCGAGCCGCAGCCCGTCGACGAAGGCGTCCTGGGCCGCGCCCACCATCACCTGGGCGGTGTGCGGGTCCAGTGCCTTGGCGGCCTCGACGGCCCCGCCGAGGGATTCGTGCGCGGCGTCGGCGACCGGGCCCGCGACCGAGGCCGGGGCGGTGAAGCTCTGGTAGACGCCGGTGACGATGGAGCCGAGCAGGGCGATGCCGAGGGCGGCGCCGAGTTCGTACGCCGTCTCGGAGACGGCGGAGGCCGAGCCCGCCTGCTCCTTGGGCACGCTGGAGAGGATCACGTCGGCGGTGACGGTGAAGGAGAATCCGGCACCGAGGCCGACGACGAGCAGGGCCGCGCCGAGCAGCGGGTAGCCGCTCTCCTTGTGGATCAGGGTGAGCACGGCGAGGGCCGCGCCGATGGCGCCGAGTCCGCCGGCCACGATGGACCGCACCGAGTACCGGCGGGCGTACCGGCCCGCGATCAGGCCGGTGACCACCGCGCCGATGGCGGCGGGCAGTTCGGCGAGGCCCGCCTCCAGCGGGTCGCGGCCCTGGACGAGCTGCAGGAACTGGGAGAGGAAGAAGACCAGCCCGGAGAGGCCGAAAACGGTGAGCAGGTCGGCGAGGACCGCGCCGGAGAAGCCGCGGTGCTTGAAGAGCCGCATGTCGAGCAGCGGGGACGCCAGGCCGAACTGGCGGCGCACGAAGGCGTACAGGGAGCCCGCGCCGAGTACCGCGGTGGCCGCGACCTCCCAGGTCACGCCGTGGGTGGCGACTTCCTTGACGGCGTAGACCACGCTGATCACGCCGACGAGGGAGAGGCCCACGCTGACGAGGTCCCAGGGGCCGGCGACGGGGTTCTTGGATTCGGGAAGCAGCTTGATTCCGACGACGACCAGGGCGATCATCACGGGGAGGTTGATCAGGAAGACCGAGCCCCACCAGAAGTGCTGGAGCAGGGCTCCGCCGACGACCGGGCCGACGGCCGCGCCGGCCGAGGCGGTGGCGCCCCAGATGCCGATCGCGAGGCTGCGCTCCTTGGGGTCGTGGAAGATGTTGCGGATCAGCGCGAGGGTGGATGGCATCAGGGTCGCACCGGCCACGCCCAGCAGGGCCCGGGCGACGATCATCATCTCGGGGCTGCTCGCGTAGGCGTTGAGCACGGACACGGCACCGAACGCGGTGGCGCCGGTGAGCAGTAGCTTCTTGCGGCCGATGCGGTCACCGAGGCTGCCCATGGAGACCAGGAGTCCGGCGATGACGAAGGAGTAGATGTCGCCTATCCACAGCAGCTGGGTGCCGGACGGCTTGAGGTCCTCGGAGAGCGCGGGCGTGGCGAGGCCGAGTACGGTCGCGTCGACGGCGACGAGCAGCACGGCGAGCACCAGCACGCCCAGGGCGAGCCAGCGGCCGCGGCTCCTGGTCTCCGTCCCGGTCGGGCTGTTCAGCTGCTGGGTGCTGCTCATTTCTCCACACTCCGTCTGGCGCCACCGAGCAACAGCTCGATGATCATGTACTGGAAGTCCTTGGCGGCGACCCGGCCGTCCATCACGGCCCAGGCGCAGGCGCCGACGAGCGCGTAGAGCGCCTCGGTGAGCCACGCGGGGCTCAGGTCGATCCGGATGTCGCCCTCTTCCTGGCCGCGCCGGAAGAGCGCGCTGACGCGGGCATCGAGCCGGGCCCACCCCTCGTTGACCTCGTCGCCCTCGAACAGCTGGTTCTCGGTGACGAGGAAGGCCAGCAGCTGGGCGTTGGGCTCGGACTCGGCGACGAGGCGTCTGATCGCCTCCAGCGCCGTGCCCTCGTCGAGGCGGGCGTTGTCGAACGCCACCTCGAACTCCCGGATGCCGAGTTCTTCGAGGGCCCGTACGAGGGCGTCGCGTCCGGCGAAGTGCCGGTGGAGGGTCGCGCGCCCAATGCCGGCGGCGCGGGCGACCTCGTCCATCGTGGCGGTCGACTTGCGGGAAAGCAGGGCGGCCGCAGCGCGGAGCACCTGGTCACGATCCATGGCCATGAGACAAACATACCCCGAATGAGACGTCAGTGTCTCATTAAGTCGAAAAATGAGCTGTCCGAGGGGCAGCCGGAACGGAATCCTGCCGCAATGAAGCCACTCCTGCTGATCGACGTCGACGGGCCGCTGAACCCCTACGCGGCCAAGGCCCAGCGCCGCCCCGAGGGCTACCGCACCCACCGGATGCGCCCGACGGGCTGGACGGAGGCGGAACGGGCCAAGCCGCTGCGGGTGTGGCTCAACCACGGCCACGGGGCTCAGCTGCTCGCCCTCGCGGACGCCTACGAGCTGGTCTGGGCCACCACGTGGAAGGACGAGGCCAACGACTGGATAGCCCCGCACCTGGGGCTGCCGAGGCTCCCCTTCATCGACTGGCCGGTGATGCACGGCCAGGCGCCGCGCGGCACGTTCTGGAAGACCCAGTACGTCCTCGAATACGCGGGCGAGCGACCGTTCGCCTGGATCGACGACGACATCACGGCGATGGACCGCGAGTACGTCGACCAGCGCCACCCGGCGCAGACCCTGCTGATGCGCATCGACGAGCGGATCGGACTGGTCCGCGCGGACTTCGACGCGCTGGCGGCGTGGGTCGCGTGAGGCGCGGCGGCGCACGGGCGACTTCCCCGAGGCCGGGCAGTGGCCGGTGAGGGCGCCCGGCGGCTGCGGCAAGCGCCGGAGGGGCGGCGGGAGCACAGGGCTCCTGCCGCCCCTCCGGGCATTCCGCCGCGTGCGGACGTACAGGCCCGGACCCGGATCCGGGTCCTACGGGCGTGCGGGCCGCAGGGCGGCGGACGCAGTGGGGGCGCCTACTGCTTGTGGGCCGCCCAGGCGTGCTGGATGACCAGGTCGGCCTTCAGCTCGGTGAGCTGGGTGGCGACCGCCGACGGGGCGGTGCCGCCGCGGCCGCTCCGCGAGGCCAGGGCGCCCTTGACGTTCAGCACGGTCCGGACCTCGGGAGTCAGGTGCTCCGAGATCTTCACGAACTGCTCGTCCGTCAGCTGGTCCAGCTCGATGCCCTCGCCCTCGCAGACCTTGACGCACTCGCCGGCCACCTCGTGGGCCACCCGGAACGGCACGCCCTGCTTGACCAGCCACTCGGCGATGTCGGTGGCGAGCGAGAAGCCCGCCGGGGCCAGCTCCTCCATCCGCTCCCGGTTGACCGTGAGGGTCGCCATCATGCCGGTGAAGGCCGGCAGCAGGACCTCGAGGGTGTCGCAGGAGTCGAAGACGGGCTCCTTGTCCTCCTGGAGGTCCCGGTTGTACGCCAGGGGCAGCGCCTTCAGGGTCGCGAGCAGGCCCGTCAGATTGCCGATGAGGCGGCCCGACTTGCCGCGCGCCAGCTCCGCGATGTCCGGGTTCTTCTTCTGCGGCATGATCGACGAGCCGGTCGAGAAGGCGTCGTGCAGCGTCACGAAGGAGAACTCCTTCGTGTTCCAGATGATGATCTCCTCCGCGATCCGGGACAGGTTGATCCCGATCATCGCGGTGATGAAGGCGAACTCGGCGACGAAGTCGCGCGAGGCCGTGCCGTCGATCGAATTGCCGACCGAGCCCCGCTCGAAGCCCAGGTCGGCGGCGACCTGCTCCGGGTCCAGCCCCAGCGAGGAGCCGGCCAGGGCGCCCGAGCCGTACGGGGAGACCGCGGTGCGGGTGTCCCACTGGCGCAGCCGCTCCGCGTCCCGGGACAGGGACTGCACGTGTGCCAGGACGTGGTGGGCGAAGAGCACCGGCTGGGCGTGCTGGAGGTGGGTCCGGCCCGGCATGGCCACGTCGTGATGCGTCTCGGCGAGGCCGACCAGCGCGTCCTGGAGGTCAGCGATCAGGCCGCCGATGATCCGGCCGTGGTCGCGCAGGTACATCCGGAAGAGGGTCGCCACCTGGTCGTTGCGGGACCGGCCGGCGCGCAGCTTGCCGCCGAGCTCGGCGCCGAGCCGCTCCAGCAGACCGCGCTCCAGGGCGGTGTGCACGTCCTCGTCGGCGATGGTGCCGGTGAAGGAGCCGTCCGCCACGTCGGCTTCGAGCTGGTCGAGTCCGGCGATCATGCGGTCGAGCTCTTCGCTCGTGAGCAGGCCCGCCTTGTGGAGCACGCGGGCGTGGGCGCGGGAGCCCGCGATGTCGTACGGCGCGAGGCGCCAGTCGAAGTGGACCGACGCCGACAGCAGGGCCAGCGCCTCCGAAGGACCGTCGGCGAACCGGCCGCCCCAGAGCCGGACGTCACCCTTGTTGCTGCTCACAGCTACTGCTCCTCAAGACTGCATGGCTTTGACTGCTGGTAAGGCTCCGGGGCCCGAAGGGCTCCGGATGTGCAACCGCCTCCCCGCCGCGGAGGTAACGGGGAGGCGGTACGGACTGCCGGTCGGTCAGGCGAGGTCGCGGCGGGCCGCGATCTTCGAGGAGAGACCGAAGATCTCGATGAAGCCCTGGGCCTTGGACTGGTCGAAGGTGTCGCCCGAGTCGTAGGTCGCCAGGTTGAAGTCGTACAGCGACTCGTCCGACTTCCGGCCGGTGACGACGGCGCGGCCGCCGTGCAGGGTCATCCGGATGTCACCGGTGACGTGCTGGTTGGCCTCGTTGATGAAGCCGTCCAGGGCCCGCTTGAGCGGGGAGAACCACAGGCCGTCATAGACCATCTCGCCCCAGCGCTGCTCGACCTGCCGCTTGTAGCGGGCCAGCTCGCGCTCGACGGTGACGTTCTCCAGCTCCTGGTGGGCCGTGATCAGCGCGATCGCGCCCGGGGCCTCGTACACCTCACGGGACTTGATGCCCACGAGGCGGTCCTCGACGATGTCGATCCGGCCGATGCCCTGGGCTCCGGCGCGGTCGTTGAGCTGCTGGATGGCCTGCAGCACGGTGACGGGCTTGCCGTCGATGGCGACCGGGACGCCCTCCTTGAAGGAGATGACGACCTCGTCGGCCTCGCGCGGCAGGGCCGGGTTCGAGGTGTACTCGTAGATGTCCTCGATCGGGGCGTTCCAGATGTCCTCCAGGAAGCCCGTCTCGACGGCGCGCCCGAAGACGTTCTGGTCGATGGAGTACGGGGACTTCTTGGTGGTCGCGATCGGGAGCTGCTTCTCCTCGCAGAAGGCGATGGCCTTGTCCCGGGTCATGGCGTAGTCGCGGACCGGGGCGATGCACTTGAGGTCCGGGGCGAGGGCGACGATGCCCGCCTCGAAGCGGACCTGGTCGTTGCCCTTGCCGGTGCAGCCGTGGGCGACGGTCGTGGCGCCGTGCTTCTTGGCGGCGGCGACCAGGTGCTTGACGATGGCCGGCCGGGAGAGCGCCGAGACCAGCGGGTACCGGTCCATGTAGAGGGCGTTCGCCTTGATCGCCGGGAGGCAGTACTCATTGGCGAACTCGTCGGAGGCGTCGGCGACCTCGGCCTCGACCGCACCGCAGTCGAGCGCGCGCTTGCGGATGACGTCCAGGTCCTCGCCGCCCTGGCCGACGTCCACGGCAACGGCGATGACCTCGGCGCCCGTCTCCTCGGCGATCCAACCGATGGCGACGGAGGTGTCCAGGCCGCCCGAGTAGGCGAGTACGACGCGCTCGGTCACGGGTTTCTCCTTACGGTGCATTCAACGACAGGCATAACTATGCACTACTCCGTATGTTTCGTCAATCAGCCTCTCGGGGGCTTCCTGTGCATCCCCCACCGGCCCGGCCTGACCTGCGGCTATATGGGAGGCGCGACAGCCGCCCGCCTCCCTACGATCAGCCCTGACAACCACAGGGGAGGGCATATGGACACGGACACGAAGGAACGGCTGCCGCTGCCGGGGGGCCCGGCGGCCGAGTGGATCGCCTTCGACCACGAGGTCCGGCGGACCCACCACTGGTCGTACACGAGCCCCCTCGAAACGCCGGACGCCGTGAAGCTGTGCCACGCCAACGGCCGGATCCGCGAGGCGGCCCTGCGGACGCCGTCGCCGCTGCTGCTGGAACTCGTCCTGATCCGGTGCACGGACTGGGTGCCGGCCGTACGGGAGCAGGCCCGGCGGGTCCTGGCCGCGGCCCTGGCGGACGACCCCGCGGGCACCGTGCTGCGGCTGACACCGCTCGTCATGCGGCTGGGCCGGCGCGAGCAGGGCGCGTGGGCGCTGGAACGGTTCGAAGCCGCCCTGGACGGCGACCGCGCCCTCCTCGGCGAGCTGCGCGGGAGCGCGGACCCGCTGAGCCGCCGGTTCGCGGCACGGCTGACCCTCGATGCCGGACTGCTGGACGTACGGGAACTGGCCCGGCTGGCGGCCGGCGAGCAGGATCCGGTGACGGGCGGACTCTGGACGGCCGGGGCGCTGGCCGCCCTGGCCGCCGACGGGCCGGACGACCGGGCGGTCGACGCCCTGCTCGGCGGGCGCAGCCCGATGGTCCGCTCCGCCGGGGTCACCGCCTTGCGCGGGGCCGGCCGGACCGCCGAGGCCGTCGGACACCTCGACGACCGCTCCGGGCTGGTCCGGGCCTGCGCCCGCTGGCTGGTGCGCCAGGGCGGCGGCGACCCGTACACCGTGTGCCGCGAACGGCTGGCCGACCCCGCCCGCGCCACCCCGTACGCGGTGACCGGCTTCGCCGAGTGCGCCCGCCGCGAGGACGCGCCGCTGCTGCGCGTGCTGCTGGAGCACCCCGACGGTCGGGTACGGGCCGCGGCCGTCACCGGGCTGCGCCTGCTGGACACCACGGACATCGAACTGCTGCGGGCGCTGCTGGACGATCCGTCGCCCGCGGTGGCCCGCGAGGTGGCCCAGAGCCTGAGCGCCTCCGCCCTGCTCCTGCCGGTCGACTGGCTGATGGACCGCATCGCGCCCGAGCGGCCGTCGCACACCCGTCGGGCCGCCTACCGGCTCCTGTTCGCCCGGGGCGGGGTCGCCGGACTGCGCGCCTCCACGGAGCTGCTGACGGACCGTGACCCGGCCCTGCGGACGATCGCCGCACAGCGCGTCCAGAGCATGTGGTCCCCGTACCGGCAGCCTGACCTACCGCTTCGCGATCCGGAGGTCGGCGCCCTCCTGGACCGGTGCACGCACCTGTTCAGCGGCTACGTCATGCGCCAGATGCGCGCACGGCTCGGGCTTCCGGCCCGGCCGGACCCCTCGGACGGATACTGATCCCATGGGAAAACTTCACGATCGAATAGACGGCCGGCTGCGCGCGTTCATCGAGGCCCAGCCGATCTTCTTCACCGCGACCGCCCCGCTCACGGGTGACGGTCACGTCAACCTCTCCCCCAAGGGCCGCGCCGGAACCCTCGTCGTCATCGACGAACAGACCCTGGCCTACCTGGACTTCGGGGGCAGCGGCGCCGAGACCATCGCCCACGTCCGGGAGAACGGACGGATCACCCTGATGTGGTGCGCGTTCTCCGGGCCGCCCAACATCGTGCGGATCCACGGCGAGGGCGAGGCGGTCTTCCGCGACGATCCGCGCTGGGGCGAACTGATCGCCCTCTTCGGTGACGCCGACGGGCCGTCCGCGCGAGCGGTCATCCTGGTCCACGCCCGCCGGATCGCCGATGTCTGCGGGTACGCCGTCCCCCTGATGGAGTACCAGGGCGAGCGGACCCTGCACGCGGAGTACTTCGGCCGCAAGACGGACGAGGAGTTCGCCGCCTACTGCGAGAAGAAGGAGTTCATCGGATCGAGCGTCGACGGCCTGCCTGCGCTGCCGCTGCCCCTTCCGCCCCGTACCGTCTGACATGTGCTGCGTACCGCTGTAGTCGCCGTCTCACTCGTCGTCACGACCCTGCTTCCGCAGGCCCCCTCGCAGGCACCCCTGCCCGACCGGCTGGCCGACACCGGCGGGGGAAGCCAGCTGATCACCGCCGTCGCGCCCACGCCCGGATCCACGACCGGTCAGGTGATCTGGTGGCAGCGATGGGCGGGGCGCTGGCACCGGTCCGGGAGCGCGCCCGCCCGCTTCGGCGCGAACGGGCTCACCGAGGGGGCGACCCGGACCCAGGGCACCAGCACCACGCCCACGGGCCTCTTCGAGCTCCCCTACGCCTTCGGGATCCGGCGGGCACCGGTGGGCACGGACCACGTCTACCGGCAGGTGGGCCGCGACTCCTGGTGGTGCCAGGACAACGCGTCCGCCCACTACAACCGCTGGGTCGAGCCGCTGCCCGCGGACTGCGCGCCGGGCGAGGCCGAGCACCTGGTGACGTACGACGAGCAGTACGCGCACGCGCTGGTGATCGCCTTCAACTACGACCGGCCGGTCCGCGGTGGGGGCGCCGGGATCTTCCTGCACGTGAACGGCAAGGGCGCGACGGCCGGTTGCGTGTCCGTGCCCGAGCGGGCCATGCGGGCGATCCTGCGCTGGGCGGACCCGCGCCGCCGTCCGCACATCGCCATCGGCACGGAGGAGGGGACGCTCGCCGTCACCCGCTACTAGGTCGTCCCGGGGCCCCGGGCTCGTCCTCATCGGCGGCCCGGTACTCGTACGCGTCCTCCCACCAGACCTTGTCGTCCAGCCACTCGTCGTCCTCGTCTTCGTCGTCGTGGTCCTCGTCGTCGACCTCTTCGACGATCCGGTCGACGCCGCGCCAGCTGCCGCGGTCTTCGACGCTCCGCAGGACGAGGGAGCGCTGCCGTTCGTCCAACGCCGCGAAGGCCGGGTGCGGCTCGGCGCGGATCAGGTCACCGAGCGGGTCGCCGCACTCCGTGTGCTCCCGGACCACCCTGCCGGCCTTCTCGGCCAGCAGCAGCGCCGCGAGACCGAGGGCGGCCACCGCGGCGCAGGCCCATTCCCGCAGACCCTGCGGGCGACCGGTCACCAGCAGCGCGCTCGCGAGGAGCCAGAACAACATCACCAGGGCGATGCCCACACAACTGATGCAGGCCAGGAACGCGTTCCCCCGGCCGTCGGGCATCCGCGGGAGCTCGGGCAGCAGGGCCGCCCGTTCGCTCCGGTACGCGCTGCGGCGCTCCAGGTACGGCTCGTCGCTCCGGTCGATCCAGCCGACCGACACGGGCTCGGGATCGTGTCGGCGTACGGCCTCCAGCAGGGCTGCGGGCAGCGGGTGGGCGGGGGCCCGGGCCGGCTCACGGCCCTGCTCGGTCAGGAACGCGGCACCCTCTTCGTCGATCCGGAGGTACCCGGCGAGGACCAATTCGGCCGCGGCCGCCTCGGTCGCCTCCTGCCGCAACAGGGCCATGTGGTACGGCTCCGGCTCTACGGCGGCGACGAGCCGGAGCGTCCGGCTGCGGACCCGCGCGCGGCGCCACCACAGCAGGGCGACGGGCCCGTAGACGGCGGCGGTCACGGCGGACACCAGTATGGCGAGGGCGAATTGGCGCACGCCTTGAGGCTATGTCGGCGAACGCCGCCGCGGCACCGGGAATTCCGGCGCCCCGGACCTGCCCACCGGTCCGGCCCGCTCAGCTCTCCTTCTGCGCCAGCCGCAGCAGGTGGTCGGCCAGGGCCTGGCCGCCCGCCGGGTCCCGGCTGATCAGCATCAGGGTGTCGTCGCCCGCGATCGTGCCGAGGATCGCGCGGAGTTCGGCCTGGTCGATCGCCGATGCGAGGAACTGCGCCGCGCCCGGCGGGGTGCGCAGGACCACGAGGTTCGCGGAGGCCTCCGCCGAGATCAGCAGCTCCCCGGAGAGGCGCCGCATGCGCTCCTCCTTCGCGGACTCGCCGAGCGGGGCCTGCGGGGTGCGGAAGCCGCCCTCGCTGGGTACCGCGTAGATCAGCTCGCCGCCGGTGTTGCGGATCTTCACCGCGCCCAGCTCGTCGAGGTCGCGCGAGAGCGTCGCCTGGGTGACGCTCAGCCCGTCGTCGGCGAGCAGCTTGGCCAGCTGGCTCTGGGAGCGGACCGGTTGCCGGTTGAGGATGTCCACGATCCGGCGGTGACGCGCGGTGCGGGTCTGCGGGACGGCCTGGCCGCCTTGCTCGTTGTCCTGCGCCTGACTCATCGTCGTCTCATTCTCCGGATCCGTCCCCGCCTGCTGCGTCAAGGATGCCGGGCAGGGCCCGGACGAACGCGTCCGCCTCGGCCTCGGTGAGTACGTACGGGGGCATGAGCCGTACGACGTCGGGGGCGGGCGCGTTGACCAGGAAGCCGGCGTCCTGAGCCGCCTGCTGCACCCGGGCGGCGAGCGGCTCGGTCAGCACGATACCCAGCAGTAGGCCGGAGCCGCGGACGTGGGAGACCAGGACGTGGCCCGTACCCTCGATCCCGGAGCGCAGCCGCTCGCCCCGGGCCTTGACCTGGTCGAGCAGCCCGCCCGTGGCGATCGTGTCGATGACGGCGAGGCCGGCGGCGCAGGCGACCGGGTTCCCGCCGAAGGTGGTGCCGTGCTGGCCCGGCTGGAGCAGGTCGGCGACGGGGCCGAAGGCGACCACCGCGCCGATGGGCAGACCGCCGCCCAGCCCCTTGGCGAGGGTGACGATGTCGGGCTCGACGTCCTCGTGGGCCTGGTGCTCGAACCACTGGCCGCACCGGCCGATGCCGGTCTGGACCTCGTCGAGGACGAGCAAGGTGCCGGTGGCGCGGGTGATCTCGCGGGCGGCCGTCAGGTATCCGGCGGGGGGTACGACGACGCCGTTCTCGCCCTGGACGGGCTCGATGACGACGAGGGCGGTCTCCTCGGTGACGGCGGCCCGCAGCGCCTCCACGTCACCGAACGGAACGTGGGTGACGTCGCCCGGCAGCGGCCGGAAGGGCTCCTGCTTCTTCGGCTGGCCGGTGAGCGCGAGCGCGCCCATGGTCCGGCCGTGGAAACCGCCGTCGGTGGCGACCATGTGGGTCCGCCCGGTCAGCCGGCCGATCTTGAAGGCGGCCTCGATGGACTCGGCGCCCGAGTTGCAGAAGAAGACCTTGCCGGGGCGGCCGAAGAGCTGGAGCAGCCGCTCGCCGAGCGCGACGACCGGCTCGGAGATGAAGAGGTTGGAGACGTGGCCGAGCGTGGAGATCTGCTCGGTCACGGCCGCCACGATCGCGGGGTGGGCGTGCCCGAGGGCGTTGACCGCGATGCCGCCGACGAAGTCGGTGTACTGCTTCCCGTCGGCGTCCCAGACCTGGGCGCCCTCGCCGCGTACGAGCGCGACCGCGGGGGTGCCGTAGTTGTTGGCCAGCGCCCCCCGCCAGCGTGCGCCGTACTCCTGGTTGCCGGTGCCCTTCGTCATTCCGTTCCCCCTGACTGGTGGTCGGGCACGACCATCGTGCCGATGCCGGAGTCCGTGAAGATCTCCAGCAGGATCGAGTGCTGGACCCGCCCGTCGAGCACGCGGGCGGTGTTGACGCCGTTGCGCACGGCGTGCAGGCAGCCCTCCATCTTGGGCACCATGCCGCTGGACAGCTCGGGCAGCAGCTTCTCCAGCTCGCTGACGGTGAGCTTGCTGATGACCTCGTCGCTGTGCGGCCAGTCCGCGTAGAGGCCCTCGACGTCGGTGAGCACCATCAGCGTCTCGGCACCCAGCGCCGCGGCGAGCGCGGCGGCCGCCGTGTCGGCGTTGACGTTGTAGACGTGGTGGTCGTCGGCGCTGCCCGCGATAGACGAGATGACCGGGATCCGACCGTCCTCCAGCAGGGCCTCGATGGCTCCGGTGTCGATGGAGGTGATCTCCCCGACCCGGCCGATGTCGATGACCTCGCCGTCGATTTCCGGGCTGTGCTTGGTCGCGATGATGGTGCGGGCGTCCTCGCCGGTCATGCCGACGGCCAGCGGCCCGTGCTGGTTGAGCAGTCCGACCAGCTCGCGCTGGACGTGGCCCGCCAGGACCATCCGTACGACGTCCATGGCCTCCGGGGTCGTGACGCGCAGCCCCGCCTTGAACTCGCTGACCAGGCCCTGCTTGTCGAGCTGGGCGTTGATCTGGGGGCCGCCGCCGTGCACGACGACCGGCTTCAGGCCGGCCTGGCGCAGGAAGACCACGTCCTGGGCGAAGGCGGCCTTGAGGTCCTCGTCGATCATGGCGTTGCCGCCGAACTTGATGACGACGACCTTGCCGTTGTGGCGGGTGAGCCACGGCAGGGCCTCGATGAGGATCTCCGCCTTGGGCAGGGCGGTGTGCTTGCGGGCGGTGCCGCCGGAGGTGCCGGGCTGGCCGGCCTTCTCGTCGCTCATGAGGAGTAGGCGCTGTTCTCGTGGACGTACTCGGCGGTCAGGTCGTTGCCCCAGATCACTGCGGACTCGCTGCCGTTCGACAGGTCGGCGGTGATGCGGACCTCGCGGCCCTTCATGGAGACCAGGTCGCGGTCGTCGCCGACCGATCCGTTGCGGCAGACCCAGACGTCGTTGATGGCGACGCCCAGCCGGTCCGGGTCGAAGGCTGCCTTGGTGGTGCCGATCGCGGAGAGCACCCGGCCCCAGTTCGGGTCCTCGCCGTGGATGGCGCACTTGAGCAGGTTGTTCCGGGCGATGGACCGGCCGACCTCGACCGCGTCGTCCTCGGTGAGCGCACCGATGACCTCGATGCGGATGTCCTTGCTGGCGCCCTCGGCGTCGCCGATGAGCTGGCGGGCCAGGTCGTCGCAGACCTTGCGGACGGCCTCGGCGAACTCCTCGTACGCCGGTACCTGGCCGGAGGCTCCGGAGGCGAGCAGCAGCACCGTGTCGTTGGTGGACATGCAGCCGTCGGAGTCGACCCGGTCGAAGGTGGTGCGGGTGGCGGCGCGCAGCGCCTTGTCCAGGGTGGCGCTGTCCAGGTCGGCGTCGGTGGTGATGACGACGAGCATGGTGGCCAGGCCCGGGGCGAGCATGCCCGCGCCCTTGGCCATGCCCCCGACGGTCCAGCCTCCCTGCGAGACGGTGGCCGTCTTGTGCACGCTGTCGGTGGTCTTGATGGCGATGGCGGCGGCCTCGCCGCCGTCCGCGGACAGGGCCGCGGCCGCCGTCTCGATGCCGGGGAGCAGCTTGTCCATGGGGAGCAGGACGCCGATCAGGCCGGTGGACGCCACCGCGATCTCCCCGGCGTTGAAGTCCCCGCCGAGCACCTGCGCGACCTTCTCCGCGGTGGCGTGGGTGTCCTGGAAGCCCTTGGGGCCGGTGCAGGCGTTGGCGCCACCGGAGTTCAGGACGACCGCGCTGACGGCGGCGCCCCGCAGGACCTGCTCGGACCAGTGCACGGGCGCGGCCTTGACGCGGTTGGAGGTGAAGACGCCCGCGGCGGCCAGACTCGGCCCGTTGTTGACCACGAGGGCCAGGTCGGGGTTGCCGTTGGCCTTGATCCCGGCGGCGATGCCGGCTGCCGTGAATCCCTGTGCTGCCGTGACGCTCACGGTGCGACTCCGATCGTCGAAAGACCCAGGCCCTCGTCGAGCCCCAGGGCGATGTTCATGCTCTGCACCGCGCCGCCCGCGGTGCCCTTGGTCAGGTTGTCGATGGCGCTGACGGCGATGATCCGCCGGACGGACTCGTCGTAGGCGACCTGGACGTGGACGGCGTTGGAACCGTGGACGGATTTGGTGGACGGCATCCGGCCCTCGGGCAGCAGGTGGACGAAGGGCTCGTCGGCGTAGGCCTTCTCGTACGCGGCGCGCAGCGATGCGGCGGTGGTGCCGGGGAGCGCCTTGGCCGAGCACGTGGCGAGGATGCCGCGCGCCATGGGCACGAGGGTCGGCGTGAAGGAGACGCTGACGCGCTCTTCCGCGAGCGGGCTCAGGTTCTGCACCATCTCGGGCGTGTGGCGGTGTCCGCCGCCGACGCCGTACGGAGTCACCGAGCCCATCACCTCGGCGCCGAGCAGGTGCGGTTTGAGGGCCTTGCCCGCACCGGAGGTTCCGGTGGCGGCGACGACCACGGCTTCCGGCTCGGCGAACTTCCCCTGGTAGGCGGGGAAGAGCGCGAGGGAGACGGCCGTGGGGAAGCAGCCGGGGACCGCGATGCGCTTGGTCCCCGTCAGCGCCTCGCGTGCGCCGGGCAGTTCGGGGAGTCCGTAGGGCCAGGTACCGGCGTGCGGGGCGCCGTAGAAGGCGTCCCAGTCGGCGGAGTCCTTGAGCCGGTGGTCGGCGCCCATGTCGACGACGAGGACGTCCTCGCCGAGCTGGGCGGCGACGGCGGCGGACTGGCCGTGCGGGAGGGCGAGGAAGACGACATCATGGCCGGCGAGGACCTCGGGGGTGGTCGCCTCCAGGGTGCGTCCCGCGAGCGGTACGAGGTGCGGTTGCAGGGAGCCGAGGAGCTGTCCGGCGTTGGAGTTGCCGGTGAGGGCGCCGATCTCCACCTCGGGGTGCGAGAGCAGGAGGCGCAGGACTTCTCCGCCCGCGTACCCGCTCGCTCCGGCCACCGCTACACGTACCACCATCGGACCCTCCTCATCGATGGCATGACTATACGTACTTACGCACGTTTATGCAACGCCTTCGATCTCGGAGGGAGGGTTGTACAAAAGGATCCGGCACACGGGGCTTCCAGGAGATGTCTAGCAGGAAAGACCCGGCCGCGGCGGCGATTCCGCCGGTAGCGTCGGGTGCGGCCGGGACCGGTCGGGCCGTCGGAGACCGGCGCCCGGCCGCGGCCCCTACGGCCGGACGGACTCCGTCCCGTCGACGAGGCGGTGCCGGACCCATACGTTCGGCTCCACGTAGACCGCATAGCCCTGCTCCGGATCGCACCGCACGGGCACCAGGGCGCCCGGTACGCGCACGGGTCCGGCCGTGTCGAAGGGCAGCCCGGTCCACTCGCGCCACTCGGCGAGCGAGCCGGTGACCGTCATCGACAGCGGCGCCACCGAGTCGATGACGCCGCCCGCGCGGACGTGGACGCGCAGCCACGGGTCGTACGGGAGCCCGTCCTCGCGGGTCCGGTACGCGTACGCGTGGATCGGGGTGTCCGGCTCGGCCGGCTTTCCGCTGGGTCGGACGGGCGCGACCACCTCGGCGAAGCCGCGTGCCCGGGCGTTGTCCCGCATCGCGGCCAGCATGCGTCCCGAGAGGCCCTCGCCCTGCCGGTCGCCGGACACGGTGATCTCGATCGCGCTCACCGTGTCGGGCCGGACCCCGCGGTGCAGGTCGGAGAAGGCCCACATGAGCACGCGGTCCCAGCCCTGCGCGGGCAGCACCCCGTCGCGGCCGGCCAGGTGCAGGGCGAAGGGCACGCTGTAGCCGCGGGCTACCACCGCGTCCCCGTCCGTGGCGACCAGGACGTAGTCCGCCAGCTCGGTCGTCATCCGCGGGTACAGCAGCCAGGCGAGGGCGTCGTGGCCGGCGAATTCGGGCCACGGGTCGTCCATGTCCCCGAGCCGGTCGGCCAGTTCGGGCCGCTCGGCGAGCGTGGTGATGTGTATCTCGGTCATTCCCGCAGGCTAGGCGACCGGCCCGACCGGTTCACGCCGGGGCCTGCAGGCACAGGTGCCAGTGACCGGACCAGCCGGTGAGGGTCATCGTGGACAGCGGCCGGACGTCCACGTTCCAGTAGGTCAGCGGGGGCGCCTTCAGTGCGTACACCAGGGCCGCCCGGACCACCGAGGGCTCCGCGACCGCGACGATCGCGCCCCCGTCGTCGGCCGGCCGGGTGTCGAGCCAGCCCCCGATGCGGGAGATGAAGTCGAGCAGGGACTCGCCGCCGTGCGGGGCGGACCGCGGATCGGTGAGCCACAGTTCCACCGCCCCGGGCTCGTGGGCGGTCACTTCGGCCAGGGTCAGCCCCCGCCAGCGGCCCATGTCGCACTCGCGCAGTGCGGGCTGGGCGAGGGGCGCGTACCCGAGGGCCTCGCCCGTGGCGCGGCTGCGCGGCGTCGGCGAGCAGTAGCGCAGCTCGGCCGCGCCCAGGGGTACGAGGCCCTGCGCGGCGGACTCCACCGACCGCCAGCCGGGTCCGTCCAACGGGCGGTCGTCGTCGAAGCGCTCGGCGAGCAGCGAGGAACTACGGGCTGCGGCGACGAGCGAAACCCGAACATGCATGCGGCGATGGTGATCCGCACAGCGCGGTGGGTCAAGCGTGCGGACCGAAGCCGTCCGCGAGGCCGGTGCGCAGCCGCTGGACGGCCTCCACCAGTTCGCCCGGGCCGGAAACCCCGGCGAAGCTCAGGCGGACGTACGGGGCCGGGGGTTCGGCGCAGAAGTAGGGGCGGCCGGGAGCCACCGCCACTCCGGCGCGCAGGGCCGTGGTCGCGAAGGATCCGTCGTCGCCCTCGCTCATCCTGGCCCACAGCTGATAGCCGCCCGAGGGCAGATGGGGCACGGTCAGGCCGGGCAGCTCCCGCCGCAGCGCGCCGGCGAGCACGTCCCGCCGGTGGCGCAGTTCGGCGGCCACCGTGCGCAGGTGGCGCGGCCAGGCGGGCGCGCCGACGAGTTCGAGCGCCGCCTCCTGGAGCGGCCGGGGCACGAAGAAGGAGTCCACGACCTGGACGGCGCGCAGCCGGTCCACCACCGGGCCGCGGGCGGCGAGCGCGCCGACCCGCAGGCTGGGCGAGGTGGCTTTGGTCAGGGACCTGACGTGCACGACCACCCCGTCGTGGTCCTCGGCGGCCAGGGTCGCGGGCAGCGGCCCGCAGTCGTCGTGGGAGAGGGCGCGGGCGTAGTCGTCCTCGACCACGAAGGCCCCGGCGGCCCGCGCGATCCGCAGCACCTCGGCCCGCCGCCCCGGAGCCAACACCGCTCCGGTCGGGTTCTGGAAGAGCGGCTGGCAGACGAACACCCGCGCGCCGGTCGCTTCGAAGGCGGCGGCCAGCAGCTCCGGCCGGACCCCCTCGGCGTCCACCGGTACGGGCACGGGCCGGCAACCGGAGGCCCGGGCGATGGCCAGCAGCCCGGGGTAGGTCGGGGACTCCACCAGGATCGGCGCGCCGGGCGGGGCCAACGCCCGCAGGGCGGTGGTCAGCGCGCTCTGCCCGCCCGCGGTCACCAGCACGTCGGCGGCCCCGACCGCCCCGCCGATCTCGCGGGCGAACCAGTCGCGGAGCTCGGGCAGCCCTTCCACCGGCGGCCGGTCCCAGGCCCCGGGACGCCGTCCGGCCCGGGCGAGCGCGGCGGCCATGGCCCGCTCGGGCTGGATGGAGGCGTGCAGGTACCCGCTGTTGAGGGCGATCACCGACGGCGGCGGTGCGGCCAGGCAGGCCAGCACCCCGGAGGCGTCCACCGAGCGCGGGACGACGTCCCCGGCACCCTCGGCGCTGAGGGCGACCTCCTGCCAGGAGGTGTCCCCGGGGGCGGGGGCCGCCGTACGCGGTGCGGCACGGAAGACCCCTGCACCGGGCCGGGTGACGACGAGGCCCTCGGCGGCGAGCTGCGCAAGGGCCCGGGAGACGGTGACCGGGCTGACCCGGTAGCGCTCGACCAGGGCTCGACTCGACGGGAGCTTTCCACCCACCGAGTAGCGGTTGAGTTCGGACCGCAAGGATTCGGCGAGCTCCGCCACACTGCTACGCTCATACATGACAGCACAGAATAGCGCTACTCTCCCGACCACGATAGCGGTCAAGAACCCGGTGCGCCGGGGTACCGCCCTCGCCCTGCTCGGCGTCGTCGCCTTCTCGCTGACCTTCCCCGCCACCGCCTGGGGACTGGAGAGCTTCGGCCCGTGGTCGTTGGTCGCGCTGCGGAGCGTCCTCGCCGCCGCCATCGCCGGGGGCTTCCTGCTGGCCCGGCGGGTCCCGCTGCCCGCCCGTGAGCACTGGGCGGGGCTCGCCGTCGTCGCCGCCGGAGTGGTCGTCGGCTTCCCGATGCTCACCACCCTCGCGCTGACGACCTCCACGACCTCGCACGCCGCCGTGGTGGTCGGCCTCCTGCCGCTCACCACCGCCGCGCTGTCCGCGCTGCGCACCGGAGCCCGCCCCTCGCGCGCCTTCTGGGCCGCGGCCCTCGCCGGGGCCGCGGTCGTGATCGCGTTCACGCTCGCGCAGAGCGGCGGCGCCCTCTCGGCGGGCGACGCGTACCTGTTCGGCGCGCTCCTGGTGTGCGCCGCCGGGTACACGGAGGGCGGCCGCCTCGCCCGACTGCTGCCCGGTTGGCAGGTGATCGGCTGGGCGCTGGTCCTGTGCCTGCCGCTCAGCCTGGCCGGCTCCGCGGTCGGGCTCGCGCACGAGCCGGTGCACCTCGGCTTCCACGGGCTCGCCGGGCTGGTCTGGGCGGCGGCCGGCTCCACCTTCCTCGGCCTGTACGTCTGGTACCGGGGCATGGCCGAGATCGGCGCACCGCGGGCCAGCCAGCTCCAGCTCGCCCAGCCGCTGCTGACCCTCGTCTGGTCGGTGGCGCTGCTGGGCGAGCACCTCTCCCCCGCCGCACCGGCCGCCGCCTGCGCCGTCCTCGTCTGCATCGCGGTGACCCAACGGGTCAAATAGCCGCATGACGACCTAAACTGCAAGCACCGGATCGGACCGCCACCGAGGAGGTCAGTTATGCGCGCGACCGAGGGCGACCAGCTGGTGCAGCACGGCAGGATCGTCGGACAGCACGACAAGGTGGGCGAGATCACCCAGGTCCTGGGCGAGAACGGAACCCCCCCGTACCGGGTCCGCTTCCAGGACGGACACGAGGCACTCATGGCTCCCGGACCCGACTGCACGGTCCGCCACCCCTCCGAGCCCACTCACTGAATCAGCGCCGGGACGCCGCCGTGCCGTAGTGGTCGGCGACCACCCGGGCCATCGCTCCGTTGGGGTCCGCGGCCACCTGCTTCGCCGAGAAGTAGACGTGGCCGCGGACCTCCGGGTAGCCGCGGGCGAACGTCAGGTGCTTCGACAGCTCCCCGGGATCGCGCCAGGCCTCGGTGGGGCTGTCCTCGTCGCAGCGGTACAGGGCCTCCCCCACGTACAGGTCCACCTTCGTCCCGGCGACGGTCCGCGCCCACCAGGGCACGATGTCGGCGTAGTCGGCGGTCGGGTGACCGATGTGCCAGTAGGCCTGCGGCACGATGTAGTCGATCCAGCCCTCCCTGACCCACTTGCGGGTGTCCGCGTAGAGGTCGTCGTACGTCCCGAGGCCCGCCCGGGTCGGCGAACCGGTCGGGTCGCGGTCGGAGTTGCGCCACACCGCGAACGGGCTGATCCCGAAGCGGACCGCCGGCTTCAGCGCCCGCAGCCGCGCGGACATCTCGCGGACCAGGGTGTCGATGTTGCCCCGGCGCCAGGCGGCGCGCGAGGCGAAGCCCGCCCCGTACTCCTCGAAGGCCTCGTCGTCGTCGAAGTACTCCCCCGCCACCGGGTACGGGTAGAAGTAGTCGTCCCAGTGCACGGCGTCCAGCGGGTAGCGGGAGACCGCGTCGAACATGGCGTCCTGGACGAAGCGCCGCACCTCGGGCAGGCCCGGGTTGTAGTAGAGCTTGCCGCCGTACTCCACCGTCCAGCCGGGATTGCGGCGCGCCGGGTGCGTGGACACCAGCCGGTCGAGGTCGGTGTGGTTGGCCACGCGGAACGGGTTGAACCAGGCGTGCAGCTGCAGCCCCCGGGCGTGCGCCTCCTTGACGGCCGTGCCCAGCGGGTCCCAACCGGGATCGGCCCCCTGCTTCCCGGTCAGCCACTGGGACCAGGGCTCCAGCTTCGAGGGCCACAGGGCGTCCGCCGCCGGCCGGACCTGGAGGACCACCGCGCCCAGACGGCGCTCGACGGCGGCGTCGAGGAGGGCGAGCAGCTCCGACCGCTGCCGCGCCGCGGAGAGTCCGCTCTCGGAAGGCCAGTCCACGTTCGACACCGAGGCGATCCACATCCCCCGGAAGTCGACGGTGGCCCGCCCCCCGGAGGCCCTCGCGGACGCCCGCGGCGCCGCGGCCGCCGAACCGGCCGTGGCGGCGGCGATCACCCCCAAGGCTCCGGCCAACAGTGCCCGTCGGTCGATGTACGTCATGTGACGACTCCGTTTCACTGAGTGACATTGCACGGTGTCCGCCCAGCATGCCCGCCCCGGCCCGCCGCCCCGCGCAAGGTCGGGAGTAACGTCGGGGGGCGTGGCGGGCGCCGGAATCGTACGGGGGACCCGCCGACGGATGAGCTGCGAAAGGCACGAAGTGACTGACCTCCCTTCCGACATCACACGGGTCGGCGTAGTGGGCTGTGGCCAGATGGGCGCGGGTATCGCCGAGGTGTGCGCCCGCAGTGGCCTTGAGGTCAAGGTCGCCGAGACCACCGGCGAAGCCCTGGAGATCGGCCGTACCCGGCTGCACAACTCCCTGACCAAGGCCGCCGAACGCGGCAAGATCACCGAGGAGGAGCGGGACGCCACCCTGGCCCGCCTCACCTTCACCACCGACCTCGGCGAGTTCGCCGACCGCGACCTCGTCATCGAGGCCGTCGTCGAGAACGAGCAGGTCAAGACGGAGATCTTCCAGATCCTCGATCAGGTGATCACCCGCCCGGACGCGATCTTGGCCTCCAACACCTCCTCGATCCCGCTCGTCAAGCTGGCCGTCGCGACCTCGCGGCCGGACCAGGTCATCGGCATCCACTTCTTCAACCCGGCCCCGGTCCAGAAGCTCGTCGAGCTGATCCCGGCGTTGACCACGGGCGAGGAGACGGTCAAGCGGGCCGAGGCCCTGGTGCGGGACGTGCTGAACAAGCACGCGGTCCGCGCCCAGGACCGGTCCGGGTTCGTCGTCAACGCGCTCCTCGTCCCGTACCTGCTGTCCGCGATCCGGATGTTCGAGTCGGGCATCGCCAGCCGCGAGGACATCGACAACGGCATGGAGTTGGGCTGCGCCCACCCGATGGGCCCGCTCAAGCTGTCCGACCTGATCGGCCTGGACACCATCGCGTCGATCGCCGACTCGATGTACGCGGAGTACAAGGAGCCGCTGTACGCCGCTCCCCCGCTGCTCCAGCGCATGGTCGACGCCGGCCGCCTGGGCCGCAAGACGGGCGCGGGCTTCTACCCCTACGGCTGATCCGTCCGGCCACCCTACGGCCGGCCGAGCCGCAGGTGGTGCAGCAGGAGCAACCCGGCCGCCATGTTGGCGGCCGGGATCTCCCCCCGGGCGATCATGTCCGGCACGAGCCCCAGCGGGACCCACTCCCGGCGCGAGGACTCGAAGTCGTCCTCCGGGTGCCCGATGTGGGTGGCCCCGTCCGCCCAGTAGAGGTGGTGCCGGGCATCGGTCAGTCCGTTCGACGGCTCGACGGTCATCAAGTGGTGGAGCGGGCCGGGCCGCCAGCCCGACTCCTCCTCCATCTCGCGGGCCGCCGCGACCGCGATGTCCTCGCCGTCCTCGACCACCCCGGCGGGCAGTTCCCAGCCCTAGCTGTCGGTGATGAAGCGGTGCCGCCAGAGCAGCAGTACCTCGTCGGCCTCGTTGACGGCCGTGGCGACGGCGACCGGCCGCAGCCGGATCACGAAGTGGTCCAGGTGCCGGCCGTCCGGAAGTTCCACATCGGCGAGGTTCACGTCGAACCAACGGTTCTTGTACACGGTCTGCTCGCTCAGGTTCGTCCACTGCACGGTTGTGCCACCTTCTTCCGTTCGAGTAGGTGGCAACATGGCAGCACTTCCGCCCGTCACAGCGGAACGCGCAGCGCCCCGTCGATGAGCCGCGCGGTCTCCTCCGCGCCGGTACAACCGCTGGTCAGGAGCTGTTCGCGGACCGCCCGCAGCCGGTCGCGCAGCCGCAGCGACTCCATGCCCTTGGCCCGCTCGGCCATCTCGGCCGCGGACGCCGCGGCCCGGTCCGCCTCCCCCTGGCGCAGCTGGATCTCGCACAGCATCGCCAGTCGGTGCACCCGGCCGCGGTCGTGCGCCGGGGTGCCGACGGCGGCGGTCGCCTGGACCCGGGCGGATTCCAGATCGCCCAGGCTGAGCAGCGCCTCGGCGACCTGGACGTTGACGAGCCCCGGCTGTACGTAGCCGGTCTCGTCCGGTTCGCTGCCCGGGCGGATCCGCTCGGCGGCCGCCTCCGCCCTGCGGATGCAGGCCAGTGCGGCAGGGGTGTCGCCGAGTTGGGCGTACGCCTTGGCCTGCATCGCGTAGAGGTCGGCGGCCAGCGCCGGGGTGGTGTGCCGCCCGGCGGCCCGCAGCGCGGCCTCGGCAAAGGCGACGGCCTGGCGGTACTCCCGCAGGTGCAGGGACTGGTTGACGATCAGCGCGATGACGTACGCGCCGAGCCCCCGGTCCCCGCTCGCCTTGGCCAGGCGCAGGGCCTGGTGGAAATAGCGCTGGGCCAGGCCGTGCGCGTCCGAGTCGTACGCGCAGATCCCCGCCACCGCCACCAGGGACCCCGTGGCCCGGTGCAGCCGGCGGCCGAGGTCGTCGGAGTAGCTCCCGCGCAGCATGGGCGCGGTCTCACTGCCCAGGAAGCGGACGATCCGGTCCCGCGTGGCGAGACCGCCGGCCCGGCGGTACATCAGCTCGTAGTGGGCGCGGGCGGCCTTCAGGATCTCGATGTGTTCGGGGCCGATCGGGTGCGGACCCTCGCGGGAGACGTCGGCGTCCTCGGGCGGATTCTCCCATTCCCACACCGGGATGACAGCGGGCGTCCCGGTGACCGCCCCGGCGGCCAGCAGCTGGGGCCGGGCCTGGACGTCGGAACGCCACAGGGCCGCGGCCCGGTCCACGAACCCGCTGAGCGGCGAGGCGTGCAGCGGAACGGGCTGGTCGGCCGCGCCGAGCCCGATGTCGTCGAGCCCGAGGGGACGCCGCAGCCGCCCGCCGAGCACCTCGCAGATCAGGTCGGGGACCTGACCCCGGGGCCGCTGACCCTTCAACCACCGCGTCACTGCGGTGTGTTCGTAGCGCAGGGCGAGTCCGCGGGTGCGGCCCGCCTGGTTCACGTACGCGGCGAGTCCGGCGTGGGACATACCCGCCTCGGCGAGGAGGGCATCGAGCAGGACATTGGGCTGCATGGGCCGCTCCAAGGGCTCGTCGTTCTCAGGCTAGTGGGTGCACGGTTCACACGGGGTGTGAACCGAGTACGCGCATAAATGCGATGCGCACTCTGCCGCACGGACCCCTGGAGGCGCTTCACTGAAGAGCCTCGCCAAGAGGTAGCTCGGGTCGTCGGCTCCCCCTCGTACAGTGCGACGACCCGTCACCGCGCCGCCCGTTCTGCCGTCTGCCCGACACTCCATGGCAGGCGGGCGGCGCGTTCCGGCCCCGCCGGCGCCCGGTTGGTCGCCGCGCCCCGGCAGGGGCCGGGTCGAGAGCGCGCGCCGGGCTCATCCACCGGGCCCGGCGCGCGTGTCCGGGGCCGGTGGTCAGGACCGGTCGTTGCGGAGCACCAGTAGGGCGACGTCGTCGGCGAGCCGCCCGCCGGTGTGCCGGAGCAGAGCGGCGTGCACGTCCGCCACCAGCCGCGCGGGCGTGGCCGCCGCCCCCCGTGCGAGGACGCCCGCCAGATCGAAGAACCGACCGGCCCGGTCGCGGGCGTCCTCGGCCCCGTCGGTGTACAGGAACAGCGTCTCCCCGGGCCGGAGTTCCCCGCAGGCGCGCGGCCGCACGTCCGCCGGCACGGGCACCACCCCGAGCGGCGGCAAGGTCTCGCCGCCGACCAGCGCCCCCACCCGAGCCCGCCGCACGGAACGGGGCGCCGCTCTGACCCGGTCCTCGCACGCCGAACGGGCTGCACGTTCCGGCCCCGACGGCGGCGCGGGGTTCGGTGCGGAGCCCCGGCTGCGCGCACCGCAGTGTTCCGGGACCGGAGCCGGACCGATCAGATAGGGCCAGGGATGGCCGCAGTTCAGCGCCAACAGCATGCCGTCCCGGGCGATCTGGAGGAGCAGGACCGTCACGAACTCCTCCGCCACCGGGGACTGCGAATCGGCCCGCGCCCGGTCACGGACGTGGCGGCCCAGCGCCCGCTCCATCCGCCGCAGCACACCGTCCAGCGAGGGCTCGTCGTACGCCCCCTCGCGGAAGGCCCCGAGCACGGCGGCGGCCGTGCCCAGCGCGGGCAGGCCGTGGCCCCGGACGTCCCCGATCACCACCCGCATCCCGTACGCCGTCGGCACGGCCTCGTACAGGTCCCCGCCCACCGCCGCGCCCCGGCTCGCCGAGAGCAGCGCCGCGGCCGGCATCAGACCGTCGATCCGTACCGGCAGCGGCCGCAACAGCACCCGCTGCGCGGCGCCCGCGATCTCCTGCGCACGGCCCAGCTCGGCCAACAGCTCGCGCCGGATGAGCAGCGCGCACCCGGTGGCCAACAGCAGGAAGGCCGCACAGGTGGCCAGGCTCGGGACCAACCGCCCGGGCCTGGACAACTCCCAGGACACGGCGGCGCCGGCCCAGGCCAGGACGCACACCCGGCGCACCAGGGGCATCTCCCCGCGCGTGATCATCCGTAGGACTCCCC
The DNA here is from genome assembly GCF_036227605.1 of Streptomyces sp. NBC_01439. Classification (GTDB taxonomy): domain Bacteria; phylum Actinomycetota; class Actinomycetes; order Streptomycetales; family Streptomycetaceae; genus Streptomyces. The sequence goes on along the minus strand of NZ_CP109487.1, from coordinate 7,417,150 downwards.
TCCGGCCGGATCGATTGTGTCGACCGGCCGGTGCCCCGGACACGGGCCACCGGGGTTCTCACCCGAACGAGTGAGGGGCACGTCCGGTGGTCCGGACGTGCCCCTCACGCGGGTACGAAGCGGCTACGCGCCCCGGAGCACCGCCCCGGTCCGCTCGCCCGCCAGGGCCACCGCCGCGTCGCGCGCGGCCGTGGACTCCTCGGCGGTCAGGGTCCGGTCGGCCGCACGGAAGCGCAGCGCGTAGGCCAGGGACTTCTTGCCCTCGCCGACCTGCTCACCGGTGAACACGTCGAACAGCCTTAGCGATTCGAGGAGTTCGCCCGCGCCCTTGCGCAGCGCGGCCTCCACCGAGGACGCCGGAACCGAGGCGTCGACGATCAGCGCCACGTCCTGGGTCGCCACCGGGAAGGAGGAGATCCGCGGCGCCTGGAGGGCCTCGCCACCCGCCGCCGCGAGGCGGTCCAGGTCGATCTCCATCGCGCTGGTGCGGGCCGGCAGGCCCATCGCCTTGACCACGCGCGGGTGCAGTTCACCGGCGTGGCCGATGACCTGCTCGACCCCGCCGAGGGTGACGACCAGTTCGGCGCAGCGGCCCGGGTGCCAGGGACCGTACTGGCCCTGGCGGACCACCAGCTCGGCGCCGGCCTCGACGGCCAGCGCGCGGGCCGCCTGGACCGCGTCCGCCCAGTCGGCCGGACGGCCCTTGCCCCACCAGCCGGCCTGCTCGCGCGCACCGGCCAGCACGACCGCGGCGTACCGCGGCTGCGCGGGCAGGGCCGCGTTCAGGGTGGCGATCTCCTCGTCCGTGGGACGCCGGTCCACGGGCAGCCGTACGGCGACGCCCGGCTGGGCGGCGGCCCGGAAGACCGAACCGGTCTCGAAGAGCGCGAGGTCGTGGCTGCCCCGGCTGTCGTTGCGGCGCAGCGCGCCGAGCAGACCCGGCAGCAGCGTGGTGCGCAGCGCCGGCTCCTCGTCGGAGATCGGGTTGACCAGCTTGACGACCTGGCGGGCGACGTCGTGCGCGGGGAGCTGGAGCTGGTCGAAGACGCCCTCGCCGATGAACGGGTAGCTGAGCGCCTCCACGTAGCCCGCACCGGCCAGCGCGCGGCCGACCCGGCGGTGCAGCTGCTGCCGGGCGGTCAGACCGCGGCCGGAGGGCACCTGCGGGAGGGTCGACGGGAGGTTCCCGTAGCCCTCCAGCCGGATGACCTCTTCGGCGAGGTCGTTGGGCGCTGCGAGGTCGGGCCGCCACGAGGGAACGGTGACGACGAGCTCGTCCTGGCCGTAGACGTCGCAGCCGATCTCCTGGAGGCGGCGCACGACGGTCTCGCGGCCGTACTCCATGCCCGCCACCCGGTCCGGGTGGTCCGCGGGCATGGCGATGGTGCGCGGCGCGCCCGGGGCGATGACCTCGGTGACGCCCGCCTCGGCGGTACCGCCCGCGAGGAGCACGAGCAGGTCGACGGTCCGCTGCGCGGCCGCGGCGGCGGCCTGCGGGTCGACGCCCCGCTCGAAGCGCTTGGAGGCCTCGGAGGACAGCTTCAGGCGGCGTGCGGTGCGCGAGATCGACACGGAGTCGAAGTGCGCGGCCTCGATGACCACGTCCGTGGTACCGGTGACGGCGCCCGTCGACCCAGAGGGATCAAACACAGTGGTGACGGAGTCGGCGATCTCAGTGTTGGCGCCGCCCATGACACCGGCGAGCCCGATGGGGCCGCTGTTGTCGGTGATCACCAGGTCCTCGGCGTCGAGCGTGCGCTTGACGCCGTCAAGGGTGATCAGCTCTTCACCCCGCTCAGCCCGACGCACACCGATCGTCCCCTCAATGGACGAGCGGTCGTAGGCGTGCAGCGGCTGGCCGAGCTCCAGCATCACGTAGTTGGTGATGTCCACGGCGAGCGAGATCGGGCGCATGCCCGCCTTCTGCAGGCGGCGGGTCAGCCAGATCGGGGAGCGCGCGTCGGGGTCGAGACCGGTCACCGTGCGGGCGGTGAAGCGGTCGCAGCCGGCCGGGTCGTCGACCTTGACCGGGTAGCCGTACGAGTTCGGCGCGGGCACGTCGAGCAGCGCCGGGTCGCGCAGCGGCAGGCCGTAGGCGGTGGCCGCCTCACGGGCGACACCGCGCATGGACATGCAGTAGCCGCGGTCCGGGGTGATGTCGATGTCGAGGACCTCGTCGACGAGCTGGAGCAGCTCGATCGCGTCGGTGCCGACCTCGTGCTCGGGCGGCAGCACGATGATGCCGTGCGTGCCGTCGTCGCCCATGCCCAGCTCGTCGCCGGAGCAGATCATGCCGTGCGAGGTGCGGCCGTAGGTCTTGCGCGAGGCGATCGCGAAGTCGCCGGGCAGGACCGCGCCGGGCAGCACCACGACGACCTTGTCGCCGACGGCGAAGTTCCGGGCGCCGCAGACGATCTCCTGCGGCTCACCGGTGCCGTTGGCGGAGCCGACGTCGACCGTGCAGAAGCGGATCGGCTTGCGGAAGCCCTCCAACTCCTCGATGGTCAGCACCTGACCGACGACGAGGGGGCCCTTGAGGCCGCCGCCGAGCTGCTCGACGGTCTCGACCTCGAGGCCGGCGTCGACCAGCTTGGCCGCCACGTCGCGGCCGGATTCACCCGCGGGGAGGTCGACGTACTCCCGCAGCCAAGAAAGCGGGACGCGCATCAGATCTCACTCCCGAACGGCCGGGTGAAACGAACGTCACCCTCGACCATGTCTCGCATGTCTTCGACGTTGTGGCGGAACATCAGCATCCGTTCGATGCCGAACCCGAAGGCGAATCCGCTGTACTTCTCGGGGTCCACGCCGCAGGCGACGAGCACCTTGGGGTTGACCATGCCGCAGCCGCCGAGCTCGATCCAGCCCTCGCTGGAGCAGGTGCGGCACGGGCGGTCGGGGTTGCCCACCGACTCGCCGCGACACACGTAGCACTGCATGTCCATCTCGGCGGACGGCTCGGTGAAGGGGAAGAAGTGCGGGCGCAGGCGCGTGGTGGTGCCCTCGCCGAAGAGCTCCTGGACCATGTGGTCCATGGTGCCCTTGAGGTCCGCCATGGTCAGGCCCTCGTCCACGGCGAGCAGCTCGACCTGGTGGAAGACGGGGGTGTGCGTCGCGTCGAGCTCGTCGGTGCGGTACACCCGGCCCGGGCAGACGATGTAGACGGGGGGCTTGCGCTCCAGCAGCGAGCGCGCCTGCACCGGGGAGGTGTGGGTGCGCAGCACGACGCCGGACTCGTCGCCCTGGGTGCCCTCGGGCCCCTGGACGAAGAAGGTGTCCTGCATCTGGCGCGCCGGGTGGTCGGGCGTGAAGTTGAGGGCGTCGAAGTTGAACCACTCCGCCTCGACCTCGGGACCCTCGGCAACCTCGTACCCCATGGCCACGAAGATGTCCGCGATGCGGTCCATCAGCGTGGTCAGGGGGTGCCGGGCGCCCGCGGGGACGCGGTCGTAGGGCAGCGTGACGTCCACGGCCTCCTCGACCAGCACCCGCTCGTCGCGCTCGGCCTCCAGCGCGACCGTGCGGGCCCCGAAGGCCTTGTTCACGGCGCCGCGGGCCTGGCCCACGCGCTTGCCCGCCTCGGCCTTGGCCTGCGGGGGCAGCGCGCCGATCTCGCGGTTGGCGAGCGCCAGGGGCGAGCGGTCGCCCATGTGCGCGGTCTTCGCCTCGCGCAGCGCGTCGAGGTCGCCGGCGGACGCGAAGGCGGCGAGCGCCTCGTCCCGCATGCGCTCGATCTCTTCCGGTTTCAGTGCCTCGACCTCGACAGGGTCGTACGACTTGTTCGGTGCCGACATCTCTTCCCGTACTTCCGATGGCTGGCTGGTTGGGTCCCCCGCGCGACGCGCAGGACGCGCTCGGCACAAGGACGCAAAGGTGCCAAAGGACGAGTCTAAAGGTCGCTGGGGGTTGCGGAGCCCGTGGGCCGCCTGCCGAGACGCTCCGCAGGGCTACTGCGTGAGGTACGCGGGGGCGCTCACGGGCAGGATAAATCGGAACTCGGCGCCGCCGCCGGGGCCGCGGCCGACCGTGATGGTCCCGCCGTGCGCCTCCACGATGCCCTTGACGATGTACAGGCCCAGGCCGGTGCCGCCGCGCTTGCTCCCCCGCCAGAAGCGGGTGAAGACGCGGCCCATCGACTCCTCGGGGATCCCGGGGCCTTCGTCGGTCACGGTGACGGCGGTTCCCTTCTCGTGCGGCGACACACCGATGGTGACCGTTCCCTCTCCGTGGCGCACCGCATTTTCCAGGAGGTTGCCGAGGATCTGGTCGATCTTGTCCGGATCTGCCCACAGATCGGGGAGCGGGCGGCTGACGCTCACGAGGAACCGCTCGGGGTCCTGCCCGTTCGCGGTGAGCGCCTGCACGTGGCGGCCGACGGCGGTGGCGATGTCCACCGGCTGGCGGCGCACCTCCAGGCGGCCGGAGTCGATGCGGGAGATGTCGAGGAGCTCGGCGATGAGGCGGGTGACGCGGTTGGCGTCGGCATCGACGGTCTCGAGCATCAGGCGCTTCTGGTCGTCGGTGAACCGCTCCCACTTGGCGAGCAGGGTGGCGGTGAACCCCTTGACCGAGGTCAGCGGGGAGCGCAGCTCGTGGGCGACGGTGGCGATGAGCTCGGCGTGGCTGCGCTCGGTGCGCCGGCGGGCCTCGGTACCGCGCAGGGTGACCACGAGGCGGCGCAGCGGGCCGGTGGGGTGCGTACGGACGTAGCTGGCGGAGACCAGCACCTCGCGGCCGCCGGGGAGGAGCAGGTTCCGCTCGGGCTGCCCGCGGCGGGTGGCGAGGCCCCCGTACGGGTCGGTCAGCGTCCACCAGCGGCGGCCTTCGAGGTCCTCCAGCGGGAGCACCCGCTCGATGCGCCTGCCGAGCGCCTGCGCGGGTTCGGTCGCGGTCATCCGGGCCGCGGCCCGGTTGAAGCAGATCACGTGCCCGGTGGCGTCGGCGACGACGAGCCCGTCGGGCAGGCAGTCGGGGTCGATCCCGAAGGCGAGCCCCTCACCGGGGGCGCTGCCACCCAGGACCGCCCCGCGGGCCGCGCCCTGTGGCGGTACCCCGCGCAGCGCTTCGGAGGGATGTACGGGGGGCACGGCATCGGCGGCCCCGCCCGTACGGGCGCAGGGGCCGACCGGCAACGGCGGACCGGCCGTGGTGCCGGCCCCCGGCGAGCTGTTCGTACCGACGGTCATGTCCCCGTACCCCACATCTCCGAGTAGCGCAGTGGGCCCCCCGGGCCGCCACACTACTAGCTGGGGGTCACAGAGCGGCACCCTCCGGGCGCCCGCTGTGCACGGGCGGACGCGTAGAGGCACACGGCGGCGGCCGTCGCCAGGTTCAGGCTCTCCGCCTTTCCGTGGATCGGGACCCGTACGACGGCGTCCGCGAGGGCCCTGGTCTCCTCCGGCAGGCCCCAGGCCTCGTTGCCGAAGACCCAGGCGGAGGGCCCGCCCATGGTGCCCGCGTCCAGCTCGGCGTCGAGGTCGTCCGCGCCCGCGCCGTCGGCCGCAAGGATCCGTACGCCGGCCGCCCGGAGCCCCTCGACGGCCTGCTCGACCGGAACGCCGACCGCGACCGGGAGGTGGAAGAGGGAGCCCACGGAGGCCCGTACCGACTTGGGGTTGTAGAGGTCCACGGACGCGTCGGTCAGCACCACCGCGTCGGCGCCCGCGGCATCCGCGCAGCGCAGCACCGTACCGGCGTTGCCGGGGTCGCGGACGTGCGCGAGGACGGCGACGAGCTTGGGCCGGGAGCTCAGGATCTCCTCGAACGGGGAGTCCAGGAAGTGGCAGACACCGACCAGGCCCTGCGGGGTGACCGTCTGGGAGACCTCGGCGAGCACCTCGTCGGAGGCGTAGTGCACGCGGGCCCCCGCGTCCAGGGCCGCCTCGATGATCCCGGAGTAGCGCTCGGCGGCCTCGACCGTGGCGAACAGCTCGATCAGGGTCGACGCGCCGGTGCGACCGCGGTGCTCGACGGCCTCGCGGACGGCCTGCGGGCCCTCGGCGATGAAGCGGCGCTCCTTGGTGCGGAAGTTGCGCCGCGCCAGGCGCCTGGCGGCGGCCACCCGCGGGGATCGCGGGGAGATCAGCTCGTCGGGGTGACCCATGGTGTGTGCGGTTCTCTCTCGGGGTTCCGGGCTCGGGGTTCCGGGCGGGACGGGGCTGCGCGGGGGTGGGGCGGCGCGGCGCGGAAAGCACACGGACCCGCAGGCGAATGCCTGCGGGTCCGTGGGGGCCGGCCCCGGGTGAGCTGGGCCGGCTAGCCCTTAGGCAGCGGCCTTGGGGGCGTTGACGTCGGCCGGAAGCGCCTTCTGCGCGACCTCGACGAGCGCGGCGAACGCGTTGGCGTCGTTGACGGCCAGCTCCGCGAGGATCTTGCGGTCCACCTCGATGTTGGCGGCCTTCAGACCCTGGATGAGGCGGTTGTACGTCATGCCGTTCTGGCGGGCAGCGGCGTTGATGCGCTGGATCCACAGCTGACGGAAGTCGCCCTTGCGCTTCTTGCGGTCGTTGAAGTTGTAGACCAGCGAGTGGGTGACCTGCTCCTTGGCCTTGCGGTACAGGCGCGAACGCTGACCGCGGTAGCCGGAGGCCGCCTCGAGGATCGCCCGGCGCTTCTTGTGGGCGTTTACTGCCCGCTTGACGCGTGCCACTTTTTAACTCCTTGTAGCGGGGCCGTGGGTGTCTTCACACGACCCGAAATTCGATGGGGTCCCGGTCTCGACGTGCATCCGCTCCCGGTGGGGGGAGCGGAGACGTCAGATGCCGAGAAGCTTCTTGATCTTCGCGGCGTCGCCGGGGGCCATCTCCGCGTTGCCGGTGAGGCGGCGGGTGACACGGGACGACTTGTGCTCGAGCAGGTGGCGCTTGCCGGCGCGCTCGCGGAGCACCTTGCCGGAGCCGGTGACCTTGAAGCGCTTCTTGGTACCGCTGTGCGTCTTGTTCTTCGGCATGGCGCCGTTATCTCCTCGTCGGTGGCGCTCCCACCGGTCCGGTACGGGACCGGTCTTACGGGAGCGTCAGTTGTGTCGGGTGATCCGGGACGGGTGTCCTGGAATCAGGCCTCGGCGTTCGCCTCGTCGGCCGGAGCCTCTTCGGCAGCGGCGTCGGTGGCCTCGGCGGAGGCGACCTCGGTGGTGTCATCGACCTCGACGGCGGCGTCCTCGGAAGGAGCCTCGCCTTCGGTGGGAGCGACACCCTGGCGCTCCGCCTTGCGGGCGGCCTGCGCCTCGCGGGCTTCGGCCATCGCCTCGGTCTTCTTCTTGTGCGGACCGAGGACCATGATCATGTTTCGGCCGTCCTGCTTCGGGTTCGACTCGATGAAGCCGAGCTCCTCGACGTCCGAAGCGAGACGCTGCAGCAGTCGGTAGCCGAGTTCCGGCCGGGACTGCTCGCGACCACGGAACATGATCGTGATCTTGACCTTGTCGCCCTGCTTGAGGAACCGAACGACGTGACCCTTCTTGGTGTCATAGTCGTGCGGGTCGATCTTCGGCCGGAGCTTCATTTCCTTGATGACCGTGTGCGCCTGGTTCTTGCGCGCCTCACGGGCCTTCATGGCCGACTCGTACTTGAACTTGCCGTAGTCCATGAGCTTGCAGACCGGCGGGCGTGCGGACGCCGCGACCTCGACCAGGTCGAGGTCGTACTCCTGCGCGAGCTCAAGCGCCTTGGCAAGCGGCACGATGCCGACCTGCTCGCCGCTGGGACCGACAAGCCGTACCTCGGGAACGCGAATCCGGTCGTTGATGCGGGGCTCGGTGCTGATGGATCCTCCTCGGTAGCACCACACGGCTGCCTGGCAGACAGCCGCTGACGTGTATTTCCGTCAGACCGACCGCAGCGGGAGAATGAAAAAAGCCCCGCCGGGCACAGGCAGGGGCTCCAAAACAACCGGAACACCGCCGCGTGCGAACCGCGGGGCGTAGACTCGGGCAGCTTTCCATCGTCCGTACGGAACGATGGATGCCGCCTGACCGGTGACCCGCCGCCCCGGAGGGCAGTCAGGTGGGAGAACGGAGCCTCCACTTGTGGGCCGGGCACATAAGTGTCCGGCCGGTCGAAGTACATACTAGCACCCGTGCCGCAAGCCCGCCGCACGGCATATCGTGGGGCGCATGACTGACGCGACACCCCCCACCGAACCCACTGCCGACGGCGCCCCCGACTACGACACCATGACCCGCGACATCGCGGACGTGCCCGCCGTCGAGGTGATCACCACGGTGGCCGTGCACCTGCTGAGCGCCGCGGCGGTCAACCTGGGCCTGGACAAGCCGGACTCCGAGCACAAGGACCTCGACGAGGCCCGCAAGCTGATCACGGCCCTGGCCGGCCTGGTCACCGCGAGCGCCACCGAGATCAGCTCCTTCCACGCCGCCCCGCTGCGCGACGGCCTGAAGTCGCTCCAGCTGGCCTTCCGCGAGGCCTCGATCGTGCCGGACGAGCCGGGCCAGGGGCCGGGCGAGAAGTTCACGGGTCCCGTCTTCGGCTGAGCCCGTACCGCGAGGACGTACGACGACGGCCGGTACACCCCGTGCGGGGTGTACCGGCCGTCGTCGTGTCCGGGGGACGCGGGGCCGCGGCTCGCGGTCAGCGGGTGAACAGGGGCTCGCCGGGCGGGGCCGGCGCGTCCGGGGGGAGCAGTGCCAGGTCCAGTCCGCGGACCAGCCGGGCCCGCAGGGTGGTGTCCGCCGCCAGCGCCTCGGCGACCCGCCGGGCCGCCGCGGACGCCTGCGCGCCCCCGGCCAGCACGATCGCCAGGGTGCCGTCGGAGCCGGCGCCGCCCGGACCGAGGTGGGCGCGCAGGACGGCGGGCTCCGCGGACACGGCGGCCCGTACGGCCTCCCGCACGGCGGGGTCGGCCAGCGGGTCCGCGTCGGTGCGGCCCTCGGCGAGCGCGAGTAGCGCGGAGCCGGTGAGCTGGTAGGTGACGGGGCCGGCGAGGTCCAGGACCACGGTGTCGGCCTTCTCGTGCGCGGCGGCGGCCAGCGCCTGGTGCAGCGGGACGGCCACCGGCCGGGCCGCGGGGTCCCACAGGGCGAGCGAGGCGATCGAGGTGAAGGCGGGCAGCGCCCGCCGGTCGCCCGCCCGTAGGGTCGGGACGGCCATGTCGCTGGTCTTCTCGCGCCTCAGGCCCGTCTCCGGGTCGGTCTCCACCTCTCCGAGCACGGCGACCACCGGAACGAGCAGGCGGGCGCCCTTGAGGGCGGCCAGCACCTCCGGCTCCTTCGTCCGGTCCTCGGACCAGGCGGCCAGGGCCGCGCTCAGCCGGGGATCGGCGGAGCCGTCGTCATCGGAGAAACCGGGGTCGGGAATGTTCTTGTTCGCCATGTTCGCCACAGTTACCCGACCCTACTGTGCCGCGTCCGGGTCCGGGTCACGGCCCCGCGCGCCCCGGCGCGGGCGTCGCGCGAGTACGGCGGCCAGCGCGAACAGCACCGCCCCCGCGACCGCTGCCGCCGGGGCTCCCAGCCGGGCGCCCCGCTCGCGCGGGCGGACCGGTTCGGGGCCGGGGCCGAAGTACGTGCTCGTGGCCGCGGCGGGCACGGGCGCCGGAGCCTCCGGGCGCATCCCCTCGGCGGCCTGGAGGGCGGCGACGGGATCGACCAGCCCGTGACCGCGGGCGTCGTCGCGGCCGCCGGCCGGGGAGTCGGAGGCGGTCGCCTCCAGCAGCTTCTTCACCTGGGCCGGAGTCAGGTCGGGGTGCGCGGCCAGGACGAGGGCCACGGTGCCGGAGACGAAGGCCGCCGCGGCGCTGGTGCCCCAGCCCTCGTAGTACGAGCGGTCGGGGTCGGCGATGACGACGTCGACGCCGGGGGCGCTGACGGTGGCGTACCAGTTGCGGGTGGAGAACTTGGCCTTCTTGCCGCGGCGGTCGACGGCGGTGACGGCGATGACCCCCGGATAGGCGGCCGGGTAGGAGACGCGGTCGCCGGCCTCGCCGCCGTTGCCTGCGGAGGCCACGACGACCACGCCCTTGGCGAGGGCGTACTGGACGGCCTCGTCCTCCCCCGCCTCGTGGTGGGCGGAGTCGCTGTCGTCACCGAGGGACAGGTTGATCACGTCGGCGCCGTGGTCCGCGGCCCAGCGGATGCCCTCGGCGAGGGCCCCGCCCTTGCTGTCGCGGGCCTGCGAGCGGCCCGGGTCGCCCTCTTCGAGGATCACCCTGATGGGCAGGATCCGGGCTTGCGGGGCCATGCCGAGGACGCCCTGGCGGCGGCTGGGACCGTGGCCGTGCCCGGCGATGATGCTCGCCATGGCGGTTCCGTGGCGGGCCCAGGCGCGGTCGCCGGGGCCGGCCCCCATACCGATGAGGTCGGTGCCGGCGAGGACCTGGCCGGAGAGGTCGGGATGGGATTCGTCGACGCCGGTGTCGAGGACGGCGACGGTCACCCCGGCGCCCCGGGTGGTGCCCCAGGCCTCCTCGGCTCGCAGGGCCAGCAACCCCCACTGGCGGTCGCGGATGTTGTCGGCGGCGGCGGGGGTGGCGGTGGCGGACACGAGGAGGGTCGCGGCGAGCAGGGCGGTGGCCGCCCGCCCGGAGGCCCGGCAGATCATCGGGTGCTCTCCGGGGTGGTCGGGGTCGGTGCGGGCGTGGTGGACGGTGCGGGAGGTGCGGCGAGGAAGGCGAGGCCGCGGCCGACGCGGTCGGCGAGCGCCCGGGCCTCGTGGCCGAGGCCGGCCTGGGCGGCGGCTCCCGTGGCGTCCTTCTTCATCAGGTCCTCGGCGGGGCGGAGTGCGTCCGGGTGACGGCCGTCGGAGAACGCGGAGACGGTGTAGACGACGACGGGTGCCTCGGTGAGTACGGAGGTGGCCCAGGCAGCGCGCTGCGCGTCGGTGAACCCGTACGCGGGCGGGGCGGGGATCCGGCCCTTGAGGGCGGTCATCTCGGGGGCGTCGGCGGGGGTGAAGACCATGCCGACGGTGATCAGGGAGCTGCGGGTGGCGTCCGTGTAGGTGGCGCGCAGCACGCGCGTGCAGCCGGTGGCGGCCAGCACGGCCTGCCAGTCGGCGGCGAGGGCGGCCGAACAGTCGGCGTCGGGGGCGAGCGCGATCCGGGTCCAGGTGCGGTCGGAGCCGCCGGGGCCGGCGGAGGGGCCGGTCAGGACGGGCGGGAGCAGGCTGTCGACGGGGGCGGCCCGCCACAGCGACCCGGCCTTGCGGTAGGCGGCGTCGGCGGGGAGGGGGCGGGCCGCGGCGCGGTGTTCGGCCCAGGTGGTGAGGGCGGCCCCGCCGACGAGGCCGCTGCCGAGGAGGACGCAGAGCGTGGCGGCGACGACCCGTGCGGGGTGGCGGCGCGTGTCCGCGTGCGCGGGTTCGGCGGTCGGTTCGGGCTCGCCCAGGATTGCGGTCCGCGGTGTCGTCGTGGTCATCCGGCGGCTCCGCCCCCCCGTTCCGTACGGCTGCCTGCCCGTACTCTACGGCGTCGACGGCAAGCAGTGCTTGCGGGTACCGCACCTTCCAGCCCCGCCGGCGTTTGAGGCGCGGGGTGCGGGGCGGCGCCCCGGGAAACGGAGAGAGGGCGGGGCGGGGAACCCCTACCCACCGGTAGAGACCTCTGGCAAGCTGCCGCCCATGAACTCCCCCGCCACCGACCGCGCCCGGTACGACCGGGCGACCGCGCACCTGGACGCGCCGCTGGCCATCGTGGATCTCGACGCCTTCGACGCCAACGCCGACGATCTCGTCCGCCGCGCCGCCGGCAAGCCGGTCCGGGTCGCGAGCAAGTCGGTCCGGTGCCGCGCGCTCCTGGAACGGGTCCTCGCCCGCCCCGGGTTCGCCGGGATCATGTCGTACACCCTCGCCGAGTCGCTCTGGCTGGCCCGGTCCGGGTTCGAGGACGTGCTCCTCGCCTATCCCTCCACCGACCGGGCCGGTTTCGGCGAGCTGGCGAACGACGCCAAACTGGCCGGCGCGGTCACGGTGATGGTGGACGATCCGGCGCAGCTGGACCTGGTCGACGCTGCCCGGGACGGCGGCGCCGAGGAGATCCGGGTCTGTCTGGAGCTGGACACGTCCCTGCGGCTGCTCGGCGGCCGGGTGCGGATCGGGGCGCGCCGGTCCCCGCTGCGCGAGCCCGCGCAACTGGCCGGGCTGGCCCGGGCGGTGGCCGACCGTCCGGGGTTCCGGGTGGTGGGGCTGATGGCGTACGAGGGTCATGTCGCCGGGGTCGGGGACTCGCTGGCAGGTCGCCCGCTGCGGTCCCGGGCGATCCGGCTGATGCAGGGCGCGGCCCGCAAGGAGCTGGCGGAGCGGCGGGCCGAGGTGGTGCGGGCCGTGCGGGCCGTCGTGCCGGATCTGGAGTTCGTCAACGGCGGTGGTACCGGCAGCGTGCAGCAGACGGCCGCCGAGGACGCGGTGACCGAGATAGCGGCGGGTTCGGGTCTGTACGTGCCCCGGCTGTTCGACAACTACACGTCGTTCAGCGGGCGTCCGGCGGCCCTGTTCGCCCAGCCCGTGGTGCGCAGGCCCGGGGTGGGTGTGGTGACGGTGCTCGGGGGCGGCTATCCGGCCTCCGGGGCGGCCGGGGCGGACCGGCTTCCGGTTCCGTACCTGCCCCAGGGGCTGCGCTACGACCCCCAGGAGGGCGCGGGCGAGGTGCAGACCCCGCTGCTGGGCAGCCCGGCCGACGATCTGTTGATCGGCGACCGGGTCTGGTTCCGGCACGCGAAGGCGGGTGAGCTGTGCGAGCGGTTCGACACCTTGCACCTGATCGAGGGCGACCGGGTCACCGCCAGCGCGCCCACCTACCGGGGTGAGGGGCGCACCTTCCTCTAAGTGCACCTCTAGTACACGACGTCCGTCTGGTCGGGGACGACGCTGCCGTCGCCCCGCCGGACCGGTCCCTTGCTGCCGTCGTGGTCGACGTAGCCGGTCGTCGCACACGGGTAGGGGTCGGTCTTCTGCTTCTTCGGCTCGATGAACATGGGGTTGACGATCCAGCGGCCGTCGCTGTTGTCGTAGGCCCGGCACATCAGCTCGTTCTTGTTGCGGTTCACGACGAGCCGCAGGGCGGTGGCGTCGCGCAGGAACGAGATGTCGGTGTCGGAGTCGCCGGCGGCGAACACCTGGCGGCGGGCGGCGGGCTGGACCTTCTCGGCGGCCGCGCCGCGCACGCCGAAGACCTCCTTGTTGATCCAGCAGCGCTTGCCGTCGATGTAGGTGATCATCGTGTCGGCGCCGTCCCGGACGGATCCGCAGCCCTGGAGGTGGGGGGTGAACTTCCCGCCGTGGGTGGTGGTGTTGCGGATGCCGATGACGTGGTCGGCCGTGATGCCGACGCCCCGGGCCCAGACCTCGACCACGGGCTGGGGGGAGGCGGAGCTGATCCACACGTCGAAGCCGGCCTTCTGGAGTCCCTTGACCAGGTCTTTTTGCTGGTCGTAGTAGCGGACCCAGCCGGTGGCGGTGGTGCTGCCCACCTGCTGCGTGCTGCCGATGGGCGCGGCAAGGTTCTCGGTGCGGGCGGCGGCGGCGAAGCCGCGGATCTCGCGGGCGGTCCAGCCCTGCATCAGCTGGGGGAGCCAGGCGTAGGAGGGTTCGGTGGTGCGGCGGTCCCAGCCGGCGAAGGCGGGGGCGCCGGCGCGGGTCGCGGCGGTGCCGTAGACGGCGTTGATCTCGTCGGCGCAGGCCGTTCCGGCGGGGGTTCCGGTGGGCAGGGGGGTGCCGGGGCGGGCGAGGGCGGCGCAGGCGTCGGCCAGGGCCTTCGTGGCGGCGGGGGTGAGGAAGCGGCTGGTGGTGGACCAGTCTCCGGCGGCGGGCTGGCGGATCCGGCCGTTGCGCAGGAGCCAGAACATGGTGGCGTCGCCGACGTCGTTCTTGACGACGGTGTTGTCCCAGTCGAAGACGGCGACGGGCTTGGTGCGGCTGGGCCGGTACGGGTTGCAGCTGCCGTACTGGTCGATCAGCCGCTGGAGGCGGGCCTGGTTGTCCCCGTACCAGCCGGAGCTGATGGTGACCCGGGGACAAGGGGTGTGCGCGGCCGCGGCCGGAGGGGCCGCGAGGAGGCCGGATCCGGTGACCGCGACGAGGGCGAGGGGGGCTGCCCATTTTCTCTGCATGCTGCTCCTTCGAGTTCGGGACAGCCCTGAGGGACCGGCCGGGCACCTCGCGGTGCCCGGCCGGCCGGCGTACGGCGCCGTGGTGGCGCCGGTGCGACCTACAGCGGGGTCACGTACGCGCCGGAGATGCCGCCGTCGACGAGGAAGTCGGTGGCGTTGATGAAGGAGGAGTCGTCGCTGGCGAGGAAGGCGACGGCCGCGGCGATCTCGGTGGGCTCGGCGAAGCGGCCCAGCGGGATGTGGACGAGGCGGCGGGCGGCGCGCTCGGGGTCCTTGGCGAACAGTTCCTGCAACAGGGGGGTGTTCACGGGCCCCGGGCACAGGGCGTTGACGCGGATGCCCTCGCGGGCGAACTGCACGCCGAGCTCGCGGGACATGGCCAGGACCCCGCCCTTGGAGGCGGTGTAGGAGATCTGGGAGGTGGCGGCGCCCATGATGGCGACGAAGGAGGCGGTGTTGATGATGGAGCCTCGGCCCTGGCGCTGCATGTAGGGCAGGGCGGCCTTGCAGCACAGGTAGACGGAGGTGAGGTTGACGTCCTGGACGCGCTTCCACGCCTCCAGGCCGGTGGTCAGGATGGAGTCGTCGTCCGGGGGTGAGATGCCCGCGTTGTTGAAGGCGATGTCCACGGAGCCGTAGGTGTCGAAGGCCGTCTTGAAGAGCGCCTCGACCTCCTCGGGGCTGGTGACGTCGACCTTGACGAAGGTGCCGCCGACCTCTTCGGCCGCGGCCTTGCCCGCGGTCTCGTCGATGTCGGCGCAGACCACGTTGGCGCCTTCGGAGGCCAGGCGGCGGGCGGTGGCCAGGCCGATGCCGCTGCCGGCTCCGGTGATGACGGCGGTGCGGCCGACCAGGCGGCGGCAGACGATCTCTTCGTTGTTCTGGCTGGACATGGGTTCTCAGGCCTCCGTGCTGATGAAGACGTTCTTGGTCTCGGTGAAAGCGGTGAGGGCGTCGGGTCCGAGCTCGCGGCCGAGCCCGGACTGCTTGTAGCCGCCGAAGGGGGTCCAGTAGCGGACGCTGCTGTGGGAGTTGACGGACAGGTTGCCGGCGGCGACGGCGCGCGAGACGCGCAGCGCCCGCCCGATGTCGCGGGTCCAGAGGGAGCCGGAGAGGCCGTACTCGGTCGCGTTGGCCAGGCGCACGGCGTCCTCCTCGTCCTCGAAGGGCAGGACGACGGCGACCGGCCCGAAGACCTCCTCGGCGGCCACGGGGGCGGTGGGGGCGACGTCCGTGACGAGGGTGGGCGGGTACCAGAAGCCGGGGCCCTCGGGGGCGGTGCCGCGGATCGCGGTGAGGTCGTCGGTGACAAAGGACCGTACGCGGTCCAGCTGGGTCCGTGAGATCAACGGGCCCATCTGGGTCTTCTCGTCGAGCGGGTCGCCCACGGTGACGGCCGCGATGCCGGGGGCAACGAGCTCCAGGAAGCGGTCGTAGGCGGAGCGCTGGACGAGGATCCGGGTGCGGGCGCAGCAGTCCTGGCCGGTGTTGTCGAGGAAGGCCATGGGAGCGGCGGCCGCCGCTGCTTCGAGGTCGGCGTCGGCGAAGACGATGTTGGGGCTCTTGCCTCCGAGTTCGAGGGTGACGCGCTTCACCCGGTCGGCGCACTTGGCCATGATCTGCTTGCCGACGCGGGTGGACCCGGTGAAGACGATCTTCGCGACGCCGGGGTGTTCGACGAGCGCGTCGCCGGCGACGTCCCCGCGGCCGGGGAGCACCTGGAAGAGGTGCTCGGGGATCCCGGCTTCGAGGGCGAGCTCGGCGAGGCGCAGCGCGGTCAGCGGGGTGGTCTCGGCGGGCTTGAGGATGACGGCGTTGCCGGCGGCGAGGGCCGGGGCCAGGCCCCAGGCGGCGATCGGCATGGGGAAGTTCCACGGGGCGATCACGCCGATGACGCCGAGGGGTTCGAGGAAGGTGACGTCGATGCCGCCGGCGACGGGGATCTGGCGGCCGGAGAGCCGTTCCACTCCCCCGGCGGCGAAGTCGAGCAGGTCGCGTACGTTGCCGGCTTCCCACCGGGCGTTGCCGATGGTGTGGCCGGCTTCGCGGACCTCCAGCTGGGCCAGTTCCTCGATGTGGCCGTCGACGACCGCGGCGAATCGGCGCAGCAGCCGCGCCCGGTCGGCCGGGGCGGCCGCCGCCCAGCCCCGCTGGGCGGCGGCCGCCCGGGCGACGGCGGCGTCGACATCGTCCCGTGTGGCGGCCGGGACGATGGCGACGGTTTCCTCGGTGGCCGGATTCAACACTTCTAGATTGAAGGGGGCCAGCGCATCGGACACGTGGTGCCTCACAGTTTCGTTCGGTGGAGTGCGGTGGCTACAGGCGTTCGAAGGAGCGGCGCAGCTCCCAGTCGGTCACCGCGGAGTCGTAGGCGTCGAGTTCCACGCGGGCCATGTTCCGGTAGTGCGCCACCACTTCGGGGCCGAAGGCGGCCTTGGCGATCTCGCTGTTCTCCCAGAGCTCGGCGGCCTCGCGCAGGGTGGCGGGGACGTGCGCGTAGTCGGCGGTGTAGGCGTTGCCGGCGCAGACCTCGGGAAGTTCCAAGCGGTTCTCGATGCCGTAGAGCCCGGCGGCGACCAGGCCGGCGACGGCGAGGTACGGGTTCACGTCGCCGCCGGGGAGGCGGTTCTCGAAGCGCATGGAGCGGCCGTGGCCGACGACCCGGAGCGCGCAGGTCCGGTTGTCCACGCCCCAGGCGACGGCGGTCGGCGCGAAGGAACCCGGCCGGAAACGCTTGTACGAGTTGATGTTCGGGGCGTAGAGAAGGGAGAAGTCGCGCAGCGCGGCCAGCTGGCCGGCCAGGAAGTGTCGCATCACCGGTGACATTCCGCCTGGACCGTCCCCGGCCATCGCGTTGCGTCCGTCGGTATCGGCCAGCGAGAGGTGGATGTGACAGGAGTTGCCCTCGCGCTCGTCGAACTTGGCCATGAAGGTGAGCGAGACACCTTCCTGGGAGGCGATCTCCTTGGCTCCGGTCTTGTAGACGGAGTGCTGGTCGCAGGTGGTGAGCGCCTCGTCGTAGCGGAAGGCGATCTCGTGCTGACCGAGGTTGCACTCCCCCTTGGCCGACTCGACGATCAGGCCCGCGGTCTGCATCTCGTTGCGGATCCGGCGCAGCAGGGGTTCGATGCGGCCGGTCCCGAGGACGGAGTAGTCGATGTTGTACTGGTTGGCCGGGGTCAGGTCGCGGTAGCCCGAGTTCCAGGCCTGCTCGTAGGTGTCCTGGAAGACCATGAACTCCAGCTCGGTGCCGACCATCGCGGTGTAGCCGGCCTCGGCGAGGCGCTCCAGCTGGCGGCGCAGGATCTGCCGGGGCGCGGCGACGACGGGCGAGCCGTCGTTCCAGGCGAGGTCGGCGAGGAGGAAGGCGCTGCCGGGGTTCCAGGGGATGCGGCGCAGGGTGGCGAGGTCGGGGTGCATGGCGAAGTCGCCGTAGCCCCGGTCCCAGGAGGACATCTCGTAACCGTCGACGGTGTTCATGTCGGTATCGACGGCGAGGAGGTAGTTGCAGCCCTCGGTACCGTGCTCGAGGACTTCGTCGAGGAAGAACTGTGCGGCGAACCGCTTGCCCTGGAGCCGCCCCTGCATGTCGGGGAAGGCCAGGACCACTGTGTCGATCTCACCACTGGCGACGAGGGAGCGGAGCTCCTCGGGCGCGAGCGGCGGCTTGCGGTCTACCACTGGAATCTCTCCTTCGGTGAGCCGAGGAGGCCTAAGGTATTGAATAGAACCATTGCTTGGGAAGGGGAGAAGTCAAGATGACCGATACGACCAGCGAAGGCGACGCCGTCGCGCGACTGAATCCCGTGCTGCGGCAGGTGCGGGCGGGCAACGGTTTCGAGGAAGCGCTGCAGCAGATCCTCCAGGTGGTCCGGCTGGGTCTGGTGCCGGGCGGCGAACGGCTGCCGCCGGAGCGCGAGCTGGCCGAGCGCATGGGGATCAGCCGGGTGACCTTGCGCGAGGTGCTGAAGGTGCTGCAGGACCAGGGGCTCGTGGAGGCCCGGCGCGGACGGTACGGCGGAACGTTCGTGCTGTCCCGCCCCGACACCCCGGCCGGCGGCGCCGAAGAGGAGCTGCGCCGGCGCGTCGCGGGGGTGGACATCGAGGACGTCCTGCGGTTCCGCGAGGTCCTGGAGGTGGGGGCGGCCGGTTTGTGCGCCTCCCAGGGCCTGACCGAGGAGGGCGCGGAACGGCTGCTCGGCGCCCTGGCCGCCACCCACGACGCCCCGCTGGCCGACTACCGCCGCCAGGACACGCTCTTCCACCTCACCCTGTGCGAACTGGCCGGGTCCGCCACCCTGACGGCCCAGTACGCCGCCGTCCGGGCCACCGTCAACGACCTGCTGGACTGCATCCCGCTGCTCGTACGGAACCTGGAGCACTCCCAGCAGCAGCACAGCACGCTCGTGGAGGCGGTGCTGGAGGGCGACGCGGCCGGGGCCCGGGAGACCATGCGCGAGCACTGCTGCGGCACCGCGGCGCTCCTGCGGGGCTTCCTGACCTGAGCGACGCCGGGGACGCCCGAGAGGGTTTCGTAACTTCTGTTTAACGCAGAGGTCTTGCGCACTCCACTCCTCTACGGCAAAGGTACGCCCCACAACCATTGCCCTGAGGCAGGAGCGCACGATGGCCGACGACATCGAGGCACGGCTCGCCGCCGTACCCGCACCCACCACGTCCCCCGACGGCGGGGACGGCCCCGACGAATACCTCGCGCGCCGGACGCTGCGCCGCGGCAGCGCCGGCTGGCTGCTCCTCACCGGTCTCGGAGTCGCCTACGTCGTCTCCGGGGACTTCTCCGGCTGGAACGTCGGCCTCGACAAGGGCGGCTTCGGCGGCCTCGCCATCGCCACCGTCCTGATGGGCGCGATGTACGCCTGTCTGGTCTTCTCGCTCGCCGAGCTGTCCACCATCCTGCCGACCGCGGGCGGCGGCTACGGCTTCGCCCGCCGCGCGCTCGGCCCGTGGGGCGGTTTCCTCACCGGCACCGCCATCCTCATCGAGTACATCCTGGCCCCGGCCGCGATCGTCATCTTCATCGGCGACTACGTCGAGTCCCTCGGCCTCTTCGGACTCACCTCCAGCTGGCCCGTATACCTCGGCTGCTTCGTCATCTTCATCGGCGTCCACCTGTGGGGCGTCGGCGAAGCACTGCGCTTCAGCCTCGTCGTGACCGCGATCGCCGTCGCCGCGCTGCTGATCTTCGCCGTGGGGGCCTTCACCGAGTTCGACGCCTCCGGCCTGAACGACATCCCCGTCGACGCGGACGCCTTCGGCTCGAACTCCTGGCTGCCGCTGGGCGTGCTGGGCATCTGGGCCGCGTTCCCCTTCGGCATGTGGTTCTTCCTCGGCGTGGAAGGCGTACCGCTGGCGGCCGAGGAGGCCAAGGACCCGGTCCGCTCGATGCCGAAGGCCCTCTCCATCTCCATGGGCATCCTCGCCCTGCTCGCCCTGATCACCTTCTTCGCCGCGACCGGCGCCCAGGGCGCCGACGCCGTCAAGGCCGCCGGCAACCCGCTGGTCGTGGCCCTGGAAGGGGACGGCGGTCCGACCGCGCTCAGCCGCTTCGTGAACTACGCGGGCCTGGCCGGCCTGGTGGCCTCCTTCTTCTCCCTCATCTACGCGGGCTCGCGCCAGCTCTTCGCCCTCTCCCGGGCCGGCTACCTGCCCCGCTTCCTCTCGCTCACCTCGAAGCGCAAGGCCCCGTACCTGGGCCTGATCATCCCCGGCGCGATCGGCTTCGCCCTCGCCGCGGCCACCGGTGACGGGGCCCGCATGCTCAACATCGCGGTCTTCGGCGCCACCATCTCCTACGCCCTGATGGCCCTCTCGCACATCGTGCTGCGCCGCCGGGAGCCGGACCTGGAGCGCCCGTACCGCACCCCGGGCGGGATCCTGACCTCCTCGGTGGCCTTCGCACTCGCCCTGTCGGCCCTGGTCGCCACCTTCCTGGTGGACAAGGACGCCGCGTTCATCGCCCTGGCCGTGTACGCCGTCGCCCTGGCCTACTTCGCCTTCTACAGCCGGCACCACCTGGTGGCCTCGGCCCCGGAGGAGGAGTTCGCGGCTCTCGCGGAAGCCGAGGCGGAACTGACCCGCGACTGAAACCCTGTTCCTGCCCTGCTCCGCCCCTGTTGGAGGTTACGAACGTGCCCAGGCCGCTCATCGGCATCACCACCTACGTCGAGGATTCCACCCGCTACGGGGTGTGGGACCTGCCGACGTCCCTCGTACCGACCGGGTACTACGAACTCGTCCAGGCGGCGGGCGGCGCGGCCGTGCTGCTCCCGCCGGACGAGCCCGGGTCGGCGGCGGAGGTGCTGAGCCGGGTGGACGGCCTGGTCGTCGCGGGCGGTCCGGACCTGGACCCGGTGCACTACGGAGCCGCGCGCGACTCCCGTACGGGTGCCCCCGCCACGGTCCGCGACCACTGGGAACTGGCCCTGATCGCCGCCGCACTGGACGCGGACCTGCCCCTGCTCGGCATCTGCCGGGGCATGCAGGCCCTCAACGTGGCCCTGGGCGGCACGCTGATCCAGCACATCGACGGCCACGTCGACACCCCGGGCGTCATGTCCCGGCACCCGGTCCGTCCGGTCCCGGGCACCCGGTACGCGGACTTGGTCCCGGAGGAGGCCCAGGTCCCGACCTACCACCACCAGGCCGTCGACCGGTTGGGCCGCGGCCTGGTCGTCTCGGCCCACGCGGTCGACGGCACGGTGGAGGCGATCGAAGTGCCCGACCCCGAGCGCTGGGTGCTGGGCGTGCAGTGGCACCCGGAGCGGGACACGGACACGCGCGTGATGTCCGCCCTGGTGGAGGCGGCCTCCGTCCGCACCGCGGTACCGGTGGGCTGACGCCCGCGCCCTTCCCGCTTCCGTACCCCGCCCGTCCCCCGCGCACGACGATGCGCGGGGGACGGGCGGGGTGCGTGAACGCCCGTCCCGAATGGCCGGTCCTCCGCCGGGCGCGCAGGCTGGAAGGATGCAGACCGAAGCGGAGGGCAAGGCATCCGGCCCGGTCTCCAAGATCCTGGAGAACCCGGTCATCGGAATGGCGCCGTGGATCGTCTTCTCCCTGCTGGTCGGCCCGGGGCGGTTCGAGCTCGCGGTCGGCCTGGCGCTGGCCACGGCCGTCGCGCTCATCGCGACGAGCCACCTGGTCAACCGCGGCAGCAGTTGGAAGATCCTGGAACTGGCCGACGTGGTGTTCTTCGCCTCGATGGCCGTCGTCGGAGCCCTGGCGAGCGACGGGACCCTGCGCTGGCTGGAGACGTACGCGGGCGAGGTCGCGAACATCACCCTCGCCGTGATCGCCTTCGGGTCGATGGCCGTGCGGATGCCCTTCACGATCCAGTACGCCCGGGAACAGGTGGATCCGTCGATCTGGCACACTCCGGCCTTCCTGCGGACCAACTACATGATCACCGGCGTGTGGGGGATGGCCTTCCTGGTGGCGGCCGCCGCGGGCGCCTACGGCGACCTGGTCCTGCACAACCCGAACAACATCTGGACGGGCTGGATCATCCAGATCCTGGCCATCGTCGCCGCGCTGAAGTTCACCGCCTGGTACCCGGACGTCGTCCGCGCCCGCGCAGTGCGCGAGGCCACCGGCGAGGGCCCCGAACCACCCGGCCGGGCCAGCCTGTTGCTGCCGCTCGCGGGCCTGCTGGTGCCGGTCGGGATCGCCGTCCTCATCTTCGACAACATGTGGTGGCTGGGCGTGGCCCTGATCGTCGTGGGCTCGCTCCTGACGAAGCGGCTCAGCTCGGAGAGCTGAGCCTCCCCGCGTGGCACCGAACCTGGGCGCCGTCCCTCACTCGGGGCGGACGAAGAGCACCGACCGCAGCTCCAGCCGCTCCGTGCCGTAGCCCGTGCGGGGCCGCAGCCTGAACTCCCTGCCCGTGCAGTCCGGCTCGGTGAACACGATCGCCACCTCGTCGGTCCGGTTGCGCGGGGAGTGCGCCGGGGAGCTGGCCGAGGGATCGGCGACCTCGGGGAGGGTGATGCACTCCCCGCTCGCCGGGTCCTCCAGCACGACCCTCAGCGGGCTGCCGTCGAGGCCGGAGACCGTGTACTGGAACTCTCCCGTGGCGGCCGAGGCCGAGGCCGGGACGGTCAGCAGGAGCGTGAAGGCGCCGAAGGCGGCGAGGGCGGCATGGCGAAGACGCATCAGGGTTCTCCTCGTGGGGGGACGCGTGCGGGAGCCACCTTTCCTGCGGGTCCGCCCGGGGTCACCCTCCGCGCCGCGGCGAATCGTTCCCTCCTCGCCCGAACGGGCGCACGACTCCCGCCCCCGTGTCCGCCGGATCACAGTGACGGGAGGAACGGCACCTCCTACGATGCTTGATCAATACACCCATCCGAGGAGACAGATCCCGTGACCACCGGCGCCGCCGCACCCGAGAGCTACTACGAGCGGACGGGCGAGCACAGCTTCAAGCCCACCGCCCACGCGGGCGGCGCGTGGAACACCGACGAGCAGCACTTCAGCCCGCTCGCCGGCCTCGTGGTGCACGCGATCGACGGACACCTGGCGCAGCGGCCCGAGCCGTTGGCGCTCGCGCGGATCAGTTACGACATCCTCGGCCGCATCGCCCTCGATGAGTGCGAGATCACCGTCGAGACCCTCCGGCCGGGCCGGACCATCGAGCTCCTGGAAGCGAGCGTGGTCATCGGCGGCCGTCCGGTGGTCCGCGCCCGCGCCTGGCTGCTGGCCACCCTGGACTCCTCCTCCGTGGCCGACAGCCCCCACGAGCGGCTGCCCGCCCCCGAGGAACTCGACGTTTGGGCGATGGACGAGGAGTGGAACGGCGGCTACGTCTCCTCCGTCGAGGTGCGCCGGACGCCCCCCTCCCGCCGGGGCCGGGCCGCGGCCTGGGTGTCCTCGTCCGTCGCCCTGGTCGCGGGCGAGCCGGTCGGCGCCCTCGCCTCGTACATGGCGCTGGTGGACACCGCGAACGGCATCGCGGTCCAGCAGGACCCCACCGCGTGGATGTTCCCGAACCTCGACCTGACCGTCCACCTGCACCGCCGGCCCCGCGGCCCGTGGACCGGCCTGGACACCACCGTGGCCTTCGGCCCGTCCGGGCAGGGGCTCACCAGCAGCGTCCTGCACGACGCCGACGGCCCGGTCGGCCAAGCCGAACAGATCCTCACGGTCCGCCCGCTCTCTTAGGGGGTACCCCGGGTCAGGGACAGCAGGTCCCGGGCCGGGCCGGCCGGGCGGGCACCCGCGGGCCAGACCGCCCGCAGGGCCCGGCCGAGCCCGGCGCCCGACACCGGCACCTCCACCAGCCGGCGCGCCGCCAGCTCGTCCACCACGGCCAGCTCCGACAGCACGCACGGCCCGGCACCGCCCAGCGCCGCCGCCTTCACCGCCGTGGTCGACGCCAGTTCCAGCAGCGGCGCGGCAAGCCCGCCGGCCGAGGCCAGCGCGGCGTCCAGGACCTGTCGCGTGCCCGAGCCCCGCTCGCGCAGGATCAGCGGGGTCGAGGCCAACTCGGCCGCCGCGACCCCCCGGGTGCGGCGCGCCCACGGGTGCCCCGGGGCCACCGCCACCACCAGGCGGTCCTGCGCGATCACCGCCGAATCCAGCCCCTCGGGCACGGTCAGCCCCTCGACGAAGCCGAGGTCGGCCTCGTGGGCGAGGACCCGCTCGGCCACCACCGCCGAGTTCCCGGCGTGCAGGGACACCGCCGTGTCCGGGCGCTGCCCGCGCAGGGCGATCAGCCAACCAGGCAGCAGGTACTCCGCGATGGTCATGCTGGCGGCCACCCGCAGCCGCGAGTCCCGGCGTCCGCGCAGCGCCTGCGCACCCGCATCGAAGGCCTCCGCCGCCTCCACCACCCGCCGGGCCCAGTCCGTGACGAGCGCGCCCTCGGCCGTCAGTGTCGACCCCCGCGGCGATCGGTCCACCAGGGCCACACCGAGCCGGGTCTCCATCGCCCGGATCCGGCTGCTCGCCGCGGGCTGGGTGATGCCGAGCCGCCGGGCCGCACCGCTCAGGCTGCCGACCCGCGCGACGGCGAGCAGCAGTTCCAGCGCACCGAGGTCCGGCACCCGGTGCGCCAGCGGAACCCACTCCTCATTACCCATAACATCAGTTTATGACCTCATAGGGAGATGGCCTCTGCCGCCCCGCCCGCCCCGGCGCGAGGCTGGATCCATGGCCACCACCCTCGTGCGACCCCGCACTCACACCACTCCCGCGGTCCGGGCCCACAAGGCCCCCGCACTGCGGCACCTCGGCCCCAACTGGTACGCCTGCGTCATGGGCACGGCGATCCTCGCCAACGCCGGCGCGACCCTCCCGTACCAGCTCCCCGGCCAGCGCGTGGCCTGTCAGCTGTTCTGGGGTCTGTCCGCCATCCTCCTCGCCGTCCTGCTCACGGCCCGGGCCGGGCACTGGATCCACCACCGCGACCAGGCCCGCGCCCACCTCTTGGACCCGGCCGTCGCCCCGTTCTACGGGTGCCTGTCGATGGCGCTGCTGGCCGTCGGCGGCGGCGCCCTCGTCGTCGGCAAGGACCTCATCGGCACCGGCGCCGCCGTCGCCGTGGACGCCGTGCTCTTCACCGCGGGCACCGCGATCGGCCTGTTCATGGCCGTGGCCGTGCCCTACCTGATGGTCGTACGGCACAAGGTCGAGCCCAAACAGGCCACTCCCGTCTGGCTGCTCCCCCTCGTCGCACCGATGGTCTCCGCCGCCCTGGGCCCGCTCCTGATACCCCACCTGCCCGCCGGCCAGCCCCGCGAGACCCTGCTGCTCGCCTGCTACGCCATGTTCGGCATCAGCCTGCTGGCCACCTTGCTGATGCTCCCCCTGATCTTCGGCCGGCTGATCGTGGGCGGCCCCCTCCCGCTGGCCCTGACCCCGACCCTGTTCCTGGTCCTGGGCCCCCTCGGCCAGTCGACCACCGCCGTGAACCAGCTCGCCGACGTCGCCCCCCAGTCGATCGAGGGCACCTACGCCGGCGCACTGGGCGCCTTCGCCGTCGTCTACGGGGTCCCCGTGATGGGCTTCGCCCTGCTGTGGCTGGCCCTGGCCGTCGCCATGCTGGTACGAGCGGCCCGGGGCGGCATGGGCTTCGCGATGACCTGGTGGGCGCTGACCTTCCCCGTCGGCACCTGCGTCACCGGCGCCACCGGCCTCGCCCACCACACCGGCCTGACCGCCTTCGCCTGGCTCGCCACCGCCCTCTTCCTCGGCCTGCTGACCGCCTGGCTCCTGGCCGCCGCCCACACCCTCCACGGCCTGCTCTCCGGCCGCCTCCTCCCCACCTAGGCCCCGCGGGGCGGGTCCGGGTCTGCCTGCGGGCCGGGATCCCGGCGCGGTGTGGGCTGGTGCGCGGTGCCGGGGAGGGGTGTCTCCTCGGCTCGCGCCAGGCGGGCAGGTCTCGGCTGTGCGCGGTGGTTGCGCGCTCGTCCTGCGGGGACACCCCTCCCCGTCCCCGCTCCCCAGGCGTCGGGGCGGCTTCGAGGCACTGCAGGAGCACGGGGCGGGGCTTCGGTCCATTGGTGGAGTACGCCGTGGGGCGGCTTCGGGGCACTGTCGGAGCCCTGCCGTGGGGCGGGGACACGGCGGAGTGTCCCCGCAGGACGAGCGCGCACCACCGAGCACCACCGCGACATGCCGCACCGCGCGAGCCGAGGAGACACTCCGGCGGGGCACCGCCCCACACCACCCAGCCCCGCCGGCGCTTGAGGCGCAGGAGACGGGGCCAAGCCCCAACACCCCCGACCAGCCACAGCCAAGCACCGCGCAGCAACCCCGCACCGCCCCACACCACCCAGCCCCGCCGGCGCTTGAGGCGCAGGAGACGGGGCCAAGCCCCGACACCCCCGACCAGCCACAGCCAAGCACCGCGCAGCAACCCCGCACCGCCCCACACCACCCAGCCCCGCCGGCGCTTGAGGCGCAGGAAACAGGGCCAAGCCCCAACACCCCCGACCAGCCACAGCCGGAGCGGACCGCCGATCAGCGCGCGGCGCGCAGCTGCTCGGACAGCACCGCCGGCGCGGCGGCCAGCGATGGCCCGTACCAGGTCAGGTGCCGGCCGTCGACCAGAGCCGCCGGCAGGCCCGGGAAGGCCTCCGGGCCGTCCTCGCGCGTGAAGCGGTACGGCTCGTCCGGCAGGACCACCAGGTCGCAGGCGGCCGCAGCGAGTTCCTCCACCGGCACCCGGGGATACCGCTCGGGGTGTCCGGCGTAGACGTTGCGGACCCCGAGCCGCGCCAGCAGGTCCCCGGCGAAGGTGTCCCGGCCCAGCACCATCCACGGCCGCCGCCAGATCGGCACGAACGCGGTGACCTCCGCGAGCGGCGGCGCCGGCGGCTCCACCCGGGCCCACGCCCGCTCCGCGTCCGTCAGCCAGCCCGGCCTCGCCAGTCCCAGCGCCCCCACCAACACCCGGTCCAGCTCCCGCAGCGCCTGCGGCAGCGTCCGGACCTCGGTGACCAGCACCTCCACCCCGGCCGCGCGCAGCGCCGCCAGGTCGGGGGCCCGGTTCTCCTCCTCGTTGGCGATCACCAGGTCCGGCCGGAGCTCCACGATCCGCCGCACGTCCGGGTTCTTCGTCCCCCCGATCCGCACCGCGTCGCCGAGGTCCCCGGGGTGCGTGCACCAATCGGTCACCCCGACCAGCAGCCCCGGCGCGCTCACGGCCACCGCCTCGGTCAGCGAGGGCACCAGCGAGACGATCCGCCGCACGTCGTTCAGTGTCCCGGAGACGGGGGCTCGGAGGTCGCGTGGATGTGCTCGCCCACCGCGACGACCAGGATCCGGGTCTCCTCGGTGACCGCCCGCCAGCGGTGGCGCACGCCGCCGGACAGGAACAGCGCGTCCCCGCTCTCCAGCCGGTACGCCCGCCCCTCCGCTTCAACCTGGCAGGCACCCTCGACCACGTACATCAGTTCGTCGTTGCGGTGCTGGTACTCGCGTCCGGCGTCCTGGTCCCCGGTGAACTCCATCGCGTGCAGCTGGTGGTGGCCGCGCACCAGGGGACGTACGCCCGGGACCGGGGTGAGCCCGGGGGCGTCACCCGCCCGTACGAGGTCCACCGTGCGCGCGGTGTCGGAGGCGGCCAGCAGTTCCACGGCCGTGGTCTCCAGCGCGTCCGCGACCCGCTCCAGGGAGCGCATGCTGGGCCGGGCCCGCTCGTTCTCTATCTGACTCAGGAAGGGCACCGACAGGCCGCTGCGCGCCGAGACCGCGGCCAGCGTGAGGTGGAGCGCGCGGCGCCGCTTGCGCACGGCCACGCCCACTCGGAGCGGCTCCTTGCCGTCCTTGTCCTTGCTCTTGTCGTCCCTGTCGTTCAGCTTGCTGTCCATGCCATCAATGCCGTCGGTGCCGTCCCTGTCGTTCATGTCGGGGCTGCCCTCCCCATGTCTGTCGCACATCGGTGTGCTGTAAGCACCTTACGCAGCAACCGCCTCCGGTTTCGCGTGCACGGCTCTTCCCGTACCCGTGCGCTCACTGTCCGTCGTGGCACGTGGCGTCCGGACGGCCGGGCCCTCCGCCGGGGGGCGTTGCGGCATCATCGACTCCGTGACGACACGACGCCTGATGCTCCTGGACACCGCCTCCCTCTACTACCGCGCCTACTTCGGTGTGCCGGACTCGGTGAAGGCCCCCGACGGCACCCCGGTCAACGCCGTGCGCGGGCTGCTCGACTTCATCGGCCGGCTCGTCCAGGACCACCGGCCGGACGATCTGGTGGCGTGCATGGACGCCGACTGGCGGCCGCACTGGCGGGTGGAGCTGATCCCCTCCTACAAGGCGCACCGGGTGGCCGAGGAGACCGAGACCGGCCCCGACGTGGAGGAGACCCCGGACACCCTCGCCCCGCAGGTGCCGATCATCGAAGCGGCGCTGGACGCCTTCGGCATCGCCCGGGTCGGGGTCGCCGGGTACGAGGCGGACGACGTGATCGGTACGCTCACCGCCCGCGCGAGCGGCCCGGTGGACATCGTCACCGGCGACCGGGACCTGTACCAGCTGGTGGACGACGCCCGGCAGCGGCGGGTGCTGTACCCGCTCAAGGGCGTGGGCACCCTGCAGGTGACCGACGAGGCGTGGCTCCGCGAGAAGTACGGGGTGGACGGCCCCGGTTACGCGGATCTGGCGCTGCTGCGCGGGGACCCGAGCGACGGCCTGCCGGGCGTCCCCGGCATCGGCGAGAAGACGGCCGCCAAACTCCTGGACGCCTACGGCACCCTGGCCGGGATCATCGCCGCGGTCGACGACCCGAAGTCGAAGCTGACCCCGACCCAGCGCAAGCGGCTGGACGAGTCCCGGCCCTATCTGGCGGTGGCCCCCAAGGTGGTCCAGGTGGCCTCGGACGTGCCGCTCCCGGCGTTCGACCCGGCCCTTCCGACGGCCCCGGCACAACCCGAACTGGTGGCTGCGCTAGCCCATCGGTGGGGTCTGGGGGGTGCAGTCGCTCGCTTGAGCAGCGTGCTGCGCCCCTGAGGTGATAACTTAGGTAAGGCTAAGTTTCGTGGAGTCAGGGGAGTCACCGTGGCAGAAGGACGCGCCCGCACCGTCGGCACCGCCGTCGTCGTACGCACCGAGCGGTTGTCGCCGCACATGGTGCGGCTCGTGCTGGGCGGTGAGGGCCTCCGGGAGTTCGGCGTGGGCGAGTACACCGACCATTACGTCAAGCTGCTGTTCGCGCCGACGGGCGTGACCTACCCCGCTCCGTGGGACCTTGAACGCATCCGCGCCGACTTTCCCCGGGCACAGTGGCCGCGCCAGCGCGCGTACACCGTACGGAACTGGGACCCCGCGCACCTGGAGCTGACCCTCGACTTCGTGGTCCACGGCGACGAGGGCCTGGCCGGCCCCTGGGCGGCGCGGGTCCAGCCGGGCGAGGTCGTACGCTTCCTCGGCCCGGGCGGCGCCTACGCCCCGGACCCGGTGGCCGGTTGGCACCTCCTGGTGGGCGACGAGAGCGCCCTGCCGGCGATCGCCGCCGCGATGGAGCGGATGCCGGCGGGCGCGCGGGTCCACGCCATCGTCGAGATCGACGGCCCGGCCGACGAGCTGAAGCTCGCCACCCCGGACGGCGTCGTCCCGGTCTGGCTGCACCGCGGCGACCGCCCGGTGGGCGAGGCCCTCGTGGAGGCCGTCATGGCCATGGAGTTCCCGAGCACGGACGTCCACGCCTTCGTCCACGGCGAGGCCGGCTTCGTCAAGGAGCTGCGCCGCCACCTGCGCATGGAGCGCGGCGTCCCGCGCGAGCGCCTGTCGATCTCGGGCTACTGGCGCCTGGGCGAGACGGACGAGGGCTGGCGCGCGATCAAGCGCGACTGGAACGCCTCGGTCGAGGCCGAACAGGAACACCGCGCCGCTGCCTAAAGGTTTCCCCACGCCGGCGGGCACATCCCCGCCGGCGTTCGAGGCGCTGAGCCCCGGTCTTTTCAGCCCCGCCGGCGTTTGAGGCACGGGGGTCCGGGGGCAGCGCTCCCGGCAACGGCGCCGCACGCGCCCACCGCCGGACGGCAACGGGCGCTCCGCCTCCCCCGGCAGGACAATGACCCCATGCGTACGCTCCCCGCCCTCGGGGCAGCCGGGGCCGCGGCCCTCCTGACCGCGGCGGCCGGCGTGACGGGCACGGCCATCGCCGCGCCCACCCCGCCCCCCGCCCCGAAGCCCCAGATCACGGACGCCGCCGTCGACAAGGCCGTCGCCCGCCTCGACCGCACCGTCGAGGACATGATGCGCCGCACCGGGGTCCCCGGCGTGTCCGTGGCCGTGGTCCACGACGACGAGGTGGTCCACATCAAGGGCTACGGGCTGCGCAGGACCGGCGAGAGCGCGAAGGTCGGCCCCGACACCGTCTTCCAGATCGCCTCGCTGTCCAAGCCCGTCTCCTCCACGGTCGTGGCCGGCACCCTCACCGACCCCCGGGGGTGGGACGACCGCACCGCCTTGCCCGGGTTCTCCCTGAAGGACCCCTGGGTGACCGACCACGTCACCACCGCCGACCTGTTCTCCCACCGCAGCGGCCTCCCCGACCACGCCGGCGACCTCCTCGAAGACCTCGGATACGACCGGGCGTACATCCTGGACCACCTGCGCCTGGAGCCCCTCGGCCCGTTCCGGGCGAGCTACGCGTACACCAACTTCGGGTTCACCGCGGCCGCCGAGGCCGTTGCCCGCGCCAAGGGCACCAGTTGGCAGAAGCTCAGCGCCGACACCCTCTTCAAGCCCGCCGGCATGACCCGTACCAGCACCGAGTTCTCCGCCTTCATCAACTCTCCCGACCGCGCCTCCACCCACGTCAAGAACGCTGACGGCACCTGGAGCCCGCGCCATGTCCGCGACCCGGACGCCCAGGCCCCGGCCGGCGGCGTCAGCTCCACCGCCACCGACATGGCCCGCTGGCTGCGGTTGCAGTTGGCCGGCGGCACCCTCGACGGGAAGCGGATCATTCCCGCCGACGCCCTCGCCCGGACCCACGTGCCCGAGATCGTGTCGCAGCCGACCAACGCCGTCGGCACCACCAGCTTCTACGGCCTCGGCTGGAACGTCAGCTACGACGGCGCCGGCCGCACGCGCCTGAGCCACTCCGGCGCCTTCGACCTCGGCGCCAACACCAACGTCACCATGCTCCCGCTGGAGCGGCTCGGCATCGTCGTCCTGACCAACGGCGCCCCGGTCGGCCTGCCCGACGCCGTGGCCCTGGACTTCTTCGACTACGCCGAGCACGGCAAGGTCTCCACCGACTGGCTCGCCCTCGCCGCCTCCGCCTACGCGACGGCCCTCGAACCCCCGAACGGATCGAAGACCGACTACGCCCACCCGCCCGCCGGAGCGCAGCCGGCCCGGGACAGCGCCGCGTACACCGGAACCTACGACAACCCCTACTACGGCAGGGCCACCGTGTCCGCCGACGCCGACGGCGCGCTCACCCTCGCCCTCGGCCCCGAGCCCCTGCGCTTCCCGCTGACCCACTACGACGGGGACACCTTCAGCTTCGTGACCGCGGGCGAGAACGCGGTCGGCCGCACCGGGGTGGTCTTCGCCGACGGCACCCTGCGCATCGAATACCTCGACGCCGACCACCTGGGCACCTTCACCCGGCAGTAGCCGCATAGCCTGTTCCCCGATGAGACGCAGAGCCCAGCCACCCCCCTCGCCCCTCCCCCAGCGCGCCGGCATCGACCCGGTCCGGCTGCGGCTCCCGCCCGACCCGGACGGGACCTGGCCGGATCTCGGCGACTACCTGGCGGCGCGCTACGCCGGCACCCGCGGCGCCGACTCGGTCGCGCGCCTGCTGGCCGCGGGCCGCGTGCTCGGTCCCGACGGACGGGTCCTGCGCGCGGAGGACCCGTACGAGCCGGGCGCCTACCTGTGGTTCCACCGGGACGTGGAGCCGGAGCCGCGGGTGCCCTTCCCGATCTCCGTCGTCCACCGGGACGCGCACCTGCTGGTCGTGGACAAACCGCACTTCCTGGCCACCACCCCGCGCGGCTCCCACATCACCGAGACCGCCCTGGCCCGGCTCCGCGAGGAGCTGGAGCTGCCCGGCCTCAGCCCCGCGCACCGGCTGGACCGGCTGACGGCGGGACTGGTGATGTTCAGCGTCCGGCCCGAGGACCGCGGCGCCTACCAGCTCCTCTTCCAGCGGCGCGAGGTGCACAAGGAGTACGAGGCCCTCGCACCGTACGACCCGGAACGCGCCGGCACCCTCCCGCGCACGGTCCGCAGCCGGATCGAGAAGACCCGCGGGGTCATCGCGGCGGTCGAGGTGCCCGGGGGCGAGCCCAATGCCGAGAGCCTGGTCGAATGCGTCGAGGCCCGGGAGGGGCTGGCCCGCTACCGGCTGACCCCGCGCACGGGCCGCACCCACCAGCTGCGGGTCCACATGAACGGCCTGGGCCTGCCCATCCTCGGCGACCCGGTGTATCCGCAGGTCACGGATCCGGCCCCGGACGACTACCGCAGGCCGCTGCAACTCCTGGCCCGGGTACTGGCGTTCACCGACCCGGTGACCGCGCGCGTGCACCGCTTCGAGAGCGGCCGCACCCTCCAGGCCTGGGACGACCGCGCGGGCTGGGAGGCCGGGACCGGCGGCTAGCCGCCGGCCGCCGGCCGCCATTCGCCGGGCGGGGCGACGCCCGCGATCCGCAGCGCCGCGTCCGCGGTGGCCTCCGCGAAGACCGTCACCGGCCGCTGCGGATCCGTGCGGTGGATCAGCATGACGCCCTCGATGAGCCCGAAGACCAGGTCGCCCCGTAGCGTCAGTCCCGCCTCGTTCCCGGCCAGTTCGGCGCCGACGCGGGTCCCGGCGAGCAACACCCGGTAGGCGTCCTTGAGTTCCCCGCGCATCCGACGGAACCGCGCGAGGCGCGACGCGCCCAGCTCGGGCAGCAGGTACAGCGCCCCCAGGTCATACGGCCCGCCGCACAGCAGCAGCACGTCGGAGCGGCACAGCTCCCACAACCGCCGCGCGGCGGACCTCCCTTCGTCCGCGAGCAGCTGCCGGGCCAGCACCAGCGAGGGCGCGACCGTGGACTCCAGAAGTTCGGCGAGGAGTTCCTGCTTGCCCCCGAAGTAGTGGTACATCGTGGCCTGGCGCATCCCGGCCCGTTCGGCGACGGCCCGCGTGGTGGTCGCCGCATATCCCTGGACGGTGAACAACTCGGCCGCCGCGCAGAGGAGTTCCTCGCGCGGCGGCCGGCCGCTCTCCGGTCTCAGCCGGTCGGCACGTGGCCGACCGACCCGTCTCGGACCCTCGTCCGCTCCCCCGCTCATGGAATCGATCGTCGCACAGAGCAATCCGATTCGATCATGGCAAGAGAACAGATCAGGCCATCCCCACGCTCGGAGGAAGCCCCAAAACCGCCTATCCGACCGAGCTGTAGGCCACTACACCCCGAAGCAACGCGTCGACGGCCTTGCGGGCATTTCGCGCCACCGTGCTCCCGCTGTCACCGGAGGCCGCCGGAGCCGCCGCCGCGACCTGCCCGAGCACGTCGATGACCTGCTTGCACCAACGCACGAAGTCACCGGCCGGCATCTCCGCCTCGCGCAGTACCTCGTCCAGGCTCTTGTCGGAGGCCCACTGGTACGCCGCCCAAGCGAAGCCGAGGTCGGGCTCGCGCTGACCCACGCCCTCCGCCTGGTTGATGCGGTGCTCCTCCTCCAGCGCGTCGAGGCGGCCCCAGATCCGGACCATCTCGCCGAGCGCCTCCTTCGCCGCGCCGCCGGGCACCTTCGGGGCGACCGCGTCGTCGGACTGCCGCGCCTCGAAGACCAATGCCGAAACGCAGGCGGCCAGTTCGGCCGGGCTCAGTCCCTCCCACACCCTGGCACGCAGGCATTCGGAGGCCAGCAGGTCCAGCTCCCCGTACAGCCGGGCGAGCCGCTTGCCGTGCACGGTGACCTCGTCCTCGCGCAGGTAGTCCAGCTCGGTCAGCAGCGCGTGGATCCGGTCGAAGGTGCGGGCGATGGTGTTCGTCCGGCCCTCGATCCGCCGCTCCAGCTGCTGGGTGTCCCGCTTGAGCCGGTGGTAGCGCTCCGCCCAGCGCGCGTGGTCCTCGCGCTCGTCGCACCCGTGGCACGGGTGCGCCCGCAGCTCGGACCGCAGCCGGGCGATCTCACGGTCGTCGGCGGCCGCGGCCCGGCCGCGGGAGCGCCGCTCCGGCGTGATGTGCCCGGCCTTGGAACGCAGCTGGGACGCCAGGTCCCGACGGGACTGCGGCGAGCGCGCGTTGAAGGTCTTGGGGATCCGCATCCGGTCCAACGCCTCGACCGGGACCGGGAAGTCGATCGCGGCGAGCCGCTTGACCTGCCGCTCGGCGGTCAGCACCAGCGGACGCGGGCCCTCCGCGTACTCGTAGCCGCGGCTGCCGTGGACCCGCCCGGCCGGCACGCCCGGGTCCAGGACCAGCGCGAGCCCGGCGAACTTGCCCGTCGGCACGTGGATGATGTCGCCCGGCTTGAGCTTCTCCAGCGAACTGGCCGCCTGCACCCGGCGCTGCGCCGCGCCCTGCTTGGCCAGGTCCGTCTCGCGGTCCTTGAGGTCTCGGCGCAGCTGCGCGTACTCCTCGAAGTTCCCCAAGTGGCAGGTCATGCCCTCCTGGTAACCCTCCAGGCCCTCCTCGTTGCGCTGGACCTGCCGGGAGATCCCGACGACCGAGCGGTCGGCCTGGAACTGCGCGAAGGAGGTCTCCAGGAGCTCGCGCGAGCGGTGCCGCCCGAACTGGCTGACCAGGTTCACGGCCATGTTGTAGGACGGCTTGAAGCTGGAACGCAGCGGATACGTACGGGTACCCGCGAGCCCGGCGAGCCCCGCCGGGTCCATGCCGCGCTGCCAGAGCACCACCGCGTGGCCCTCGACGTCGATGCCGCGCCGCCCGGCCCGGCCGGTCAGCTGGGTGTACTCGCCGGGGGTGATGTCGGCGTGCTGCTCGCCGTTCCACTTGACCAGCTTCTCCAGGATCACCGTGCGCGCGGGCATGTTGATGCCGAGCGCCAGGGTCTCCGTGGCGAAGACGGCCTTCACCAGGCCGCGTACGAAGAGCTCCTCCACGACCTCCTTGAAGGTGGGCAGCATGCCCGCGTGATGCGCGGCGATGCCCCGCTCCAGCCCTTCGAGCCACTCGTAGTACCCCAGGACGTGCAGGTCCTCGGTGGGGATGGAGGCGGTCCGCGCCTCGACGAGCTCGCGGACCTTGAGCCGCGCGGCCTCGTCGTTGAGCCGCAGCCCCGCGTACAGGCACTGCTGGACGGCGGCCTCGCAGCCGGCCCGGCTGAAGATGAAGTTGATGGCGGGCAGCAGCCCGTCGTTGTCGAGGCGGGCGATGACCTCGGGGCGGGACGGGGTCCAGATCCGGCCGCGGGAACGTCGTTCGCGCTCGCGGTCGGCCTCGCGGACCATCTTGCCGCGCCGCCGGTCCTTCGGACTGTAGGTGCGGCTGTTCTCCTCGCGCGCCATGCGCAGCAGGTCGGGATTGACCTCGCGGCGCGCGGAGCCGCGGCCGCCGTGGTCGGACTCCTCCTCGAAGAGGTCGTAGATCCGGCGGCCGGCCATGACGTGCTGCCACAGCGGTACGGGCCGCTCCTCGGAGACGATCACCTCGGTGTCCCCGCGGACGGTGTCCAGCCAGTCGCCGAACTCCTCGGCGTTGGACACGGTGGCCGACAGGGAGACCAGGGTCACCGACTCGGGGAGGTGGATGATCACTTCCTCCCAGACGGCCCCGCGGAACCGGTCGGAGAGGTAGTGGACCTCGTCCATCACGACGTAGCCGAGGCCGAGCAGCGACTGGGAGCCCGCGTACAGCATGTTGCGGAGCACCTCGGTGGTCATCACGACCACCGGCGCCTCGGAGTTGACGCTGTTGTCGCCCGTCAGCAGGCCCACCTTGTCGGCGCCGTAGCGCTTGACGAGGTCGGCGTACTTCTGGTTCGACAGCGCCTTGATCGGCGTCGTGTAGAAGCACTTGCGTCCCTGCTGGAGGGCCAGGTGCACGGCGAACTCGCCGACGATGGTCTTTCCCGAGCCGGTCGGGGCGGCGACGAGGACGCCTTTGCCGGCCTCCAGTGCCTTGCAGGCCTCCACCTGATACGGGTCCAGGTCGAAGTCGTACATCTCGCGGAAGGGGGCCAGGGCAGAGGCCTCTTCGGCGGCGCGGATCCGGGCAGCGGCGTACCGCTCGGCGGGTGAGAGTTCTTCGGTCATCTTGTTGTCGAGCCTACCCGCCACCTCTGACAACAGTCGCGATCATTTAAGTGAGCAGCCGGACGGCCCGGGGTACGCATTCGGCGGTCACCGGCAGCGCCCCCAGCGGCTCGCCATCCGCGTAGGCGCCGAGGCCCGCCGCCTCCAGGCTGATCTTCCTGGCCCGGTGGACGGTCACCTTCGGATGGTCGAGGTGGCGGCCCTTGTAGACCTGCGGGAACACCTTGAGCAGGGTGGCCCGGCTGCAGTCGCCGACCACCGTGACGTCGAAGAGTCCGTCGTCGGGGACCGCGTCCGCGCAGATGCGCATGCCCCCGCCGTAGGAGGATCCGTTGCCGACGGCCACCAGCGTGGCCTCGGTCTCGATCACCGGCCCGTCGTCCAGGGTGATCCGGTACGGGAACGGCCGGAAGGCGGCCAGCTCCGCGATCATCGCCAGGTCGTACTTGAACCGCCCGACCGGCAGCCGCATCCGGTTGCCCCGGTCGTTGACCCGCGAGTCGAAACCGGAGCACAGCACGGTCCCGAACCACTTCTCGTAGTCGACGCCGCCCACCCGGCCCAGGTCGATCTCCCTGATCCGGCTCTCCTTGACGGCTTCGGCGGCCATCCGCCCGGCCCGCGCCGGCTCCCGTACGGGCAGCCCCATCGCGCGCGCGAAGTCGTTCCCGGTGCCCACCGCGACCACCCCGAGCGGCACCGGCGTCCCCGCCAGGGCCTGGAGCGCGAGGGAGACCATCCCGTCGCCGCCCACCGCGATCACCGCACCGGTGCCCTCACGGACGGCGGCCGTCAGCCGGGCCAGCGCGTCCGGCGCGTCGGTGCCCACGACGGTCCGTACGGAGAAACCTGCCTCCCGGACGGCCGAAGCGGCCGGCTGCGCGGCGTGCGCGCCCCGGCCGCGTCCGGCTGTGGGATTGACGAAGAGGGTGACTTCGTGGCTCATCCACGGGAATGTACCGGAGCCCGTTCCCGGGCCCCGGTCGCCCCCGGGTACGCCTCCCGGCGGTGGCCGGGGCGTGCCCGTCAGGTGGCGTCGTCGTACCCGTTGATCCGCTGGCGTCCGCCGTCGGCCTGTTCGGGCAGTGCCGCGGGGGCCGGGAGGGACTCCAGCTCACCGATCGGCGCCGGGGTGAGGTCCAGCTGGGAGGCCTCGTCGTCGCTCAGATCCGCGTCGGGGTCGTTGCGCCTGCGCCTGCGGTCGTTGAGGAGGCAGATGCCGAGGGCGGCGAAGTAGAGGGCGATGATGGGCACGGCCAGCGCGAGCATCGTCGGCGGGTCACCGGTGGGCGTCGCGAAGGCGGCGAAGATCGTGATGCCGAGGACCATGCCCCGCCACCAGCTCGCCAGCCGCTTGCCGGTGAGCACACCGGTGAAGTTCAGCAGGATCAGCAGCAGTGGCAGCTCGAAGGCCAGGCCGAACACGATCACCATGCGGGTGACCAGGTCGAGGTAGTCGTCGACCGGCAGCAGGTTGCGCGCGTGGTCGGGGGTGAACTCGAGCATGATCGTCGCGGTCTGCGGGAGGATCTTG
Organism: Streptomyces sp. NBC_01439; assembly: GCF_036227605.1. GTDB lineage: Bacteria > Actinomycetota > Actinomycetes > Streptomycetales > Streptomycetaceae > Streptomyces. The sequence continues at coordinate 7,379,863 of NZ_CP109487.1, read as the reverse complement.
TACGCGATCACCGCGCCGGTCAGGAAGAGGGGCGCGCCGACCGCGACGAAGCTCCGCGCGTACTTCTTCTCGTGGCTGTGCAGTCCGGGCGCGGCGAACGCCCACAGCTGGTAGAGCCAGACCGGGGCGGACAGCACCACACCGGCCATCAGCGCGACCTTCAGGGCGATCGAGAACGCCGAGATCAGGCCGTTCACGGTCATGTCGGCGCAGGGGCGGCCGTTGCGCTGGGTCACCACACCGTCCGTGCAGCCGACGGAGTCCAACATCGGCTTCAACAGGAAGTTGATGATCTCCCGGTAGAAGAACGCGGCGATGATCGTGATCACCACGATCGCCAGGACCGACTTCAGCAGGCGGTTACGAAGCTCACGCAGGTGCTCGACGAGAGGCATGCGCCCTTCGGCGTCCTTGGCCTGCCGTTCCTTCTTCTCCTGCTTGCGGGCAGAGTTGAGCAACCCACGTCCCTTGTCTCGTTGCAGATGACTGGCGTGTACGGCGGGTGTCAGCCCTGGGCGGTGCGGTTCGGCTCGCTCACCGGACGCGAGCTGCTGACGTCACCCGGAGCGGCCTGGATGGTACGCGGGGCGACGGGCTGCTGCGCGGACTGGTCCGCGGGCGCGGCGGCGGCGACGTCGTCACCCTCGCCGTCCTTCTTCATGGCCTTGGCCTCGCTCTTGAGGATGCGGGCCGACTTGCCGAGGGAGCGGGCCATGTCAGGGAGCTTCTTGGCGCCGAACAGCAGGATGATCAGTCCGACGATGACAAGGATTTCCCAACCCCTGAAGTTGCCCATTAGGTATCTTCCTTCTTCTCCGAGGTTCACAGCACGCCGGACGGGGCGCCTAGGACTTGCTCTACCGAGGATCGTAACCCCCGGGGGTTAACGCCCGGCAATCCCCCGGGGTCCCCCCGCTTGCACCTGGGCAGGTTGAACATGCCCCGGTCACACGCGTTCGCCCCGGGTCAGGGACGTGCTCCGTGCCCCGCCCGGGCCAGATCGACGGCCGCCCGCTCGAGATCCGCCGAAGCGTCGGTGACCCGGCGGCTGGCCTGCGCCACCTGGGAAGCCAGCCTGCGCACCTCCACGTACACCCGCACCGCGAGCACGGCGAGCACGGCCACCCCGAGGAAGCCCAGGACAATTGCGAACATCGGCCACATCATGGGCCGAGCCTAGGCCACCCGCCGGGTCAGATGCTGCGCAGGGTGCTCACGCCACCACCGGTGAGCAGTTCCACGATCCGCTCGCCGGCCGGTTTGCGTACGGCGGCACCGCATTCGGGGCAGGTGAAGGAGTAGAAGGTGGTCCGCCTGCTCCCGCCGATGGCCAGCCGCAGGGCGCCCGCGTCCAGCTCGAAGCGGGCCCGGCAGTCGGGACAGGAGGCCTTGAAGGCGACGGGCCCGGACGTTGGCGACATCGACCGCGTCCCCCTCAGACCTGTTCCCCGTAACCCGCCAGCGCCTCCCGGGCGGCGTTGCGCGCGCTGTCCGCCAGCTCGGCCGGAGCGACGATCCGGCCCTCACGACCCAGCCGCAGCGCGAGGCGGCGCAACGAGGCCGGATCCGGGCTGCGCAGGGTGATCCGCAGACCGCCCCCGGCCAGCTCCTCCGCACTGTCGTGCGGGTAGTACTCGGCGACCCAGCGCCCTCCCGGCCCCACCTCGACCACGACCTCCGGGTCCTCGGCCGCCGGCTGGACCAAGCCCTCGGACAGGTCCCGCGGCTCGATGGCGGGCGGCTCGGCCCGCTCGTCCAGCAGCCGGATCTCCGCGACCCGGTCGAGGCGGAAGGTGCGCCGGGCCTCCGAGAGGTGGCACCAGCCCTCCATGTACGTGTGGCCCACCGCGAAGAGCCGGATCGGGTCGACCGTGCGCTCGGTGAGCTCGTCCCGCGCGGGCGAGTAGTAGCGCAGCCACAGCCGCCGGCGCTCCGCGATGGCCCGGTCGACGTCCGCGAAGACCCCGCCCTCGGACTCGAAGGTCACCGACAGCCGGGAGCTGGCCCCGGCCACCTCGCCCGCGGCCGCCTCCAGCTTGGCCGTGGCCCGCAGCAGGGCGTTCCGGTCGCTCTCGCGCAGCCCGGGCAGGGTGGCCACCGCGCGCGCGGCCACCAGCAGCGCGGTCGCCTCGTCGGCGGCCAGCCGCAGCGGCTCGGCGGTGGACTCCCCCGAGGCGTCGGGATTGCGCCACCAGATGCGCTCCCCGTCGGTGTCGATGTCGAGCAGGTCCCCGCCCCGGAAGCTCGTCCCGCACATGGGCAGCACGTCGAGGTCCGAGATCAGCTCGTCCTCCGTGATCCCGAAGGCGCGCGCGACGTCCGCGACGTGCGCACCGGGGCGCTCGCGCAGGTACGTCACCAGGGACAGCATCCGGCGGGTCTGGTCGATGGCGTTGGCAGCCATGCTGGTACGTCTCCCCCTCAGGGCACGTCGTGGATGTCGCTCTTGTCGAACGGTGCGGCCGCGGATCGGCCGCCGGGCCCGCGGGCCCCGGGATCGGCCCCGATCAGGCCCCGGCCACGGCCCGCAGCCGGTCCACCACGTCCGCCCGCAGGTCGGCCGGACCGACCACGACGACGTCGGGCCCGAACTCCACCAGCCAGGCGTCCAACCCGTGCCCGTACGGGATCTCCAACTCGTCCCAGCCGTCCCCGCCCTCGCGCACCGCGGTGGCCTTGGCCCGCAGCGGGTAACCCGCCCCGGCCCGCAGCCGGATCAGCGCGCTGCGGTCCGCGCTCTCCCCGGCCCAGCTCGCCACGGTCTCCCGCACGGTCACCACGTCCGGCACCTCGGCGGTGTACTTCGCGGCCCGGGAGCGGACCTTGCCGGTGATCCGGGAGAGCCGGAACACCCGCTCCGCCCCGCGGTCCCGGTCGTACCCGGCCAGGTACCAGTGGCCGCGCCAGCACTCCAGCGCCCAGGGCTCCACCTGCCGGGCCTCGGGCCGGGCGGCGGTGGACTTGCGGTAGTCGAAGACCACCGGCCGGCGGTCCCGGCAGGCCAGCATCAGCGGCTCGAAGGCCGCCTCGTGGACCGGGATGCGCGGCTCGATCGCGCTGTGCTGTCCCTCGTACGGGTCCTCCACCTCGGGCATCCCGCCCGCGCGCAGCTTCTGCAGGGCCCCGCTGGCGGCCCCCGCCAACCGCGCCTGCTGCCAGACCTTGGCCGCCAGCCCCAGGGCCGCGGCCTCCTCGGCGTCCAGCGAGACGGGAGGCAACCGGTTGCTGTCCCGGCGGGCCAGGTAACCGGTCTCGCCGTCCAGGTTCTCCACCGTCTCGATGACGAGGCCGAGTTCACGCAGGTCGTCCTTGTCCCGCTCGAACATGCGGTTGAAGGACTCGTCGTTGCCGGCCTCCATGTAGGCCTCGATGGAACCGCGCAACTCCCGCTTGCTGAGCGGCCGGCGGGTCCCCAGCAGACACAGCGCCAGATTCATCAGCCGCTCGGCCTTGGCAATCGCCATCGACGCCCTTCCGCCCTTCTCCGCCTACACGTCCGTCGGACCGTCACCGGGCCACGACCGGTTGCGGAAGGACCCATTGACCGATGACCGTACCGCCCCGGCGCGCCCGGGCAAAAAAGCGAGGGGCCCCCGCCGGACGGCGGGGGCCCCTGCACCGATCGCGGATGAGCGGATCAGCCGACCTTGACCAGGTCGCAGACGAAGATCAGCGTCTCGCCCGGGGCGATCGCACCGCCCGCGCCACGGTCGCCGTAGGCGAGGTGCGCCGGAATCGTCAGCTTGCGACGACCGCCGACCTTCATGCCCTGGACGCCCTGGTCCCAGCCGGAGATGACCTGACCGATGCCGAGCTGGAACTGCAGCGCGGAACCGCGGTTCCAGGAGGCGTCGAACTCCTCGCCGGTGGAGAAGGCCACGCCCACGTAGTGGACGGCGACCCGGTCGCCCTTCTTGGCCTCGGCGCCGTCGCCCAGCCAGATGTCCTCGATCACGAGGTCCTTGGGGGCCTCGCCCTCGGGGAAGTCGATCTCGGGCTTCTGGAGGTCACTCACGGAACTTCTCCTCATACGTACGAAACGGTCAACCGGAACAGTCTTACATCACCGCGAGGATGTCGAGGCTGAAGACCAGCGTCGAATTCGCCGGGATGGTGCCCTGCTCCTTGTCCCCGAACCCCTGGTCCGGCGGGATGACCAGCAGGATGCGGCTGCCGACCTTCTTGCCGACGATGCCGTCCTTCAGACCCTTGACCGAAAGCTCACCCAGCGGCCAGGTGATCGCCTGATCGCTGGTGTAGGTGCTCTCGAAGGACTTGTCGTCCTTCCATGTCTTGCCGTTGAACTTGACCACGACGCTGTCGGTGTCCTTCACGACCGCGCCGTCACCCTCCAGGACGTAGTCCGAGACCAGCTTGGTGGGCTCCGCGGTGTCCTTCGGGACGGTCACGGAGACTTCCTTGCCGTCCGCGTTCGTGCCGACCTTGGGCAGGTCCTTGTTGTCCTGGGCGACTTCCTTGCCCGTGGCCGAGGCCGGAACGGTCGTGCCCTTGACGATGTCCACGACGAAGACCAGCGTGGCGTTCGGCTTGATCTTCGGGGGCGAACCCTGGGCCCCGTAACCGAGCTCCGGCGGGATCACCAGCTCGACGCGGCTGCCGACCTTCTGGCCCTCCAGGCCCTGGTCCCAGCCCTTGATGACCGCACCCGCACCGATGGTCACATCGAAGGGCGCGGGCCGCCCGAAGCTCTTGTCGAACGACTCCTTGCCGTCCCACACCTGGCCGAGGTAGTGGACCTGCGCGATGTCGTTCTTCTTGAGCGCCGGTCCGGCGCCCTCGCTGATCGTCACCACCTTGAGCTCCTTGGGCGGCGCACCCTTGCCCTGCGACAGGGTGGGCGTCTCCCCGAAGGCGGCACCCTTGGTGATCGCGGGAGCCCCGTTCTTCATCTGGGCGGAGTCAGAGCCGCCGTCGTCGCCACACGCTGCGGTCGTCAGCAGCAGCAGGGGTACGACAAGCAGGCCGGCAAGTCGGCGCACGTGTTCCTCAGATCTCAGACGGCAAAGCGGTCGCTCGCCACTCTAAGCCGTGCACAGGGCCCCGTACGAGAGACGTACGGGGCCCCGGCGAGGAGTGCGATGTCACACTGCGGTCACTCTGCGGGTCCTACGTGCCCGCTCACATGCCCGCGATCAGCTTCTCCACCCGGTCGTCCACCGACCGGAACGGGTCCTTGCACAGCACCGTCCGCTGCGCCTGGTCATTGAGCTTCAGGTGCACCCAGTCCACCGTGAAGTCCCGCCGCTGCTCCTGCGCCCGCCGGATGAAGTCCCCGCGCAGCCGCGCCCGCGTCGTCTGCGGGGGCACCGACTTGCCCTCGAAGATCTTCAGGTCATTGCAGATCCGCGCCGCCTGCCCCTTGCGCTCCAGCAGGTAGTACAGCCCGCGCCGACGGTGGATGTCGTGGTACGCGAGGTCTATCTGAGCCACCCGCGGATTCGACATGGTCATGTTGTGCTTCGCCCGGTACCGCTCGATCAGCTGGTACTTCATGACCCAGTCGATCTCGGTCCCGATCCGGTCCAGGTCCTCGGCGTCGATCGCGTCGAGCGTGCGGCCCCACAGCTCCAGCACCTGGTCCACCACACCGGTACGGATCCCCCGGCGCTCGGCGAAGTCCACCGCCTTGTCGTAGTACTCCCGCTGGATCTCCAGCGCCGAAGCCTCCCGGCCGCTCGCCAGGCGCACCTTGCGCTGACCCGTGATGTCGTGGCTGACCTCACGGATCGCCCGGATCGGGTTCTCCAGGGTCAGGTCCCGCATCACCGTGCCCGCCTCGATCATGCGCAGCACCAGATCGGTGGCCCCGACCTTGAGCAGCATGGTCGTCTCGGACATGTTCGAGTCACCCACGATCACGTGCAGCCTGCGGTAGCGCTCGGCATCCGCGTGCGGCTCGTCCCGGGTGTTGATGATCGGCCGCGAGCGCGTCGTGGCCGAGCTGACGCCCTCCCAGATGTGCTCGGCCCGCTGACTCACGCAGTACACCGCACCCCGCGGCGTCTGCAGCACCTTGCCCGCGCCACAGATCAACTGGCGCGTGACGAGGAACGGAATGAGAATGTCCGCCAAGCGGGAGAATTCCCCGTGCCGGGCCACCAGGTAGTTCTCGTGGCAGCCGTACGAGTTGCCCGCCGAGTCGGTGTTGTTCTTGAAGAGATAGACGTCGCCCGCGATTCCCTCCTCGTGCAGGCGTCGTTCGGCGTCGACGAGCAGACCTTCGAGAATGCGCTCGCCTGCTTTGTCGTGCGTGACCAACTCGGTCACGTTGTCGCATTCGGGAGTTGCATATTCCGGATGCGAACCCACGTCGAGGTAGAGGCGGGCGCCGTTCCGCAGGAAGACATTGCTGCTGCGGCCCCATGACACAACACGGCGGAAGAGGTAGCGCGCCACTTCGTCAGGAGACAGTCGGCGCTGTCCCCTGAACGTGCACGTGACGCCGTACTCGTTCTCCAGCCCGAAAATGCGGCGGTCCATGACTGAACATTACGCCTTCTGCCCTCTTCTGAAACCGGGTTCGGGAGCGCCATTTCGATCAGCTCCCACCAGCGGGCCGATCGACACCCCCATCACGGCCCGATCGGCCCATCCGCCGCACCCACCGATCAGGACGCCGACCCCACCTCCGACGGCACGTCAGGAGCCACCTCCGACACACCGTCGGACGAGCGCGCCACCGCGCGACTGCGCCCACCAGTTGCCATCACCCGCTGAGTGACCATCAGAACCAGCAGCGCCAAACCACCCGCCACGCTCGCCACACCGAAGCCCGCCGCAGTACCCCCCAGCTCCACCGCCGGCCCCGCCGCCGCCGTACCGATCGCCGCACCCACCCCGAAGAACGTCACCAGCCACGAGAACGCCTCCGTCACCGTGCCCACCGGAGCATGCCGGTCCACCACGATGAACGCACACGCCAGCGCAGGCGCCAGGAACACGCCCGCCAGCGCCGACAGCCCCGTCATCGCCACCGCACCCGGAACCAGCATCAGCGGCAGGTAGCAGACCGCCAGCAGCGCCACCAGCAGCCGCAACCGGCGCTCGGGCGCACCGACCCACTGCCGCGCACCGTAGAACACCCCACCGATCAACGCACCCAGCCCCAGCGCCGCCATCAACCAGCCGTACACCACCTGACCGCCGTGCTCATCCGCGTACGCCACACCCGCCACCGTGATCGAACCCAGCGCCATGCCCACGAAGAAGAACGCACCCAGCAGCGCCAACAGCCCCCGCGAACGCAGCGCCCCCAACCAGTGCGCCTCCCGCGGCGCCGAACGCCACTTCCGCGACGGCTCGCTCACCACCACCGACAGCGCACCCAGCACACCGATCGCGTTCAGCGCCAACAGCGCCCCGGCCGGCGACCACATCGCCACGAACAGCGTCACCAGCAACGGACCGACGGTGAACATGACCTCCTGGGCCACCGCGTCCATCGCGTACGCCGCGTGCACCTTCTCCTCACGACCGCCCAGCACCCCCGGCCACAACGCCCGCAGCCCGCCCTCCAGCGGCGGCGTGAACAACCCCGCGACCACCACCGCGGCGTACGCGGCCACCGCGGACCCCGTACCCGCGAGCGCCAGCCACACCATGCCCAGCGCGGAAACCAGAGCCGCCGGCAACTGCACCCGGGGCTGCCCGAACAGGTCGACGGCCCGCCCCAGCAGCGGCTGACCCACCGCGTTCGCCAACCCGTACGCGGCGGCCAGTGCCCCCGCCAGGCTGTAGCTGCCGCCCTCGGCGCGCGTGAACAGCACGATCGCGATCGGCCCGGTGGCATTGGGCAGCCGGCCCACGAGCGTGCCCACCAGCAGCCTCGCGGCGTGCCGGGTCCTCAGCAGCTCCGCGTATCCCGCGGCCATCTCCGCCCCACCTTCTGCCCGGATCCAACCGGGAACCATCCAAGTAATACGTATAACGTGACGCCTCATACGTACCATGGCCGCAGTCCGCCGGTCCACCCCACGGACCCCACCACACCCCCGACCTCGCACTTCAGGAGCACCCTGTGACGAGACCCACCAGCCGCGACGTGGCCACCGCCGCCGGGGTCTCCCAGGCCACCGTCTCCCTCGTCCTCGGCGACAAATGGCCCGGCCGCGTCTCCGAACGCACCGCCACCCACGTCCGAGAAACCGCCACCCGCCTCGGCTACCGCCCCAACCTCGCCGCCCGCAACCTCCGCCTCGGCACCACCCGCACCGCCCTCCTCGTCGTCCCCGCCCTCACCAACGAATTCTTCGCCCGCGTCTACACCGGAGCCGCCCGCGTCGCTGCCGCACACGGCTTCGGCGTCGTCCTCTACCCCTCCCCCGACGGCACCGGCCCCGCCCGCGACCCCTTCGCCTCCGCCCGCGCCGCCCTCGACGGAGTCATCGCCTCCTCCATGGCCGCCCACACCCTCGACGCCATCGGCGGCAACACCCTGCCCCTCGTCATGCTCGACAGCGACCCCACCGCCGACACCGCCGCCGCCCACGTCAACCTCGCCATGGCCGACGGCATGCGCCAGGTCACCGAACACCTCCTCGCCCTCGGCCACCGCCGCTTCCTCCACCTCGCCTCCGCCGTCGACTCCTGGACCTTCCACACCCGCGCCGAAGCCCTCACCGCCATCCTCGGCCCCGAAACCGAGCTGCGCACCGTACGGGCCCCCCTCACCGTCGACGCCGCCCGTACGGCCATGGAGACCGCCCTGGCCACCCCCCAGGACCGCCCCACCGCCATCATCTGCGACGACGACATCCTCGCCGCCGGCGCCTGCAAGGCCGCCCGCCGCCTCGGCCTGCGCATCCCCGAAGACCTCTCCGTCACCGGCTTCGACGACCTCGCCCTCGCCACCGCCGTCGAACCCGAACTCACCACCGTCCACCTCCCCGCCGAACGCGTCGGCGAACAAGGCATGACCGCCCTCCTCGCCGTCCTCGAAGGCACCCCCTGGACCGCCCCCGACATCCCCGTCCGACTCGCCGTCCGCGACTCCACGGGCCCCGCCCCGACCCCGTAACCGACCGGACACGACTCCGGACACGACGAAGCCCCGGCCCGCCGAGAACGGCGAACCGGGGCCCCGCACACACTGCCTCTACGCGGCTACTCGGCGTCGTCCTCCGGCGCCTCGTCGTTCGACACGGCATCCGCCTGCACCGCCGCCGTCACGTCCGCCTCCAGCAGGCGCGACAGCTGCCGACCCCGGATCCGCTTGAACTTGCGCTGCTGCGCACGCGTACGGTCCAGCACCGCGACCTCCAGCCGCTCCGCCGGAATCGCCTTGTCAGCACCGTTCGCCTGACTGGACAGCGCCTGCACCGCCAGCTTCAACGCCTCGGACAGGGTCATCCCGTCCCGGTGCCGCTGATCCAGGAAGGTACTGATCTGCTCGGCATTGCCACCGACCGCGACCGAACCGTGCTCGTCCACGATCGACCCGTCGTGCGGCAGCCGGTAGATCTGGTCACCCGCGGCGGTCGCACCGACCTCCGCGACCACCAGCTCCACCTCGTACGGCTTCTCACCGGCCGAGGAGAAGATGGTGCCGAGCGTCTGCGCGTAGACGTTCGCCAACCCACGGGCCGTCACGTCGTCACGGTCATAGGTGTACCCGCGCAGATCCGCGTACCGCACACCACCGATCCGCAGGTTCTCGTACTCGTTGTACTTGCCGGCGGCCGCGAAGCCGATCCGGTCGTAGATCTCGCTGAACTTGTGCAGCGCACGGGACGGGTTCTCGCCGACGAACACGATGCCGTCGGCGTACTGCAGCACGACCAGGCTGCGACCGCGGGCGATGCCCTTGCGGGCGTATTCCGCCCGGTCGGCCATGGCCTGCTGGGGTGACACATAGAACGGAGTCGACACCGGCTGTCCGTCCCTTTCTTCTGGGCTCCTACGGGGCGACGGATGGTCAGAGCAGGGCGGCGCGCGGGCCGTCGGGCTGCTCCAGCCGACGGTTGGTGACCGTACGGGCGAGCTCCTGCGACTCGTCGTCGGTCAGCCTGCGGAACCCCTCGTCCGTGATCACGGTGACGATCGGGTAGATGTGGCGGTACAGGTCCGGCCCACCGGTCGCCGAGTCGTCGTCGGCGGCATCGTAGAGCGCCTGGACGACCAGGGTGGTGGCCTGCTCCTCCGTCAGATCGGGGCGGTAGAGCTTCTTCATGGAGCCCCGGGCGAAGATCGAACCGGAACCGGTGGCGGCGTAACCGTGCTCCTCGGAGCGGCCGCCGGTCACGTCGTAGGAGAAGATCCGACCCTTCTCCTTGGCCTCGTCGTACCCCGCGAACAGCGGCACGACGGCCAGGCCCTGCATGGCCATCCCCAGATTGCTCCGGATCATGGTGGAGAGCCGGTTGGCCTTGCCCTCCAGGGAGAGGGTCGTCCCCTCCACCTTCTCGAAGTGCTCCAGCTCCAGCTGGAACAGCTTGACCATCTCCACGGCCAGGCCGGCCGTACCGGCGATGCCGACGGCGGAGTACTCGTCGGCGGGGAACACCTTCTCGATGTCCCGCTGCGCGATCATGTTCCCCATGGTCGCCCGCCGGTCACCGGCGAGGACCACCCCGCCGGGGAAGGTGGCGGCAACGATGGTCGTCCCGTGCGGCGCCTCGACGACACCCTCCGGCAGCTTGCGGTTGCCGGGCAGCATCTCGGGCGAGTGCGCGCCCAGGAAGTCCATGAAGGACGACGACCCCGGCGTCAGGAAGGCTGCCGGTAGACGCCCTGTGCCACGATTGTTGGCTTCCACGCGTGTCCCTCCAAGTATGAGACGACCCGACGGGCTGCGTCGGGGTCGTCACCCAACTTGCCGATGGCCGTGTTGCAGTTGAAGCAAAGTACGCCTCGGACCCTACCCGTCTTGTGGCAGTGATCCACATGTACCGCAGGGCGCTTCAGACAGATACAGCAGAGCCCGCCTTGGGCGGCGATCATTTCGTCCCGATCGGCCTCGGTCATGCCGTAGGAACGCTTGAGGTGCCCTGCCCGACTTTCGACCGCTCGACACGCCTTGCAACGCGTCGATAACCCATCCGAAGCCGTCTTGTTCCGGTCCCATTCCGAGTGGGGCTTGACCTCCCCGCACCGGCGGCAGTATTTGTGCCCCGCAGGGGCTTCGACTCGGGGACGCACGTTCTTCCCCTTGGCTATCTGACGCTGTTGGTGGTACTCGGCTGCGCACGGCCTGCAATAGCACTGCAGGCCGTCACGCATGGCCCGGTTCGAAGCGAAAGCATCGAACGGCTTGACTACGCCACACCGCCCACACTTCTTACCTGCCTCCGACACTCACCCTCCCCTGCGAGTGTCACCTTCGATTCGAAGGTGAAATCACTCGCCACCCTTCTGAACGAAGGAGCGCACGAAGTCCTCCGCGTTCTCCTCGAGCACATCATCGATTTCGTCAAGTACGGAGTCGACGTCGTCGGAGAGCTTCTCCTGGCGCTCCTTGAGGTCGGTCGATTCTTCGACCGCGGCCTCCTCGACCTCCTCGGTCGAGCGCGTCGCCTTCTGCTGTCCGCCGCCGGTGTCCTTGGTCGCCATGTCTACCTCACCCCGCTCGGTTCGCACGCTCATGTCGAGAGACCCCGGGATTCGGGATCTCTCAAGATCAGACCCTACGTCGGACCCTATAGGGAGGGTCTGACATTCGTCCCCGCACTTGTTCAAAAGCTCGCAGTACAACGTCCGGTTCTCTTCATGATTCCCAGACCGGAGGCCTTTCAGGCCCCCCATGCACCGCTCACTGCCCCGAAAGCACCCGCACCAGGTCCTCCGCCGTGCGGCAGCGGTCCAGGAGCTCCTTGACGTGGTTGCGGGTCCCCCGCAGGGGTTCCAGCGTCGGGACCCGCTGGAGCGAGTCCCGGCCGGGGAGGTCGAAGATCACCGAGTCCCAGGACGCCGCGGCCACGTCGTCCGCGTACTGCTCCAGGCAGCGGCCGCGGAAGTAGGCCCGGGTGTCCTCCGGGGGCTTGCTCTGAGCCCGCTCCACCGCCGGCTCTTCCACCAGGCGCTTCATCTTGCCGCGGGCCACCAGGCGGTTGTACAGACCCTTCTCGGGCCGTACGTCCGAGTACTGGAGGTCCACCAGGTGCAGCCGCGCCGCGTCCCAGTCCAGCCCGTCCCGGCGCCGGTAGCCCTCGAGGATCTCCCGCTTGGCGATCCAGTCCAGCTCCCCCGACAGGCTCATCGGGTCGCTCTCCAGCCGGCCCAGCACGTCCTCCCAGCGGCCCAGCACATCCTTGGTCTGCTCGTCCGCGTCCGACCCGAAACGTTCGTCCACGTACTTCCGCGCCAGCTCGAAGTACTCCATCTGGAGTTGCACCGCGGTCAGTGTCCGGCCGCTGCGCAGCGTGATCAGGTGCTGGAGGTCGGGGTCGTGGGAGACCTGGTGCAGGGTGCGTACGGGCTGGTCGACGGCCAGGTCGACGTTGATGAACCCGTCCTCGATCATGGACAGGACAAGTGCGGTCGTGCCGAGTTTGAGGTAGGTGGAGATCTCGGAGAGGTTGGCGTCTCCGATGATCACGTGGAGTCGGCGGTACTTCTCGGCGTCCGAGTGGGGTTCGTCGCGGGTGTTGATGATGGGGCGCTTGAGGGTGGTCTCCAGGCCGACCTCGACCTCGAAGTAGTCGGCGCGCTGGCTGATCTGGAAGCCGTGGTCGCGGCCGTCCTGGCCGATGCCCACGCGTCCCGCGCCGGTCACGACCTGTCGCGAGACGAAGAAGGGGGTCAGGTGGCGCACGATCTCCGAGAAGGGGGTTTCCCGCTTCATCAGGTAGTTCTCGTGCGTGCCGTAGGAGGCGCCCTTGTTGTCGGTGTTGTTCTTGTAGAGGTGGATCGGTTGGGCGCCGGGGAGCTGGGCGGCGCGGACGGCCGCTTCGGCCATGATCCGTTCGCCGGCCTTGTCCCAGAGGACGGCGTCGAGCGGGTTGGTGATCTCGGGCGAGCTGTATTCGGGGTGCGCGTGGTCGACGTAGAGCCGTGCGCCGTTCGTGAGGATGACGTTGGCGAGGCCGATGTCCTCGTCGGTCAGCTGGCTGTTGTCGGCGGCCTCGCGGGCGAGGTCGAAGCCGCGGGCGTCCCGCAGCGGATTCTCCTCCTCGAAGTCCCAGCGGGCGCGTCGCGCCCGGTGCATCGCCGCCGCGTAGGCGTTGACGATCTGGGACGAGGTGAGCATGGCATTGGCGTTCGGGTGCCCCGGGACGGAGATCCCGTACTCCGTCTCGATCCCCATTACTCGCCGTACGGTCATGCGGCCCTCCTTGCCCGGCGGCGCTCCCCTTTCGGGAGCGGCGCTCAAGTACCGCTGGTGCTCCGGTGCGTGTGCCTGTGCGGTGCCCGTCCCCGCACTGCGCGGCCGGCGGTACGGAAGAGCCTAGAACCACTGCGCGCTCGTGGGGAGATCATTTCCGTCATTGGATCGGCCTCGTCACCGGCTGAAAAGAGGCCGGTAATGGGGTGGGGTAAAGCAGTCGGCTGCGGATGCCCGGGGTGGGCATCCGCAGCCGCCCCGCTTTGTCAGAGGTACTGACCGGTGTTTGCCACCGTGTCGATGGAGCGTCCGGTGTCCGCGCCTTGCTTTCCGGTGACGAGGGTGCGGATGAATACGATCCGTTCGCCCTTCTTTCCGGAGATGCGGGCCCAGTCGTCCGGGTTGGTGGTGTTGGGCAGGTCCTCGTTCTCCTTGAACTCGTCCACGCAGGCTTGGAGCAGGTGGGAGACCCGCAGGCCCTTCTGGTTGTGTTCGAGGAAGGCCTTGATCGCCATCTTCTTGGCCCGGTCGACGATGTTCTGGATCATCGCGCCGGAGTTGAAGTCCTTGAAGTAGAGGACTTCCTTGTCGCCGTTGGCGTACGTGACCTCGAGGAAGCGGTTCTCCTCGGTTTCGGCGTACATCTGCTCGACGACGGTCTGGATCATGCTGTGGACGGTGCCGGCCGAGGAGCCCTGGTGTTCGGACAGGTCGTCCGTGTGCAGGGGCAGCGAGGCCTTGAGGTACTTGGCGAAGATGTCCTTCGCGGCCTCGGCGTCCGGGCGCTCGATCTTGATCTTCACGTCGAGGCGGCCGGGGCGCAGGATGGCCGGGTCGATCATGTCTTCGCGGTTGGAGGCGCCGATGACGATGACGTTCTCCAGGCCTTCCACGCCGTCGATCTCGGCGAGCAGCTGGGGGACGATGGTGTTCTCCACGTCCGAGCTGACTCCGGATCCGCGGGTGCGGAAGAGGGATTCCATCTCGTCGAAGAAGACGATGACGGGGGTGCCCTCGCTGGCCTTCTCACGTGCACGTTGGAAGACGAGGCGGATGTGGCGCTCGGTCTCGCCGACGTACTTGTTGAGGAGTTCGGGGCCCTTGATGTTCAGGAAGTAGGACTTCCCGGCGGGCTGGCCGGTCACCTCGGCGACCTTCTTGGCAAGGGAGTTGGCGACGGCCTTGGCGATGAGCGTCTTGCCGCAGCCGGGCGGGCCGTAGAGCAGGATGCCCTTCGGGGGCCGCAGTTCGTGTTCCTTGAAGAGGTCGGGGTAGAGGTAGGGGAGCTCGACGGCGTCGCGGATCAGCTCGATCTGGTCGCCCAGGCCGCCGATCTTGTCGTAGTCGATGTCCGGGACCTCTTCGAGGACGAGTTCTTCGACCTCGCTCTTGGGGACGACCTCGTAGACGTAGCCGGAGCGGGGTTCGAGCAGGAGGGCGTCGCCGGGGCGGATGGTGATGTCCAGGAGCGGCTCGGCGAGCCTCACCACCCTTTCCTCGTCGGTGTGCCCGACGACCAGGGCGCGCTCGCCGTCCTCGAGGATCTCCTTGAGGGTGACGATGTCCCCGGCCCGCTCGAATTCCATGGCCTCGACCACGTTGAGGGCCTCGTTGAGCATGACCTCTTGGCCGCGCCGGAGGTCTTCCGGGTCGACGCTGGGGCTGACGTTCACGCGGAGCTTTCGGCCTCCGGTGAAGATGTCGACGGTGCCGTCCTCGTTGGCTTGCAGGAAGACACCGAAACCGGCCGGCGGCTGTGCGAGCCGGTCGACTTCTTCCTTGAGGGCCACGATCTGGTCTCGGGCCTCACGGAGGGTATTCGCGAGTCGTTCGTTTTGTGCGGATACGCCGGCCAGGTTTGTCTGGAGCTCGACGATCCGCTCTTCGAGAATCCTCGTGTGTCGCGGAGAGTCGGCGAGCTTTCGTCGCAGGACGGCGATTTCCTGCTCGAGATAGGCAACCTGGCCGGCGGGGTCTTCGGACCCTCGCGCGGGCCGGATGCCGCGGTTGATGTCGTCGTCGTGGGCTGCCACGGTCCTCACCTCCTCCAAGGGGAGCTGGACGCTTCCTGACCCTACCTGGGCTGGTGGTGATTGAAACCCCTAGATCACAAAGACGGTAGAGGTGTGTCCGATCTTCACCCTTGCGTACTCCCTCACGCCAAGGAAATACCCACCCATCAAACTCGGGAAGCAGCCGGTTGTAAGGTCGAACTGTTCAACACCCGTCAGGGCTCGCGCGACTTGCTGCGGGTCGTGATCGGGATGGATCACTCAGCGCAGGGAACGGCAGGAGATATGACCGTGCAGCAGGAGGCTCCGACGGGCGGCGGCGGCGAGGCCGGCGAGCCGCTCGAGGTCTGGATCGATCAGGACCTGTGCACCGGGGACGGCATCTGCGTGCAGTACGCGCCTGAGGTGTTCGAGCTGGACATCGATGGTCTGGCGTACGTGAAGAGCCCGGAGGACGAGCTGCTGCAGGATGTGGGGGCGACCACTCCGGTTCCGCTGGTGCTGCTCCAGGACGTGGTCGATTCGGCGAAGGAATGTCCGGGGGACTGCATTCACGTAAGGCGCGTTTCGGACAGGGTGGAAGTCTTCGGCCCCGACGCGGAGTGACGCTTCAAACACTCCTGGCGGCCGAGTCCGTCAGCTCCTGGCGGAATTTTCCGTCGCTCCAGCGCCACTTGGCGAGCTGTTTCGTGTCGGGGCTGTAGCGGGGTACGTCGGGTGAGGAGTAGCCGACGAGGGTTGCCGTGACGAGTCCGTCGCGCACGGTGAGCTCGGTGGCGGTCTGTCGTTTCGCGGTGTCGAGCAGGGTGGCGACGACGCGGGGGCGGGTGCCTTGGGCCGGGTCCTGGGTGAGTACGTAGATCGCGTGGGGCGGGGTGCCGGAGCCGGCTTCGCAGCGGACGGCGGCCACGGTTTCGGGGCGGCGGTCGCCGTCGAGGTCGCCCTGGGCGCTGGTGGTGACGGTCTGCGGGGCGCCCTTGCAGTCGAGGGGGTAGGTGACGCCTGCCGGGTCGGGTGCGGTGGCCCGGGGGTCTTGTGCGGGCGGTTCTGCGTCGGTGGCGGTGGTGTGGGTGGCCGGGGTGCCGGTGGCGGGCTGTACGAGTCCTGCGGCGGCTATGACGGCTGCCATGGCGGTGGCCGTGGCGAGCCAGTGGACGGGCCTGGTGCGGCTGTGCTCCGGGGTGTGCGGGAGCGGGGCCGTCTCGGCGTGGCTGTGCGTCACGCGGGGTGTCTCCTGTGCGAAGGGTGACGGGGAGCCAGCATCGTGCCACACCTCACAGGGTGGTGGAACGGCTGGGTCCGGGGCTGGTGCACGGGACAACGAAAAGGCGCTGTGGTGCAGTTCCCGGGTGGGTCGGGGGAACTGTGCCACAGCGCCTTCGTGTTGGGTCTGCGTCGGGTCTGCGGGGCCGTTATGCGGAGCGGTCGCTGCCGGGGCCGTCGTAGTCCTCGCCGTAGGCGCCCTTGGCGGGGCGGCGGCGGCGCATGGGGGGCTCGACGCCGTCCGCGAGGCGGCGGGCGGTGACGAGGAAGCCGGTGTGGCCGATCATCCGGTGGTCGGGGCGGACGGCGAGGCCTTCCACGTGCCAGTTGCGGATCATCGATTCCCAGGGCTGCGGCTCGGCGAAGCAGCCGATCTCGCGGATGGACTCGACGGTCTTGGACAGCTGGGTGGTGGTGGCCACGTAGCAGCAGAGGATGCCGCCGGGGACCAGGGCCTTGGAGACCGCTTCCAGGCATTCCCACGGGGCGAGCATGTCGAGGATGACGCGGTCGACGTCGGTGTCGGACAGGTTGTCCTGGAGGTCGCCGACGGTCAGCTGCCATGCGGGGTGGGGGCCGCCGAAGTAGCGTTCGACGTTGGCGGTGGCGATCTCGGCGAAGTCCGCGCGGCGCTCGTAGCTGTGGAGCATGCCCTGGTCGCCGATGGCGCGCAGCAGGAAGCTGCTCAGGGAGCCGGAGCCCACTCCCGCTTCCACGACGCGTGCGCCGGGGAAGATGTCGGCGAAGGCCAGGATCTGGCCCGCGTCCTTGGGGTAGACCACGGCGGCGCCGCGGGGCATGGACAGGACGTAGTCGGGGAGCAGGGGGCGCAGCGCGAGGTATGCGACGTTGCCCGTGGTGCGGACAACGCTGCCTTCGGGAGCACCGATCAGCTCGTCGTGCGGGAAGGAACCCTTGTGGGTGTGGAAATTCTTCCCGGCTTCGAGCGTGAACGTGTAGTGGCGGCCCTTGGGGTCGGTGAGCTGTACCTGGTCCCCGACCTTGAAGGGCCCGCGTCGGCGGGCGGCACCGGTCGGTTCGGACATGTGACCAGTGTATTGGCTTCAGGACTGGGGCCGTGCCATGGCCTTCACGAAGGCCTTTTCGACGTCGAGGGTGGACAGGACGCCGTAGATGGTGCCGCCGGCTTCGAGGACGAGGTATTCGGTGGCGGGGGTGGCGCGGAGGTGGTCGAGGAGTTCTTCGCCGGTGAGGTCCGCTGAAACCTTCATGCCGTCGGTGAGGTCTTGGGCGAGGGTGCTGACGGCGACCCAGGGGCGGCGGTGTTCGGGGACGGAGGCGATGGCGGTTTCGCGGACGATGGCGGTGGGGTCGCCCTGTCCGTCGACGACGACGAGGGCGCGGGCGCCGGCTTCGTTGGCGCGGCGGAGGGCTTCGCTGAGGGGGGTGGTGTTCTCGACGGGGATGGCGCGGCGGGTGAGGGTGCGAGCGCGGAGTTCGGGGAGGTGTTCGCGCAGGCGGGCCATGCGCAGGCTGTTGCCGGCGCCGGTCCAGATGATGCCGGCGAGGATGGCGGCGAGGAGGGCGTCCATGACGGTGTTCATGCCGCCGATTTCCTCGGTGCGGTTGCCGAGGGTTCCGGTGTGGGTGAGGAGGGGGAGGCCGATGAGGACGGCGAGGGCGAGGCCGCGGCCGACCCAGGCGGCGGCGACGGTGCCGGCCATGGGTTTGCCGGTGATGCCCCAGATGACGGCGCGGAGCATGCGGCCGCCGTCGAGGGGGAGGCCGGGGAGCAGGTTGAAGGCGGCGACCAGCAGGTTGGAGATCATCAGGCCGGCGAGGAGGACGCCGGGGACGGTGGCCGGGTCGACGGCTTTCATGCCGAGGTAGAAGGCCCCGGTGAGGAGGAGGGAGAGCAGGGGGCCGACGAAGGCGAGGACGAATTCGCGGCCGGGCGTCTCGGATTCCTTTTCGATCTCGGAGACTCCGCCGAAGAACTGGAGCTGGATGCGGCGCACGGGGAGTTTGAAGCGCAGGGCTGCGACGGTGTGTGCGAGTTCGTGGACGAGGACGGAGGCGTAGAAGGCGACGGCGAAGAAGAGGGAGACGAGGTAGCGGACGGGTCCGAGGTCGGGCAGGACGCGGTCGAGTTGGTCGCCGAAGACCCAGGTGATGAGGGCGGCGACGAGGAACCAGCTGGGCGAGACGTAGACGGGTACGCCGAAGGGGCGGCCCATGAGGAGTCCGCCGCCCGGTCCGGAGCGGCTCCCTGCGCGCTCGCCGGTTTCGTCGGTGTCTGCCACGGTTGTCCTTCGTTCGGTGCTGGTGTTCCCAGTGTGTTCTGTTCGGTGTTCTGTTCGCGTACGGGGTGGTGCGGTAGCGGTTTGTGATGGTCCGATCATGCAGTGCGAGGGGGGTCGTCGTCGATGGTATGCGCGTCCTGTCGGTGGTGGGTCGTAGGGTTTTGTGCATGACGACGAGCCCTGGTGCTGTGCCTGGCGCAGCCGATGCCGATGCGCGGGGCGCTGTGGCGCCTTCTTCGCTCTCCCCTTCGCGGGCGAGCGATTTCATGCAGTGCCCGTTGCTGTACCGGTTCCGGGTAATCGACAGGCTGCCGGAGAAGCCCAGTGCCGCTGCTACCCGCGGGACGCTGGTGCATGCGGTGTTGGAGCGGCTCTTTGATCATCCGGCGCAGGAGCGGACGGCGCCGCGGGCGAAGGCGTTGGTTCCGGGGCAGTGGGACCGGTTGTTGGAGTCGAAGCCGGAGCTGGCGGAGCTGTTTCCGGAGGGTGACGAGGGGGCGGGGCTGGCGCGGTGGCTGACGGAGGCCGAGGCGTTGGTCGAGCGGTGGTTCACGTTGGAGGACCCGACGCGGCTGGAGCCGGTGGAGCGGGAGTTCTTCGTGGAGGCGGAGCTGGATTCGGGGTTGCGGCTGCGCGGGATCATCGATCGGGTGGACGTGGCGCCGACGGGGGAGGTGCGGATCGTCGATTACAAGACGGGGAAGGCGCCGCGGCCGGAGTACGCGGAGGGTGCGCTGTTCCAGATGAAGTTCTACGCGCTGGTGGTGTGGCGGCTGAAGCGGGTGGTGCCGCGGCGGCTGCAGCTGGTGTATTTGGGCAGTGGGGACGTGCTGACGTACGACCCGGTGGTTGCGGATCTGGAGCGGGTGGAGCGGAAGCTGCTCGCGTTGTGGGAGGCGATCCGGGAGGCGACGGCGTCGGGTGAGTGGCGTCCGCGGCCGACGAAGCTGTGTGGCTGGTGTGATCATCAGGCGGTGTGTCCGGAGTTCGGTGGTACTCCCCCGCCCTATCCTCTGGCGATCTCCCCGGGTTTCGGCGCTCAGGTGCCCCCGGCGCGGTCGGGGGCGGAGCTCCCGGCGGAGTCCTGATCTTGGTGTCAGGGCAGAATGGACGGGCCCGCCGTAGCCGTCCGACGAATACGAGGTAGACCCCGTGGCGATCCGCGTCCTTCTGGTCGACGACCAGCCTCTGCTGCGCACCGGCTTCCGGATGATCCTGGAGGCGGAGGAGGACCTGGCGGTGGTCGGTGAGGCCGGGGACGGTCTGCAGGCGCTGGACCAGGTGCGGGCGCTGCAGCCCGATGTGGTGCTGATGGACATCCGGATGCCGCGGATGGACGGGGTGGAGGCGACGCGGCAGATCACGGGTCCGGAGCGGGACGGGCCGGCGAAGGTGCTGGTGCTGACCACGTTCGATCTGGATGAGTACGTGGTGGAGGCGCTGCGGGCGGGGGCGAGCGGGTTCCTGCTGAAGGATGCGCCGGCGAACGAGCTGGTGCAGGCGATCCGGGTGGTCGCGGCGGGTGAGGCGATGCTCGCGCCGAGTATTACGCGGCGGTTGCTGGACAAGTACGCGGGGCATCTTCCGTCGGGTGAGGAGAGCCTTCCGAACACGTTGGGGACGCTGACCGAGCGTGAGGTCGAGGTGTTGAAGCTGGTGTCCCGGGGGCTGTCGAACGCGGAGATCGCGGCGGATCTGTTCGTGAGCGAGACGACGGTCAAGACGCATGTGGGGCACGTGTTGACGAAGCTGGGGCTGCGGGACCGGGTCCAGGCGGCGGTGTACGCGTACGAGAGCGGTCTGGTGCGTCCCGGGTCCCAGTAGTCCGGCCGGGCGCGGACAACGCGGAAGGGGCCGTACGTGCGCGCACGTACGGCCCCCTCCGCGTTGTCCGCGCCCGCTCTGGGGCGGGCCCGGCTGCGGTGGCATCAGCCCTTGCTGATCTCCCAGAAGCGGAAGACGGTGGAGGCGTCGAGGGACCACTGCAGGCCGCTCACGTTCTGGCGGGTGACGGCGTACTGCTTGCCCTGCCAGAGCGGGATGAGGGGGAGCTCCTCGGCGACGATGTCCTGGAGGCGGTTGTAGTCGGTGTTGGCCGCGGTGCGGTCGGACTTCGCGGAGGTCGACGGGATGATCGTCCCGGTGATCTCCTTGTTGTCGTAGTTGTTGTTCAGCACGTTGTCCGGGCCGAAGAACGGCTGCGTGAAGTTGTCGGCGTCCGGGTAGTCGGGCACCCAGCCCTTCACGTAGATGCCGTACTTGCCGGCCTGGATGTCCTTTTCGTACTGCTCGTACTCGACGGACTTGACGTCGGCGTCGAAGAGGCCGCTGTCGTTGAGCTGCTTGGCGATGACCTCGAACTGCTGGTCCGTGGAGGGGCCGTAGCGGGAGGGGGTGGAGTACAGGGTCAGCTTGACCTTGCCGTTGATGCCGCCGGCCTTGAGGACGGCCTTGGCCTTGTCGAGCTGGGGGGTGCCGCCGTAGCGGTCGAAGAACGGGGTCGTGTGGCCGGCGATGCCGGTGGGCACGATGGAGTAGAGCGCGGTGGCGGTGCCCGCGTACACGTCCCGGACGAGGGCTTCGCGGTCGATGAGGTAGGCGATGGCCTTGCGCACGGGGAGCTTGCCGACGACGGGGTCGTTGACGTTGAACACCATGTGCTCGACCTCGGCGCCGGTGCCCTGGACGACGTCGACCTTGTTGTCGCCGGTCTTGCTGGAGGCGAGGGCGGCGATGTCCTTGGCGGCGAGGCCGCGGAAGGCGAAGTCGACGTCGCCGCTTTCGAGGGTCGTCTTGAGGCCGGCCTGGTCGCCGTTGAAGAACTTCAGCGTGACGCCGGTGTTCTTGGCCTTGGCCTTGCCGCTGTAGGACTCGTTGACGGAGAAGGTGGCGCTCTTCTCGCCGAACGAGTCGAGCTTGTAGACGCCGGAGCCGACGGCCTTGTTGTCGCTGCGCAGCTTGTCGGCCGGGTACTCGGCGTGGTCGACGATGGAGCCGGCGCCGGACGCGATCTTGCTGGGGAAGGTGGCGTCGGAGGTCTTGAGCTTGAAGACGACGGTCTTGTCGTCGGGGGCGTCGATGCTGGAGATCGACGAGAGCATCACGGCGGGACCGTTGGCGTCGTTGATCTTCAGGGTGCGCTCGAAGGAGAACTTGACGTCCTTCGAGGTGAGGCTGTGGCCGTTGCTGAACTTCAGGCCGTCCCGCAGGGTGCACTTGTAGAGCTTGCTGTCACCGCCCTCGAAGCCGCAGGCCTGGGCGGCGTCGGGCTCGGGGGTGGTGCCGCCCTTGGGGAAGCTCAGCAGCGACTGGAAGACGTTGTTGAACAGCAGCCAGGAGCCCGGGTCGTAGCCCGATGCCGGGTCGACGGACTTCACCTTGTCGGATATGCCCATGACCACGCCCTTGCCGCTGCCGGCATTGGAGCCATCGGTCGAACCGCAACCGCTGAGCAGCGCGGCGGCGGTGGCTGCGCCGAGCGGAGCCGCCAGCCACTGGTTACGTCGATTCACGCGAACGTCCTTCACAGTCGAACTGTTTCGTTGTTCCGGCCCGCGACACCCGCTGCCGGTCTTTGCCTTGCTCAGCCGCTTACGCCACGGCCGAGCTCCCACAACTGGAGGTCGGAGATGGCGTTGACCGACCACTCCACTCCGGTGATCCCGTCGCGTGCGGCGACGTACTGCTTGCCCTGCCACAGGGGCAGGACGGGTACGTCCTCGGCGACGATGTCCTGCATCTCCGTGATCGCGGGGACGGCGACCGTACGGTCGACCGCCCGCCGGGATTCGGGGATGAGCCTGCTGCGCACCGCACTGTTGGCGTACGGCGTGCCCAAGAAGTTGTCCTGCTCCAGGAACGGGGCGAGGAAGTTGTCGGCGTCCGGGTAGTCGGGGAACCAGCCGAGCCCGTAGGCGGCGTGGTCGCCCTTCTTCTGGGCGGGGCGGAAGTCCGCCCACTCGTTGCCCTGGACGGTGATGTCGAACAGGCCGGTGGAGTTGAGCTGGGCCTTGAGGGCCTCGAACTCGGCGGCCGTGCCGTCGCCGTAGTGGTCGCTGGTGTAGTGCAGGGTCAGCTTGACCGGGGTCTTGATCCCGGCCTCCTTCAGCAGGGCGGCGGCCTTGGGCGTGTTGGCCTCGCCGTACTTGTTGTAGAAGGAGTTGACGTGGCCCGTGACGGTGGTGGGGACCAGCGAGTAGAGCGGCTGGGCGGACTTGCCGTAGACCTTGGAGATGAGCTGGCCGCGGTCGACGGCGGCGGCGAGCGCCTGGCGCACGGCCTTGTCCTTGACGACCGGGGCCTCGGTGTTGAAGCCGAGGTAGCGGATCTCCAGGCCGGGCATCGGGACCAGCTTCACGCCCTTGGGCGGGTTGGCGCTGAGCTCGGTGATCTGGGCGGGCGACAGGGTGCGGGAGACCATGTGGATCTTCCCGTCGGTGAGTGCCTTGCCCATGGTCGGGGAGTCGGCGAAGGTGCGCAGCTCGACCTTGTCGTTCTGCAGCTTGAGGTCGCCCTTGTAGTGCGGGTTCTTGGTGAAGACGGCGCGGACCAGTTGGTTGCCCTTGACCTCGGCCTTCATCGTGTACGGGCCGGAGCCGTCCACGGCGAAGCCCTCGCGGAGCTTCTTGGCGTCGTAGTTCTTCTCACTGACGATGCCGGCGGCGGGGGTGGAGAGTTTGAACGGGAAGGTCGCGTCCGGGGTCTTCAGGTGGAAGACGACGGTGTCGGTGCCCTTGACCTCGACGTTGTCGAGAGTGGAGAGCAGCGAGGAGGGGCCGTTCTCGTCCTTGATGGTGCGGACGC
The DNA here is from genome assembly GCF_036227605.1 of Streptomyces sp. NBC_01439. GTDB lineage: Bacteria > Actinomycetota > Actinomycetes > Streptomycetales > Streptomycetaceae > Streptomyces. The sequence goes on along the minus strand of NZ_CP109487.1, from coordinate 7,356,242 downwards.
GATCGATGGAGAACTTGACGTCCTTGGCGGTGAGGGGCTCACCGTCGGCGAACTTCAGATCGGGGCGCAGGGTGCAGCGGTAGCTCTCGTTGCCGGCGTCGGTGAAGCGGCAGGCGGAGGCTGCTTCGGGGACGGGCTGGCCGCCGCCGCGCGGGGTGTGCATCAGCGTCTGGACGGTCTGGCGCAGGACGTTCCAGGTGCTGGCGTCGTAGGCGTAGGCCGGGTCGAAGGGGGCGGGAGCGAAGTCTGCGGCCTCGAACCGATCGGTGGTGCCGACGACGATCGCGCCGGATCCTGCTCCTCCGCCGCTCGCGCTGCCGCAGGCGGCCAGCGCAGGGGTGAGCAGTCCGGCCGCGGCCGTCAGCACCATGGTCTTGCGGTTCATGCTGGAAGTACTCCCTGTAACCGGCACTTGTTCAAAGCGGCGTAGAGGGCACTTCGCGTCGGTCGCCCGTTCGGGGCGGAACGATCGGGCCGGTGTTGTGACGATCGGTCCACGCGGTCCCGGCACAGGGGTGTGTGTCGGGGCCGGCTGAGGTGCGGCGTAGTGCCCGCATCGACAGTAGTGGTCCGGGGAGGGATGGCTGGAACTGGCGGAACTTGAGGCGTAATCGCACTGTGATCGGAGCGAACTGCCTGTTGGCAGGCAGGCTGCGCAGATTCGGTCAGGGGCTGATCAATGTGGACACATTGGAAGCCGAGGGGGCCCCGGGAGGGAGTCGCCGAAGGTGCGCAGGGTGACCAAGGTCACCCTACGCAACAACCCCGGAGGGGATGGAATTTCAGCCTCCGGGACCTATCACGGAAGATCCTTCCGCCAGGACGCAGCCGAACAGCGTTCCGTTCGGCACGGAGCGTGCTCGGGGGGCTCCGGTGCGTGGCAATGCATACCGATGTAGGCCAGTGCATGCCGATGTGTCCGCTTGGGTAGTGCACGCCCGATCGGAGGCCGGGGTCGTCACTCTCAGTTAAACGGGGCGATGAGCGAGCGCAGGAACGCGAGGTCCACGTCCTCCAGCGAGCGGACGACCGTGCGCCCGGGGGCGGGTTCGATCACGCCGACCGAGGGGATGGCCACGACCCGGCAGCCGGCGGCCTCGGCGGCCGCCACACCGGTGCGGGTGTCCTCGATGACCGCGCACCGCGAGGGGTGTGCGCCCAGCGAGCGCGCGGCGAACAGGTACGGGTCGGGGTGCGGCTTGGTGCGGGCCACCTCGTCGCCGGCGACCGTCATCGTGAAGCGGTCGCGGCCGAGGGTGAGGAGGACCTGGTCGATCACCCGGCGGTGGGAGGCGGAGACGAGGGCGGTGGGCACGTTGTGCCGGGCGAGCTCGGTCAGCAGCCGCTCGGCTCCGGGCATCAGCGGCACCCGGTCGGCGATGCGGGCCTCGAAGCGCTCGTTGAGCAGGACGCTCAGCTCGGCGAGGCCGATGGCGGCGCCGGTCGACTCGATCAGGAAGGTCGCGCTGCGGCTCATGGGGCCGCCGACGACCACGTCGCGCCAGGATTCGTCGAGGCGGTGGCCGAGCTCCTGGAAGATCTCGGCCTCGATCTCCCACCAGAAGCCCTCGGTGTCGACGAGGGTGCCGTCCATGTCGAGCAGCACCGCCTGCAGGGCAGAACCGTCGGCCGTACGGGCGACGGGGGCGGGAACGGTGCTCGTCATGCGCATGCCTCTCAGAAGGGACGAGAAGGCCGGTCACCTCTTCCGCGGGGCATGCGACCCCGGGGAACAGGCGACCGGCCTGTATGGGACCGACAAGTGTACGTCGGTGGAGCTCAGCGTGCGTTGAAATACTTCGCTTCGGGGTGGTGGATCACGATCGCGTCGGTGGACTGCTCCGGGTGGAGCTGGAACTCCTCCGACAGGTGGACGCCGATCCGCTCCGGCTCCAGGAGGTCGGCGATCTTCGCGCGGTCCTCCAGGTCGGGGCAGGCGCCGTAGCCGAGCGAGAAGCGGGCACCGCGGTACTTGAGGTCGAACATGTCCTCGACCTTCGCCGGGTCCTCACCGCCGAATCCGAGCTCGGCGCGGACGCGGGCGTGCCAGTACTCGGCCATGGCCTCGGCGAGCTGGACCGAAAGGCCGTGCAGCTCCAGGTACTCGCGGTAGGAGTCCGACTCGAACAGCTTGGCGGTGGCCTCGCCGATCTTCGAGCCGACGGTGACCACCTGCAAGCCGACGACGTCGGTCTCGCCCGACTCCTCGGGGCGGAAGAAGTCCGCGAGGCACAGGCGTCGGCCGCGGCGCTGGCGCGGGAAGGTGAAGCGGGTCCGTTCGTTGCCGGCGTCGTCGAGGATGATCAGGTCATCGCCCTTAGAGACGCAGGGGAAGTACCCGTAGACGACGGCGGCTTCCAGCAGGTTCTCGGTGTGCAGCTTGTCCAGGAGGCCGCGCAGCCGCGGACGGCCCTCGCTCTCGACGAGCTCCTCGTACGTGGCTCCGCCCGCGCGGGCCTGCTTGAGGCCCCACTGGCCCTTGAAGAGGGCGCCCTCGTCGAGCCAGGAGGCGTAGTCCTTGAGCGGGATGCCCTTGACCACGCGGGTGCCCCAGAACGGCGGGGCGGGCACCGGGTTGTCGACGGACACGTCGGAGCGGCCGCCGGACTCCTCCGGCTCCTCCACCTGGAGGGCCGGAACGTCGCGCTTGGCGACGCGGCGCTGCTTGAGCTCGGGCAGGGTCGCGCCGGGGACGCCGCGCTTGACGGCGATCAGGGCGTCCATGAGGCGCAGGCCCTCGAAGGCGTCGCGGGCGTAGCGGACCTCGCCCTCGTAGATCTCGTGGAGGTCCTGCTCGACGTAGGCGCGGGTGAGGGCGGCGCCGCCGAGGATCACCGGGTAGTCGGCGGCCAGCTTGCGCTGGTTCAGCTCCTCCAGGTTCTCCTTCATGATCACGGTCGACTTCACGAGCAGGCCCGACATGCCGATGACGTCGGCCTTGTGCTCCTGCGCGGCTTCGAGGATCGCGGAGACGGGCTGCTTGATGCCGATGTTGACGACGTTGTAGCCGTTGTTAGTGAGGATGATGTCGACGAGGTTCTTGCCGATGTCGTGGACGTCGCCGCGGACGGTGGCGAGGACGATCGTGCCCTTGCCCTCGTCATCGGTCTTCTCCATGTGCGGTTCGAGGTACGCGACGGCCGTCTTCATGACCTCGGCGGACTGGAGGACGAAGGGGAGCTGCATCTGGCCCGAGCCGAAGAGCTCGCCGACGACCTTCATGCCCTCCAGGAGGGTGTCGTTGACGATGTCGAGGGCGGGGCGGGTCTGAAGGGCCTCGTCGAGGTCGGCCTCCAGGCCGTTCTTCTCGCCGTCGATGATGCGGCGCTGCAGTCGCTCGTCCAGCGGCAGGGCGAGGAGTTCCTCGGCGCGGCCGGCCTTGAGGGACTTGGTGTTGACGCCCTCGAAGAGGGCCATCAGCTTCTGGAGCGGGTCGTAGTCGCCGTCGCGCCGGTCGTAGATCAGGTCGAGGGCGGTGGTGACCTGCTCCTCGTCGAAGCGGGCGATCGGCAGGATCTTGGAGGCGTGGACGATGGCGGAGTCCAGGCCGGCCTTGACGCACTCGTCGAGGAAGACCGAGTTCAGCAGGACGCGGGCGGCCGGGTTGAGGCCGAAGGAGATGTTGGACAGGCCGAGGGTGGTCTGGACGTCCGGGTGGAGCCGCTTGAGCTCGCGGATCGCCTCGATCGTGGCGATGCCGTCCTTCCGGGACTCCTCCTGGCCGGTGCAGATGGTGAAGGTCAGCGTGTCAATGAGGATGTCCGACTCGCGGATCCCCCAGTTGGCCGTCAGGTCCTCGATGAGCCGTTCGGCAATGGCGACCTTGTGCTCGACGGTGCGGGCCTGGCCCTCCTCGTCGATGGTCAGCGCGATGAGCGCGGCGCCGTGCTCCTGGGCCAGTCGGGTGACCTTGGCGAAGCGGGACTCGGGGCCGTCGCCGTCCTCGTAGTTCACGGAGTTGATGACCGCGCGGCCGCCGAGCTTCTCCAGGCCCGCCCGGATGACGGGAACCTCGGTGGAGTCCAGGACGATGGGCAGGGTGGAGGCGGTGGCGAAGCGGCCAGCCAGCTCCTCCATGTCGGCGACGCCGTCGCGGCCCACGTAGTCCACGCAGAGGTCGAGCATGTGCGCGCCCTCGCGGATCTGGTCGCGCGCCATCTCCACGCAGTCGTCCCAGCGGGCCTCCAGCATGGCTTCGCGGAACTTCTTGGAGCCGTTGGCGTTGGTGCGCTCGCCGATCGCCATGTAGGAGGTGTCCTGGCGGAAGGGCACGGTCTGGTAGAGCGAGGCGGCGCCGGGTTCGGGCTGGGGGGTGCGCTCGGTGACGGCCGTGCCGCGGACCCGCTCGACGACCTGGCGCAGGTGCTCGGGGGTCGTGCCGCAGCAGCCGCCGACCAGGGAGAGGCCGTACTCGCGGACGAAGGTCTCCTGGGCGTCGGCGAGCTCGGGGGCGGTCAGCGGGTAGTGCGCGCCCTGCTTGGTCAGGACGGGCAGGCCGGCATTGGGCATGCAGGAGAGCGGGATGCGGGCGTTGCGCGCGAGGTAGCGCAGGTGCTCGCTCATCTCGGCGGGGCCGGTGGCGCAGTTCAGGCCGATCATGTCGATGCCCAGCGGCTCCAGGGCGGTCAGGGCCGCGCCGATCTCGGAGCCGAGGAGCATCGTGCCGGTGGTCTCGACGGTGACGGAGCAGATCAGCGGGACGGTGACGCCGAGGGCTTCCATGGCCCGGCGGGCGCCGATGATCGAGGACTTCGTCTGCAGGAGGTCCTGGGTGGTCTCGACGAGCAGCGCGTCGGCGCCACCGGAGAGCAGGCCCTCGGCGTTGATCTGGTAGGCGTCGCGGATCTGGCCGTAGGTGATGTGGCCGAGCGTGGGGAGCTTGGTGCCGGGGCCCATGGAGCCGAGGACCCAGCGCTGCTGACCGGTGGAGGCGGTGAACTCGTCGGCGACCTCGCGGGCGATGCGCGCGCCGGCCTCCGACAGCTCGAAATTGCGTTCGGCGATGTCGTACTCGGCGAGCGCCGCGTAGTTCGTGCCGAAGGTGTTGGTCTCGACGCAGTCCACGCCCACCGAGAAGTACGCCTCGTGGACGGAGCGCACGATGTCGGGGCGGGTGATGTTGAGGACCTCGTTGCAGCCTTCGAGCTGCTGGAAGTCCTCCATGGTGGGGTCCTGCGCCTGGAGCATCGTTCCCATGGCTCCGTCGGCGACGACCACGCGGGTCGCGAGCGCCTCCCGGAGGGCATCGGCCCGGGTCTGGGTGTCGGCGGGCGGGGTGGGCAACGAAGCCATGGGTGCTCCCTGGGATGCGACGGCTGTCGGCTTTGCACCCCCTCTGTGTCAAGGGTGCACGCGGCCAGGGTAACCGCGAGGCAGGCGCCCCGGTGTGGGTGTCCCACGTGGCGGACTGCATTCTGTGGCGGGGACTTTCCGGGGCGGTGTCCCTGCGACGGTACGGCGAACAGCTGTCCGACGGTGCGCAAGGTCGACATCGACCGATACTGTTCAGCATTGTCGAACCGCGTCAAGATGGTCAGTACTACCGAAGGTCTGCAGGAGGCTGCACGATGGCACGGAACATCCAGTCGCTCGAACGAGCCGCTGCGATGCTGCGACTCCTGGCGGGCGGCGAACGCCGGCTGGGACTCTCGGACGTGGCGTCCTCGCTGGGCTTGGCCAAGGGCACGGCCCACGGCATCCTGCGCACCCTGCAGGCCGAGGGCTTCGTGGAGCAGGACCCGACCTCGGGCCGGTACCAGCTGGGCGCGGAGCTGCTTCGCCTGGGCAACAGCTACCTCGACGTGCACGAGCTGCGCGCCCGCGCCCTGGTGTGGACGGACGACCTGGCCCGGGCGAGCGGCGAGAGCGTGTACGTGGGCGTGCTCCACCAGAGCGGGGTGCTGATCATGCACCACGTGTTCCGGCCCGACGACAGCCGCCAGGTGCTGGAGGTCGGGGCCATGCAGCCGCTGCACTCCACCGCGCTGGGCAAGGTGCTGTCCGCCTACGATCCGGTGGCGCACACCCAGGCCCTGGAGGTCGAGCGCGAGGCGTTCACCCCCCGTACGGTCACGGACGGCATCGGCTTCGAGGAGGTCCTCGGGCTGACCCGGGCGCGCGGCTGGGCCGCCGACGTCGAGGAGACCTGGGAGGGCGTCGCGTCGGTGGCGGCGCCGATCCACGACCGGCGCCGGATGCCGGTGGGCGCGGTGGCGGTGGCGGGCGCCGTGGAGCGGGTGTGCGGCGAGGGCGGCGAGCCCCGTGCGGCCCTGGTGGCCTCGGTGCGGGACTGTGCGCGTGCGGTTTCACGCGATCTCGGCGCGGGCCGGTTCTGACCTCCCTTTAGCAGGTTTAGGCCATCACCTGGCCCCCTTCTGCCCTTTTTTCGCCCTATCTCGGCCATCGAATGGCTGGATTTGGCTGATCGCACCTACGGGTAACGATCCGACACATTGGCCTGGCCGACCCTTGACGCGTTCTTCACTTGGGCGGAAAACTGCCGTTCATCGGTCGGCATTGTCGAACACCTACCGGCAATACGCGCTAGGATGCGACAAGGCCAAGGACCGGTGCAGAACTCACCGAGTGCGCGGAACCACCGGAGGGACCCGGTGTCCGCCCACCCCTGGACGTACGTAAGGAGTCGCGGGTGTCCAGCTCCGACATCTTCATCGGCGAGACCATCGGTACCGCCCTGCTCACCCTGCTCGGTGGTGGCGTCTGCGCCGCCGTGACACTCAAGAGCTCCAAGGCCCGCAATGCGGGCTGGCTCGCGATCACCTTCGGCTGGGGCTTCGCCGTCCTGATCGCCGCCTACGTGTCCGCGCCGCTCTCCGGTGCGCACCTCAACCCGGCGGTCACCGTCGGCCTCGCCGTCAAGACCGGCGAGTGGGGCGACACGCCCGTCTACTTCGCCGGCCAGCTGCTGGGCGCCATGCTCGGCGCGGTCCTGATGTGGATCACCTACTACGGGCAGTTCCGCGTCCACCTGGCCGACCCGGAGCACATCCGCGACGCCAAGCTCGGTCCCGAGGACCCGCACCCGCACGACGTGGCCGGTCCGGTGCTCGGCATCTTCTCCACCGGCCCCGAGATCCGTAACGTCGTGCAGAACCTGGCGACCGAGATCATCGGTACGGCCGTCCTGGTCCTGGCGATCTTGACCCAGGGCCTCCAGGACGGCGGCAAGGGCCTCGGTGTCATCGGCGTCCTGATCACCTCGTTCGTGGTCGTCGGCATCGGTCTCTCGCTCGGTGGCCCGACCGGCTACGCCATCAACCCGGTGCGCGACCTCGGCCCGCGCATCGTGCACGCCCTGCTGCCGCTGCCCAACAAGGGCGGCTCCGACTGGGGTTACTCCTGGATCCCGGTGGTCGGCCCGCTCGTCGGTGCCGCGCTCGCCGGTGGTCTGTACAACATCGCGTTCGCCTGATCAGCAGTACCGGCAAGATCGTAAGATCCGCACCGCCCTCCTGATTCCGCCTACTCACCC